>JBILMF010000048.1:0-19204 GCA_044375655.1 Steroidobacteraceae bacterium | reverse complement strand
ACCGACGACCTTGGAGTGCAACGCCAAGCCCAGGCGCAGGAGGTAGTGGCGCCCCCGGCCGGAGTTGAACCGACGACCTACCGCTTAGGAGGCGGTCGCTCTATCCACTGAGCTACGGGGGCGGCGCGCGGACCGAGCGCCCGCGGACCGCGGCTGATGAGATGGTGGAGCGGAGGAGGATCGAACTCCCGACCTTCGCATTGCGAACGCGACGCTCTCCCAGCTGAGCTACCGCCCCACGCGAGGGGCGCGATTCTAGCATCCCCTCCGGCGCCGTCGACCCCTTTTGGTTTCGCGGGTCGGCCCCCTTCCCGTCCCGGGCGCCCCCGGGGGCAACGGCCCGCGAGGACGACAGCCAGTGGGTCCAAGCGGCCGGTTGAACTATATTCGACGGGTGAATCCCATTGTCTACGCCATCCCGGTGTTCATGGCCTCGATCCTGCTCGAGGCGTGGATCGCGCGGCGGCGCGGCCTGCAGATCTACGACATTCCGGATGCCGTCACCAGCCTGAACTTCGGCATCCTGAGTCAGGTTGCGGGCGTCTTCCTGCGCCTGATCTCCTTCGGCATCTACGTCTTGGTGTTCGAGCACCTGCGAGTGGCCACCCTGCCTGTCGATGCCTGGTGGGTGTGGATCGGCGCTCTGCTCGCCTATGACTTCATCTATTACTGGGTCCACCGCTGTGGCCATGAAGTGAACGCCATGTGGGCCGCTCACCAGGTCCACCATTCGTCCGAGCGCTTCAACCTCTCGACGGCGCTGCGGCAGACGTCCACCGGTGCGTTCCTGTCCACTCCGTTCTACCTGCCGATGGCGGTCGCTGGCGTACCGCCGGTGGTTTTCGCCACCGTCGCCCTGATCGACCTGCTTTACCAGTACTGGGTCCACACCGAACTTGTACGCAAGCTCGGCTGGGTCGATCGGGTGTTCGTGACACCTTCGAACCACCGCGTCCACCATGGCCAGAACGACTACTGCATCGATCGGAACTACGGCGGGATACTCATCGTGTGGGATCGGCTGTTCGGCACCTTTACCGAGGAGCGCGACGACGAACCGGTGGTTTACGGGGTGCGCAAGCCGCTGGCGAGTTGCAACGCGCTGTGGGGCAACTTCAATGTCTATCTGGATGTCCTGCGCAAGTCCCTCGGCGAGCGTTCCGCCGTTGCCGCGCTGCGGGTCTGGCTGGAGCCACCAAACGGCCGCCTTGGCGTGATACCGCACCTCGACCCGCGTTCAGTAACGCGCTACGACCCCGGGACGCCCGCGCCGGTGCGTCGCTACGTGGTCGTGCAGTACGCGCTGCTGGCGCTGGCCGTCACGCACTTCCTTGCGATCGCGCCCAGCCTCGACTTGCCGGCGAGGATCGCCTACGCGCTTGCCATCGTGATGTCGGTCGTCAGCATCGGCTGGTTGCTGGAAGGCCGCCGCCACGCACGCTTGTTCGAGACGCTGCGCCTGCTTGGTATCGCGGCGGGCATTGCGCTCGCTGCAGGACTCCCGCAGGCCTGAGCCGTGAGCCCGGCAACCCGCGTACGGTGTCCGAACCCTTGAACAGCACGCGCAGCCGCATCGCCCGGGCCGTCTCCCGCTGGCTGACGAGCCCACGCCGGCGCCACGGGGCACGCAGTCTGCAGGCGCTTCGACGCCGCCTGGCCGGCCGGCCGCCGACGATCCACTACTTCCATCAGTTCGACGATCCCTACAGCCAGCTTGCGGCGGGCCAGCTTCCCATCCTCGGCGAGCGCTACCACGTGCGTATCGAAACCCACGCCGTACCGCCACCCGACGCATCGGCTGCACCGGCCGGCGCAGCGCTGACGCGGTGGGCGGCGCGTGATGCCGCCCGCTGGGCGCGGCACTACGGCCTCCCTGAACCACAACCCGCACACGCGCCGCCGGACCTGCAGACCAGCGCGGCGGCGATCGCGGCAGGCCAGCGCCTGCGGCGCCGGCTCGGGCATTATCTCGGAGCGATGTTTTTCTTTGAAGGCGAGTGGTACTGGGGCCTCGACCGCCTGCACCATCTGGAAACCCGACTGCTCGCAGCAGGTCTCGGCGTCGAGGGAGTCGCGCCCGCCTTCCTGCCGCCGCCGCTGCGCTTCGCCGCCCCGCCCGGCGGCGCGGCTGCGACCCTCGATTTCTTCTGCTCGCTGCGCAGTCCGTACACATGGCTCGCGGTCGGCCGTGCGCAGGCACTCGCGAAACACTATGGCGCGGCGCTGCGCCTGAAGTTCGTGTTGCCGATGGTGATGCGCGGTCTGCCGGTACCGCTTGCAAAACGTCTCTACATCCTCGCCGATGCGAAGCGCGAGGCGGAAGTGCTCGGACTGCCTTTTGGCGATGTCGTCGATCCCGTCGGCGAACCCGTCGAGCGCGGCCTCGCGGTGCTCTCCTTCGCGATCCGCGAGGGCTTGGGCGCGCAGTTCCTCGAATCCTTTCTCCGTGGGGTGTTCGCCGAGGGCATCGATGCCGGCAGCCGCCGCGGTCTGGCGACGCTGGCCGCGCGTGCCGGGCTCCCCGGGGGCGCGGTCGCCGCCGCCCTGGCAGACGATTCGTGGCGGTCAGCCGCGGCCGCACACCGCGAAGAACTGCTGGCGGGCGGCCTGTGGGGCGTACCCGCTTTCCGCGTCAATGCCCTGCCGGCACTCTGGGGTCAGGATCGCCTGTGGATGGTGGAGCAGGACCTGCTCATGCGCACTGGAGGACCTCACCCGTGAGTCGCCGCCCGCTCATCGTGCTTGCCATGACGCTGACCCTGCTCGGCATCGCCGCGGCGGCGTACCTCGCCGGTGGCGGGCGCATCGGGCTCGCACTCTGGTACGTGCGACACTTCGAGCGCGAGGACAACGCCGCGTTCCGCGAGGTGCGCTGGCAGCAGGGACCCGCAAGCAGGCCGCACGCAGCCGCGCCGTCGGCAGCAGATGCGAAACCGGGTTCGGACTCGAACGCGCGCGCAGCATCCGCACGCGGCCAGCCCAACATCATTCTGATCGTGGTCGACGATCTCGGCTTTGACGATCTCACCGTGCAGGGCCGCGGTGTGGCGGACGGCGCCGTCGCGACGCCGCACATCGATAGCCTGGCCCGGGGCGGCGTCCGCTTCGATGTGGCTTACGCAGCCAATGCGACCTGTGCGCCCTCCCGTGCGGCGATCATGACGGGACGCTACCCGACCCGTTTCGGTTTCGAGTTCACCCCAACGCCGCCGCGCTTCATGAAGCTGCTGGCGAGCGGCGATGGCCGTAACGCCCCGGGCGCCACCCCGCGCTATTTCGCGGAACGCGAGGCGGGCCAGCCGGCGTACGAGGCCATGGGGCTGCCGACCGACGAGATCACGCTCGCGCGACTGCTGCGCGGTAGCGGCTACCACTCAGTGCATATCGGCAAATGGCATCTCGGCGACAGCCCGCGCTTCCGCGCCTACGCACACGGGTTCAATGAATCGCTGAGCCTGCAGCACGGCGCCTCGATGTACCTGCCGGCGGCGGATCCGCGGGTCGTCACCGCCGAGGCTCCCGACAACCTCGTCGACCAGTTCATCCTGGCAGCCGAGCCCTGGGGGGTGCGCTTCAACGACGGGGAGGTGTTCAGGCCGGATCGCTATCTCACCGACTATCTCACCGATGAGGCGATCCGTGCCGTGGACGCCAACCGCGGTCGGCCGTTCTTCCTCTACCTCGCGTACACCGCGCCGCACACCCCGCTGCAGGCGACGCGCGAGGACTACGATGCACTGGCATTCATCGAGGACCGGACGCTGCGCGTCTATGCGGCGATGCTGCGCTCGCTCGATCGCAACATCGGACGGCTGCTGGCGGCGCTGCGCGAGCGCGGTCTCGAACGGGACACGCTCGTGATCTTCACGAGCGACAACGGCGCGCCGCACTACGCCGGCATCGGCGCCCGCAACCAGCCGTTGCGCGGCTGGAAGGGCACTTATTTCGAGGGCGGCGTGCGCGTACCTCTGTTCTTGCACTGGCCCGCCTCGCTGCCCGCTGGCGCCCGGGCAGCCGGCCCCGCCGCGCACTTCGACATCTTCGCCACCGCAGCGGCCGCAGCCGGCGCGGAACTGCCGCGCGACCGAGTCATCGACGGCGTCGACCTTTTGCCGTACGCGCGCGGCGAGGCGCGCGGCCGGCCACACGAGCGCCTGTTCTGGAGGACCGACGGCTACGTCACGATGCGGGAAGGCGACTGGAAGTTGCAGCTCACGACACTGCCGCGCAGGACATGGTTGTACGATCTCGCCACCGACCCCCTGGAACGCCGCAACCTCGCGTCGCTGGAGCCCGCTCGTGTCGCGGCAATGAAAGCGGCGATCGTCGAGTTCGACAGCGAGCAATCGCCGCCGCTATGGCGCTCGCTCGCTGCGGTACCGATCCCGCTCGACCGTACTCTTCAGGAACCGCCCCGCGCGGGCGAAGAATTCGTGTATTTTTCCAACTGACGAATCTCACAGCCGCAGGAGCCTGCTCGCCATGCCAGACGTCGAACTCAGCATCAATGGTCAGCGACAACTCCTCGAGGACATCCCGGCGGATATGCCTCTGCTGTGGGTCCTGCGTGACCGGCTCGGCCTGGACGGCACGCGCTTCGGCTGCGGCGTCGCGCAATGCGGCGCCTGCACTGTCCATCTCGACGGCGAGGCGGTCCGCTCCTGCTCGATCCCGGCGAGCGCGGCGGCGGGTCGACGCATCACCACCATTGAGGGTCTGCTGGCCGCCGACGGCAGCCTGCATGTCGTGCAGCAGGCCTGGCTGGAGCACGATGTCGCGCAGTGCGGGTACTGCCAGTCCGGGCAGATCATGAGCGCTGCCGCGCTGCTGCGGCGCAACCTGCAACCGACCGATGCCGACATCGACGCGGCGATGGCGGGCAATGTCTGCCGCTGCGGGACCTATGTGCGGATACGCAAGGCGATCCACTCGGCCGCAGCCTCGCTGCGCTCGACGGGTCCCGCCAGGACGGTGCGCTCATGAGCGCGACGCACGGCCCGAACGCCCTGCGTATCGAGAGCCTCGACCGCAGGAGCTTCCTCAAACTATCCGGACTTGCCGGTGGCGGTTTGATGCTCGGAATCTCCGCAGGCATCAGTGAGGCGACCGCATTGGCTGCGGGTAGCCCGGCAGCCGCTTTCGCACCCAACGCACTGCTGCAGGTCTCGGCCGGCGGCATCGTGATCTACTCCACCCAGCCCGAGATAGGTCAGGGCGTGAAGACCGCGCTGCCGATGATTCTCGCCGAGGAACTCGACGCCGCGTGGCGCGACGTCGAGGTCCGCGTGGCGCCCACCGATCCGCAGCGGTTCGGGCCGCAGTTCGCGGGTGGCTCGACCTCCGTACCGCGGGCATGGGAGCCGATGCGCCGCGCCGGAGCCGTGGCGCGCGCCATGCTCGTCGAGGCCGCAGCACGCGAATGGCGGGTGCCGGCGGGCGAATGCCGCACCCGCGACAGCGAAGTCATCCACGAAGCGAGCGGTCGTCGCGCGAACTACCGCAGCCTCGCCACGGCGGCGGCCACCCTCGCGGTGCCGGACCCGGCGACGGTTTCGTTGAAAAGCCGCGCCGACTATCGACTGCTGAATACTCGGGTGCGCAGCATCGACGGCCTCGATCTGGTCGCCGGCAAGCCGGGCTACGCGAGCGATGTTCGCTTGCCCGGCATGCTGTATGCCACCTATGTCAGATGCCCGCGCATCGGCGGTAAGGTGCTGACGGCCAACCTCGAGGAGGTACGGCGCCTGCCGGGAATCGTCGATGCCTTCGTCCTCGAGGGCAATGGCGAGCCCACGGAACTCAAGGCCGGCGTGGCGATCATCGCCCGCGATACCTGGTCCGCGCTCAGCGCACGGCGCGCGCTGGTGGTCGACTGGGACACCAGCGGAGCTGCGAGCGACGACTGGGAAACAACGCTCACGCGGGCCCGCGAGCTCGCGCGCGGCGAGGGCGCGGAAACCGTGGTCGAGCGCGGCGATCTTCCCGCGGCTTTTGCCTCGGCCAGCAAGACGCTCGCGGCAACCTACACCTGCCATTTCATCGCGCATGCCCAGCTTGAGCCGCAGGCCTGCGTCGCGCGTCCGACCGCGGACGGTGGCATGGAGCTTTGGCCACCCAGCCAGATGCCGCAGCGCGCACGCACGTCCGTCGCCAAGCTGCTCGGCGTCCCGGAGTCGAGCGTCACCATCCATCCGCGACGACTCGGCGGCGGCTTTGGCCGTCGGCTCTTCAACGACGTCAGCTGCGAAGCGGCGATGATCGCCGCGCGCGTCAAGGCGCCGGTGAAGCTGCAGTGGGACCGCAGCGATGACATGACCAATGATTTCGTTCGGGCCGGCGGCGTGTTCGCGCTGGAGGGCGCCATTGGCGCAGATGCGCGCCCGAGCGGCTGGCGTCTGCATCACATTACATTCACCGCCGACGGTAAGCGGCCCGTCGCCGGTGGCAACCTGCGTGCCGAGGAAGATTTCGCACCGCTGATGCCCGCCCTGCGCGTCACCCGCACACAGTTGCCGTGGCGTTCGCCGTGCGGCTTCTGGCGAGCACCCGGCGCGAGCATTTTCGCCTTTCCTCTGCAGAGTTTCCTCCATGAACTGGCGGTCGGCACCGGGCGGGACCACCTCGAATTCCTGCTGGAACTGCTTGGCGAGCCTCGCTGGCTGCCGCCGGCAAACGCCTTCGCGCTGCACACCGGCCGCGCGGCTGCGGTGCTGCGGCTGGCAGCCACCAAGGCAGGCTGGGGCCGGCCGCTGCCGAAGGGGCGTGCCCTAGGTCTCGCCTTCTACTTCAGTCACACCGCACATGTCGCGCAGGTCGCCGAGGTCAGCGTCGATGAGCGACGCCACATCACCGTCCACGCGATCACGGTCGCCGCCGACGTCGGACCCATCGTCAATCTCGAGGGTGCGGAGGCCCAGTGCCAGGGATCCGTGATCGACGGCCTGAGTGCCATGGCTGCGCAGAAGCTGACCTATCGCGGCGGCACCGTCGAGGAAACCAATTTCGACCGCTATGTGTTGCGGCGCATCGGCGCCGAGCCGCGAATCGACATCCATTTCGTTGCCAGCGACTTTCCGCCCAGCGGTCTCGGGGAGCCGGTGCTGCCGCCGGTCGCACCGGCAGTCTGCAACGCCGTGTTTACGGCCTGCGGACACCGCATCCGCACGCTGCCGATCAGCGAGGAAGGCTTCTCGATCTGACGAGTTCGAACGCGGCGCGCAACTCGCTGATGGGCAATTGCCCCGGTGCGGATGCGGTGCGACCGGCTGCGAAGCTCAGGGCCGAACCGAACAGCCCGCCGAATACGCGGCTGAGCACGCCAAGTGGCCCCATCGCCATGGTAATGACGGGCAGCGTCAGCTCGCGGTGCGCGCGTTCGGTGGCGGCGAGCAGCGCCAGCACATCGCCCATGGTCCGCGGCATCACCGCCACTTTGGCGACATCCGCACCGCTCGCGGCTGCACGCTCGAGCAGGGCGAAAATCTCAGCCGCCGTCGGGGTCGCCGAGAAGTCGTGGGCCGAGAGGACGATCCGGGTTCCGCTATCCCGCGCCGCCGGCAGCACGCGCTCGCGCAGCCGCGGCAGGGCGGCCAGCTCGAGATCGATCAGGTCGAACTTGGCCGAACGCGCCGCCGCCTCCTGCACGATGGCAGCCTGAGCGTCATCGAGGCCGCCCGCCACGCCGCCCTCGCGCGCCGAACGCAGCGTGAAAAGCAGCGGCACATCGCCCGCCAGCTCGCGCAGCCGCGCCGCCACGGCGAGCAAGTTGGCCGCATCGGGCAGGTTCGACGCGCCGAGCAGCCCCGACTTGTCCGGCAGGTCCGCCACATCGCGCGGGCTCGCCGCGGCGAGGAAATGATCGGCCCGCCATTCCACGACGTCCGGCCGCGCAGCCAGCAGCGACTGAAACTCATCCTCGAGGTCCTGCGGGTTGCCGGCGAGCAGCGACACGCAGATCGCGGGTACCCGGCCATCGCCGAGCATACGACCGCGGACCTCGATGGGTCGGAAGAAACTCATGCCGCAGCTCCGGCGGACGCGATGAGCATCGGCGACTCAGCGGAAGAGGTTGAGGAAGGTGGTGATGATGAGCGCATTGCTGAAATCGATGAAGAAGGCCCCCACTATGGGTGCCACCAGAAACGCCCGCGGCGCCGGCCCGCAGCGCTCGACCAGAGTACGCATCACCGCCATGGCGTTAGCGGTCGTGCCAAGCATGAAACCGGTGAAGCCGCCGCTCATCACAGCCGCGTCATAGTCCCGACCCATGACTCGAAACACCACCGCCCAGCAGAACACCGCCACCACCGCCACCTGCAGTAGCAGGTTCACGAGCAGCGGCAACGCCAGCGAGGCGAGCTCCCACAGTCTGAGGTTCATCAGCGCAATGGTCAGGAAGAGCGTGAGACACACGGCTCCGGCCTGTGCCGTCACGTTGAGCGGAATACGGATCCAGCCGGTCAGATCGTCGAGGTTGCGGATCAGCGCGCCCACCAGCATCGCGCCCACGTAGGCGGGCAGCGTCAGACCAGCCTGCACGAAGAGCGCGCTCAAACCGCCGCCAAGCGCCATCGCCGCCAGCAGCACAGTTAGACCCTTCAGCGTGCCGCGCACACTCTCCTCCTCGTTGTCGGCGGCAGCCGCCTCGCTGGATAGCGCAGATGCGCCGGGCGGCAGCACCACCGGTGCTGCTGACGCACCGGCATGCGCAGCGCGGCTGCTCTGCAGGTCGTGACGCTCAAGCAGACGCGTGGCGATCGGCCCGCCGGCAAGTCCGCCGAGCACGATCCCCGCCATCGCTGCGGCGATCGCCAGACTCTCGGCGGCCGGCACCCCCGCCGCGGCGAACTGTGGTGCGAACGCCAGCGCGGTCGCCGGGCCGCCGGCGAGCGCGGTCGAGCCCATCAGCACGCCGAGCAGCGGATGTTCGCCAAAGGCCAGCGCAACACCCATGCCGATCAATCCCTGACCGACTGCGAGAAAGCTCGCGAGCGCGAGGAACAGCAGAGCCTGTCCGCTCCCAGCCCGCAGCAGCGCAACGCTCGCGCTGAATCCGATTGAAGTGAAGAACGCCGTGTTGAGCGCCGTCTGCAGGCTGGTGTCGAAGCGGACCACCGCCACATCTGCCGCACGCAGCAGACTGACGAGCAAGGCGACCAACAGTCCGCCGATGACCGCTGCGGGAATGTTGTACCGCCCCAGTACGGGTACCGCGCGCACGATGCAGGCACCGGCCGCCAGCGCGAGTCCGCCCATGGCGAGCGTCTGGATGAGGTCGAGTTCGAACATGCGCCCGTTACCCTACCACGCGCCTGCGGCTGGCCGTGGCTACCGCGGGTGCGTTGCGCCGATACGCTGTCGGCGAACACCGGGCGCTGCGGACTGACGACGATGGACCGTCCGTACCCTCGCAGCAGACATCGTCGCAGTCTCTCAGCCGGAGATCCGGCGCAGCGGACGCCGTGCGCGGGCTGCCGGCGAAGGCGTGTCGGCCTTCTCCGTCGGCCGCGTGCGCAGCGGCACATCGCGGAACGCCTCCCGGGCAAGCAGATCGACCGCCATCTCGAGACCACGGTACTTGCTGACGAGCTGCTCGCCGAAGGGGGTGAGTTGCGCACCGCCGCCGTCGCGGCCACCAGTGGCAAACTCCACGACCGGCTCGCGGAAGGCCTCGTTGACCGAGTGCACCAGCATCCAGGCCCGTCGATAACTCATGCCGAGTTCACGGGCGGCTGCCGACAGCGATCCGGTTCGCGAGATGCCCTCGAGCAGGGCGATCTTGCCGGGTCCGACGGCAACCTCGGCCGACAGATCGACACGCACACGAGCGGATGGCGTCCACCGGCGACTCATGCCGTAATATTGGCCGAAGCACAGCGTACGGCGCAACCCCAGCCTAAGATTTCAGCCGTCAGGCTTCGCGGTCGTAACGCTTGGCCGCAGCCACCAACGCATCGCCGACGGTCTTGCGCAGTGTGGCCGGCCCCAGCACCTCGACGTTCGGCCCGTGGCGCAGGACGTCCATCACCAGTTCCGTGTCGTGCTTGTACGGGATACGCAGGATCACCCCGCCATCGGGCTGCGGTTCGCTGCGCACCCCGGGGTGCCACTCCTCTTCGCCGACCCAGCGCGCCGCCAGCTCGGTGAAGCGCAGCACAGCGACTTTGTCGGCCTTGCCGGTGAAGATACCGTAACTCGAGTCGAGCTCGGCGGATACATGCTCGGCCGGCGGGTCGTACACCGGCTCCGCAAGACAGCGCGGTCGGCTGATGCGGTCGACTGAGAACACCCGCAACTCCTCCCGCTCGTGACACCATGCGGCAAGGTACCAGTTGCTGCGGTAGAACGTGAGCCGCAGCGGCGAACAGCTGCGCGTCCGTTCCTCGTCGCGGCTGCGGCTGCGATAGACGAACTCCAGCCGGCGTCGCGAACGCAGCGCCGCCAGCACGGTGGCAAAGGAGTCGGCGCTGGTGAGGCGTAATTGCGACATGCGCAGGCGTACCCGTTCGCGCAGATCTCCTTTACCGAGAGTCTGCCGGCGGACGCGACCGAGTCGCGCCCTGGCTGTCGCGGTCTCGTCGCGCATGAGACCCGGCGGAATCTGCTCGAGCACAGCCTCGGCCTCCAGCAACGCGGAAATCTCCCGCCCGGAAAGCCCGAGCAGCACCGCGGCACTGGGATCATCGGGGCTGCGCTCCAGTCGATAGCCGTTGCCCTCGCGGTCGTAGCGGATGTCGAGCCCCCGCTGGTCACGCAGGAAGCCTATCAGACGCTTTACGGTTGCCTGCGAGGCGGACATCTCGTCGCACAGCGAGGCCAGCGAACGCGCCTCGCGGGTACGACAAAGAATGGCGAAGAGTTCCTGCAGTTTTTCGAAGCGTGCCATCGAGTCTCCCCGCGGGATCAGGGCAGGGCCAAGCGATACAGCTTGCCGCCGCCCGGCAAAAACACGACTACTCCGCTCGCCACCCACACCTGCATGGGGACCGCCTCCAGCAGCAAAGTACGCGCCCCGGATCCTGCGTCCCAGCGATAGAGCCGGCCATCCTCGGCGTAGATGACCTGAGAGCCCGTGGCGCCGAAGAGGATCGCGCCGGGGCGCGAGGAAATCGTTGCCGTGCTCCCTCCCATCTCAACCCTGAGGTTTCGCCCGGTTGTCGACCCACTCTGGCCGCCGGCTGCGACCTCGACCCAAGCGATGAGCTGATCGGTGAGAAACCATTGGGTGACCCGGTTTGCGACGCTGCGGACCGCGCCGCCGCCTACGGGCGCAGCGATCAGTTCCACACTACCGTCGGGATTACCGCCGACCGGCGACTGTTCCCAGACGACCCGCGTGCCGCCGGCCCGCGGGAAGACGTTGCGAGCTCCCGGGACACTCAGTCTCGCGCTACTACCACCGCCCACCCGAAACACGTCGAAGGTCGAGTTCACCCCACTGCCGCCCATCTGCGCCCAGATGAACGCGAGACTGCCATCGACCAGAAGGTCGAACCGGTTGTTGCCGATGAAGCTCGCTCCCGACGGCGGATCGATTTTCTGGTAGTTGCCGCTGCCCCGGTTGAAGATACTGTAGCTACCACGGTCGCAAAGCCAGTTAGCCCACATAACGAAGTTGCCGCGGCTGATGGGGCTCTGATCGGAGCAGCGTATCCCGCCGGCGACCGAGAATGGGTTGGCGGCAGACAGATTGCGGCGTACCCCGCGCGAGTCCCATTCGTAGATGCATACAGTGCTGCAGTCGCTAGCGCGACCCTGCGCGACAACCCTGCCGGAGTCGATCTGCCACCCGGTCAGCCCGCTTATGTTCTCGGCCCCGACCAGTACCACCGCGGTGCCTCCCGCGAGCGGCTGCAAGCGGTGGAGACGATCGCTGCCGACGTACACCACGTGCGAGCCATCGGACTCGAGAAGCGTCACGTTGTCGCCAAGTGATAGTGCAGGTGCATACCTGCGCTGCTCACTGGTGGTCACAATGATGTCGCGGGTGAGATTCATGGAGACCCCCGCTGAGTCCACTGTTCGTACCGCCAACCGGTACTCGCCCCCGGGTAGTCCGGTCAGATCGAGACTACCTTCGAAGTTGCCGGCTACAGAGTCGAACACGGTAAGCGCGCCCAAAGTCGCCGAGGTCCTCACGCCGCCGGGCCTGTCGGAGCTCGCCGTACCACGCACTACCAATCGGCCGAATACGATGTCGTAATTGCCGGGCGTCTCGAGATTGACCACCGGGGGGTTGTTGACCTGCAGGGTGAAGTCGACGGAACGGCGGACCCCATCCTGGGCGACGGCGGTGACGGCCACGGTATAGGTGCCGGAAGGATAGCGCTGTGTGTCGATGCGCCAGCGGTAACTGTCCGCAGGGTTGAAGCACTGCGGGCAATTCGGCGCGTTGAGTGTACCCAGTGTCGCGCCTTCGATCCGCGCCTCGACCGACGCGATGCCTGCGCTCGAACTGGCGCGTGCAACCACAAAGAGCCCCGTGTCCGCCGGCGGAGTACTCGCGTTGCCGAAGTTCTGACTGGTTACGGTGAGGGTGGCGTTGGCGATCCGGACCGTGCGTCGCAGCTCCGTGAAGCTCGTACTCGAGGTCTGTATCCGCGCGATGATGAGGTAATCGCCGTTGGCGAGCCTGGAGGTATCCCAGGAAACCGGGTTGCCAGGCCCGGCACTCTGCGTAACAAGGCCAATACGGCTGGCATTGATGAACCACTCGACGAGCGGATAAACGACGCTACCCGCCACGGAAAGCGTCACCACACCCGACAGAGGCTCGCTGCCGCTAGTGGCTATGGCGGGCGGCGCCGTCGTGCTGACCGCGGCAACACCTACAGTGGTGGTCCCCTGAGAGGTTTTCAGCAGCAGGTCCGTGCGGCCCTCGCGAACGGCGAAAACCCGTAACGTGAGCGGCTCGGTGAGATCGGAGGTCCAGCTGAGTGTGGTGCCAGTGCCGCCGCTGCCGGTGACCGTGGCCCGCACAGTGAAAGCGCCACCGCCCGACTGCGCCTCAATGCGGTACACGCTGCCTGCGGGGAAGGTATCCCGCCAGCTAATCGTCGCCCGACGCGTACCCTGATCGACCGCTGCGGTCAGTTGTGCGTCGAGCGCAAGGTCGCGAGGAGTACCCGTGGCGGCGTTTGACGCGGGCCCCTCGCCGGCGACATTGATGGCGCGCACGGTGCACGAGTGGGTGACGCCATCGGCCAGCCCGTCAACCACCAGCGGGCTGACGGTGCCCGTCGCCGTGCGGCTGACACCACCCGCAGCGCACTGAGCGGTGTAGCGCAGAATCGCTGCGCCGCCATCGCTCGCCGGCGGCGAGAACACCACCAGCAGACTGCCAACCTCCGTCACCACACCGGTTAGGGCGGGCGACCCCGGCACACTCCGCGGTGTTGCTTGTTGTGCGGTCGAGGCGGCGCCCTCGCCCGCCGCGTTGCGGGCGGTGACGACACACGAGTAGGCAGTGCCATTGGTCAGCCCCGCCAGACGCAGCGGACTCGCCGCGCCGCTGATCGAACGGGTGCTGCCTGCGGCGCTGCAAGCCAACCGGTAGTCAATGATTGCACTGCCGCCATTGTCGGCGGGAGCCGAAAACGCCGCCTCTAGCGCGGTATCCGCCGCGAGCAACGAACCGAGGGTTGGCGCCGCCGGCGTGGTGAAGGGAGTTGCCGTCACGACCGCCGAGGGCGCGCTCTCGCCCGCGCTGTTACGCGCCGTGACCGTGCATCCGTATTCGCGCCCGTTGGTGAGCCCGCTCACGGTGATCGGCGAAGCGCTGCCGCTGGCTGTGACGGGTTCCTGTGTCCCAGCACGACAGCTGGCGATGAACTGCGTGATGGGCGCGCCGCCGGTAACGGCAGGCGGCGTGAACGCCACTGAGAGCGCGCGATCGACGGGTGTCACCTGGCCGATCGTCGGCGGCGCGGGCGCCACCGGCGGTGCGCTGCCGCCGCCGCCGCAGGCTGCGAGGGCGAGGAGCGCCAAGGCAACGAGCGGCCGGCTGCCTCTACCCCGAAACCGTGACGTTGCGTAGCAAAGCCCTGTCGGGCCTGAGAGCGTCGTTTCTTTGGCGATCATCGGCAACTCCGGCTAGTCGCGATACCGTAGCATCCTCGCCGAACAGCGGGTCAATTATTGATCCGGACGATCGGGGTAGCTGGTCGGCGCGTGCCGGCGCTAAAGAGTGGTGACGGCGGATGCCGGCGCCAGCCGGCTTCAAAGTCCGGCCGACCTCGCGAAGGCATGGGCGGCGGCGGCCAGCGGCCGCATGTTCCCGGCGAGCCGGGCCGCATGCGCGTTCGCGGCAGTACCGTCGCGAACCCGGCCGACGATGCCCTGCAGGATGCATGCGAGGCGAAAGGAGTTGTAGGCGAAATACCAGTCGAGCCTTGGCAGATCCGACCGACCGGTCACCGCACAGTACTGCGCGACGAGTTCGTCGACACGCGGGATGCCGAGCGCAGCGAGGTCTGCGGTGCCGAGTGGCGAGCGCAAGCCGGCGGGCAGCACCCAGTTGAGCAGCCAATGCGTGAGGTCGGCCAGCGGATCGCCGAGCGTCGACAACTCCCAGTCGAGCACGGCGATGACATGCGCTTCACGCGGATGCAGCATCAGGTTGTCGAGCCGGTAATCGCCGTGGACGAGGCAGCTCGCGCCGCCTGCCGGCACCGAGGTGGGCAGCCACTCGATCAGTGCATCCATTTGCGGGATCGACTCGGTCTCGCTGCTGCGATACTGGCGGCTCCAGCGATCAATCTGCCGCGCGAAGTAGTTCCCCGGCCTGCCGAAGTCTCCGAGCCCGACGGCGAGCGGATCGATGCAGTGCAGCTGCGCCAAAGTGCGCACCGCCGAGTAGTAGGTGGCGCGGCGCTCGACTGGCGTCGACCCAGCCATCAGGTCGTCCCACACCACCCTGCCCTCGACCATCTCCATGAGGTAGAAGGCGGTGCCGATGACGCTTGGGTCGGTGCACAAAGCCAACGGTCGCGGCACCGGGAATCCGCTCGGCTGCAAAGCAGCGAGGACCCGGTACTCGCGCTCGACCGCGTGCGCCGAAGGCAGCAGCACTCCGGGCGGCTTGCGACGCAGCACGTAACGACCGCTCGGCGTCACCAGCCGGTAAGTGGGGTTGGACTGCCCTCCCCTGAACTGGCTGACCTCCAGTGGTCCGGCGTATCCGGGAACGTGGGCTGCCAGCCACGCGGCGAGGGCCTGCTCATCGATTTGCAGCCGCTCATCGACGGACTTCACGCCCGCGAACAGTTCGGTCGAATCACCGGGGAGGTCGGCACCCTCGAGCCCCGCCGCCGCCTGCGGACTCACGATGCCTCGCCGCACGGCGGAGCGGACCACGGCGAGGCGCAAGTCGCGGTCGCAGCGGCACGAAACTGCGCGGCTGTGAGCGCCACCAACTCGGCAGCCGGCAGCACGGCGGCGGCACTGCTCACAGAGTGACCGGCGCTCCACAGGTCACGCCAGCGGCGCGGTGCCGCAGCGGACGAACCGCTGCCGAAGACGGCGGCAGCCGACGCGCGCGTCGCCGCGGGGGTGATCTCCTGCGGCGAGACGCCAGCCGCGCGCAGCGAGGGGAGCAGCATGCTGGTAGGCAGACCTGTGAACGCGTCGGTGAGCACGATGTCGTCCATGCTGCAGTCGACCACCATCTGCTTGTACGCCGCAGAAGCGGCGCTCTCCGCGCTCGCGATGAAGCGCGTGCCCATGTAGCCAAGGTCGCAGCCCAGCGCGATCGCCGCCCAGAGCGCCACGCCGTCGCCGATGCCGCCGGCGAGCACCAGTGGCCCCTCAAAGAACTCGCGCACCGCCCGCACGAACGCGAGGCCGTTCAGGCTGCCCGTCTGACCCCCGGAGCCTGCCGACAGCAGCACCAGACCGTCTACGCCAGCAGCCACGGCCTTGCGCGCGTGCGCGAGACTTGCAACGTCCGCGAACACCAATGCGCCGGCGTCGTGCAGCGGCCCCACCACCTCCTGCGGCGAGCCCACGCTGGTGATCACCAGGCCAACCCGATGCGTGCAGAGCAGTGCGAGGTGTTCACGCAGATCCGCACGCCGGATGACCAGATTGGCGCACCATGGGGCATCAGCCGGACCCAGCGACTCGCCGAACAGGTCGAGCCAGGAGGCAAGTTCTGCCGGGCTGCGGCAGTTGGCCGTCGGGAAGGCGCCGATCACGCCGGCGCGGCACGCGGCAATCACCAGCTGGGGGCTCGACACCGCGAGCATCGGCGCCACGATCAACGGCAGCCGCAGGCGTTTCGCGAGGACGGCAGGCAACCCCATCAGTTCACCTGCCGTTCGCGGCCGTCCCAGTAGGCAGCCCGCAGACTGCGCTTGTCGACCTTGCCGAGTGCGCTCAGAGGCAGACGCTCTACCAGTTCAAAGGACTTAGGCACATGCGCGGCACCCTTGCGCAGCCGTACCCACTCGGCGAGTTCGGTGGCCGGCGCTGCGCTGCGCAGCACGACGAATGCCTTGACCGCCTCCCCCCACTTGGCGTCCGGCACGCCGATGACCGCAGCGAGAGCCACCGCCGGGTGCGCGGTCAGCGCGTCCTCGATGTCGCGCGGGTAGATGTTGAAGCCGCCGGAGATGATGAGGTCCTTCCGACGATCGACGATGTACAGCCTGCCTTGCGGATCCTGCCAGGCGATGTCGCCGGTGCGCAGCCACCCGTCGCGCACCGCATCGGCGGTCTGCTGCGGCTGTCGCCAATAACCCTGCATCGCATAAGGCGCACGCACGCAGATCTCGCCGCGCTCGCCCGCGGCGACTTCCTTGCCGGCGTCATCGAGCAGCCGTACCTCGCAGTCGAGCAGCGGATTGCCGGCGGAGGCCAGCAGCGCGGGCTGCGCCGGATCGTGATCCTCGCGCGCGAGGGTGGAGATCACGTAGCACTCGGTCTGCCCGTAAAGCTGGCAGAACACCGGACCCATGCGCTCCAGCGCCTCCTGCAAGCGGCTGGGCGCCATCGGCGAGGCGCCGTACACCAGCAATTCCAGGGACTTCACGTCGTCGCGGTTCCACCCGCCCTCGGCAAGCAGCGCGTAGATCATCGAGGGCACGAGCAGCGAAAAGTTGGCGCCGCCCTCGCGGATGCGCCGGATCACGAGCTCGGGCACGAACCCCGGCAGCAGTTCCACCGTACCGCCGCACGCCAACACGGGCGTCACGAACAGACCGGCGGCATGGCTGATCGGTGCCGCCGCCAGATAGCGGGGGCGTCGCGGCAGAGGAAAGCCGGCGAGCACCGACAGGACTCCGGCCGACAGTTCGCGGTTGCTGCGCAACACGCCCTTGGCGCGGCCGGTAGTGCCACCAGTGTAGTTGAGCGCGGCGACATCATCCGCCCGCGACAGGTCGCGCGCCGAGGCCGCCGTCGAGAGCGCTGCAGCCAGCAGGTCCTCGCCGTAGTCGGCGGCGCCGAAGGTGAACACGCGGCGCACTCCAGCGCGGGCGGCGAGTTCGCCGGCGCGCTCGCCGAAGCGCGCGGCATCGAGCATCAGGAATGTGGTTCCTGAGTCCGCCAGCTGGGCGAGGTGATCATCCACCGACGCGAGCGGGTGCAGGGGCGTGATGGCTGCACCGAGCGCACCGGCCGCCACACCCGCACACCACGCCTCGAAGCGGTTCGCGGCGAGCCCGGCGACCATGTCGCCACGGCCTGCGCCCGCGCGCGCCAGCACCCCCTGCATGCGACCGATCAGATCCAGAGTCGCTGCGTAAGTGATCTGCTCGGAGCCGACCTGGAATGCCACCCGCTGCGGATGTCTGGCAAGCGCCCGCAGTACGATCCGCGTATGGGTCGGCGCGTCGTGCAGGTCCGCCGTCATGCTCAACGCACCGCGAAGCAGCGATCGAAGAAACGCTGCATCACCTCACGGCCTCGAGCCTCTTCCTGCAACTGCACGTCGGTCTTTGGACCGCGGCCGGCGCGGGCCCCGAACTCGCCGTCGCGACCCCAATAGAAGCCGTGCAGGCTCTGCTCGAGCGTCAGCACTTCGGCGGGTCTGCCGGTGCGGGCCAAAGCGTCGATCAGGCCCTGCAGCATGATGTGCGGCACCTGTTCATCGGCCTTGCTGGTGAGCAGCAGCACGCTCGCCCGGATGGCGGCAGCGTTGCTCTCTGCCGAGTGCCGATCGAACAGCGTCTGCCGATCGATGCCCGCGCGGGTCGCTGCCCGCTCGACGGCGTTCTGCAAGAGGCGCCGAGTGTTTCCCATCCAGCGCTGCGCACCCGGCGGAGTCTCGGACCACGGCGACGCCGCGATATCGCCATCGAAGAACAAACGCAGGTTGGCGAGGAACGGAGAGCCGGCCGCGACACAGCGCATCAGTTCGGGCTCCAGCACCGCAGCACGCAACGCCAGCCGTCCGCCGTTGCTGCCGCCGAGAACACCCACGCGCCCAGCATCGGCCTGCGGCAGCCGCGAGGCGTGGCGGATCGCGTCGATGAGGTCCGTCTCCTCCGCGCCGAACCAGTCGTTGCGGTAGCCGGGGGCGAAGATGATCCATTCGTTGCGGTTGAGCATCTGCACGGTCGGACTGTCGCTGTCGGGCGCGGCGAGTTGACGCATCAGCTCGATTGGCCGGTCACCGAGACCGCCATGTACGGTTACCAGCAGCGGAAATGGACCCTTGCCGCTGGGTATGGACACCACCGCGCGCAGCGGCCGGCCGTCGCGCGCCGTCACGGTAATCTCGCGTACCTCGCGCCCGGCGGCATCCCCAGTGGCCGACGACCCCGTAGGTCCCGCCGCACACGCGGCAAGCGACAGCATGGCGATCATCACCAAAGCAAGCATTGCAACGCAGGGGCGCATGGCTTGACTCAGAAGCTGTAGCCGACCACCACGCGCCAGGTCCGTGGCTGGTTCTGCTGCGCGTTGAAGGACAGGTTGCCGGGCGAAACGTTGAAGTAACTCTCGTCGAGGATGTTTTTGCCGCTGAGGGCAACGCGCCAGTTGCCGCTCTCGACGCCGAGGGAGGCATCGAACAGGCTGACGTCATCCATGGTGTTGAGGTTGTTGGGATCCTCGAAGCCGCCCATTTCGCCTCGCCAGCTCACCATAGAGACAAGGTCGAAACCACCAACGATCGGTTGCCGCCAGATCAGGCTGGCCGCGGTCGTCCACTCACGCAGGCGCTGCAGCCGTTTACCGTCGATGGACACCCGTGCGAGTGTGG
>JBILMF010000181.1:0-5258 GCA_044375655.1 Steroidobacteraceae bacterium | reverse complement strand
GAAGCAAGCGCCAGCGCACCGATGCCGCCCTCGAGTTCGGCGATGCGCTTTTCGAGCACATCGCTGGTCGGGTTCATGATGCGGGTGTAGATGTTTCCCGAGACCTTCAGGTCAAAGAGGTCCGCGCCGTGCTGCGCGCTGTCGAAGGCGTAGGACGAGGTCTGGTAGATCGGTACGGCGACCGACCTGGTGGTGGGATCGGGGGTGTAGCCGCCATGGACGGCAATGGTTTCAGGGCGCATCTGCATCTCCTGTGTCGAGCCAGCGACGGATTACATCATCGAACGCGGGGAAGTCGATCAGAAAAGCGTCGTGTCCCGCAAGGCTGTCCAGCCGTGCGAATTCCGTGCGTACTCCCCCGGCGCGCAGCGCTGCCGCCACCCGCGACTGCTCGTCGATGGCGAACAGCTGGTCGCGCTCGACGCCGATCACCAGCGCCGAGCGCAGCGCCGAACGGCGGAAGATCGCGGCTGGTTCGCCGTGCTCGGCGAGGGCGAAGCGGTCGAGAGCCTCCGAGAGGCGCAGGTAGCTGTTGGCGTCGAAGGCGTCGACGAACTTCGCCGCCTGCTGCGCCAGGTACTCCTGTACCGCGAAGCCGTCGCCGCTGGCGGCGGGCTGCCTACCGAAGCGCTGCTGCAGTTCCTCGGCGGAGCGGTAGGTTACCGTACCGATCTTGCGGGCGAGCGCGAGGCCGCTGCGCGGCGGCGCTCCGGGCGGGTAGTCGCCATTGCACCAGTCCGGGTCGCTGCGTACTGCGTCGCGCTGGATGCTGCGCAGCGCGATGGCGTACGCCGAGGCGGCGTCGGTGCCGCTGATGGACAGCAGGTGCCGCGCGGCCCCCGGGAACAGCGCAACGAAGGCGAGCGCCGTCGACCCGCCGAGCGAGGGCCCGGCTACCGCGTGCGCTCGCTCGATGCCGAAGTGCGTGAGCACCGCGTGTCCGCCACGAGCGATGTCCTCGATCGCTATCGACGGAAAGCGGCCGCCGTAGGCGCGGCCTGTGGCGGGGTCCACGGAGGTCGGCCCTGTGGAGCCGAAGCAGCTGCCGAGCGAGTTCACGCAGATCACGAAAAAGCGCGCGGTGTCGAGTGCGCAGCCCTCTCCGATCATCGGCTGCCACCAGCCGGGCAGCGGATTCTCGCGGGTCGAAGCCGCGTGCGCCGATGGCGAGAGGCCGGTGAACAGCAGGATCGCGTTGCCGCGCGTGGCGTCGAGCTCGCCCCAGGTTTCGTAGGCGACGACCGCACCGTGCAGCTCACCGCCACGATGCAGCCGCAGCGGCGATGGCAGCGGCGCGAGGCCGCCGGCGGTGCTCATGGCTCCGGGTCGCCGCCTTCGGGGATATCGGCAAACAACACGGTGGAGAGGTAGCGCTCGCCGGTGTCCGGGAGCATTGCGAGGATCACCGATCCCGGCGAGGCGGTACGCGCCACTTCGAGCGCCGCCGCGAAGGTGCCGCCGCAGGAGATGCCGCAGAAGATGCCCTCGCGCCGCGCGAGTTCGCGCGCCGCTTCGATGGCGGCCGCGTCGCTGACTGGCACGATGCGGTCGGCGATTCCGCGGTCGAGGACCTTGGGAATGAAGTCGGGTGTCCAGCCCTGGATTTTGTGCGGCGTGAACGGTTTGCCGGAGAGCAGCGCGGCACCCTCCGGCTCGGTGGCGATGATCTGCACCTCGGGGCGGGCCAGCTTGATGATCTGACCGGCACCGGTCAGTGTGCCGCCCGTTCCCCATCCGGAGACGAAGAAATCGAGACGGCGGCCGACGAAGTCGCGCACGATCTCCGGGCCGGTTGTGTTGCGGTGATAGGCGGGATTGGCTTCGTTCTCGAACTGGCGGGCGAGAAACCAGCCATGCTTCGCGGCGAGTTCCTCCGCCTTGCGCACCATGCCCGAGCCGCGCTCGGCTGCCGGCGTGAGGATTACCCGGGCGCCGAGCGCACGCATGATCTTGCGGCGCTCGATGGAGAAGGTCTCGACCATCACGGCGACGAACGGGTAGCCCTTGGCCGCGCATACCATGGCGAGCGCAATGCCGGTGTTGCCCGAAGTCGCCTCGACCACCGTCTGTCCGGGCTTGAGGGTGCCGCGGCGCTCGGCGTCTTCGATGATGCCGATGGCGAGTCGGTCCTTGACCGAGTGCAGGGGATTGAAGGCCTCGCACTTCACGTACATCGTGACGTGGGCGGGGGCGAGGTGGTTGATGCGCACGACCGGCGTATTGCCGATGGTGCCGAGGATGCTGTCGTAGATCATGCGCGCGAGGATAGGCGTCGCGTCGCGGAACTTCGCACCGTATCCGGCATGTTGCGATAACGAGCCGTTATGATGCCGCCGCCATGGATCAACCGCTGAGCAGCCCACCGGACGGTAGCGCGCGCCCGCAGCCGGGCGGGGGCGAGCGCCTGCAGGGCGAGCGCCTGCAGAAGGTGCTGGCGATGCTCGGCCTCGGCTCGCGACGCAGCATCGAGGAGATGATCCGTGCCGGACGCATCACCCTGAATGGCGAGGCTGCTCTGCTCGGCAGCCGCGTGCAGGCCACCGATGCCGTGACGCTGGACGGCCGCGGGGTCGACCTGCGGGCGGCATTCGCTGTCACGCCTGCCGCCGCCGCGGTACTCGGCTACCACAAGCCCGTCGGCGAGGTGACCACGCGCAGCGACCCGCAGGGTCGGCCCACGGTTTTCCGGCATCTGCCGCCGCCGCCCGGTGGACGCTGGATCGTCGTCGGTCGTCTCGACGTGAATACCTCCGGGCTGCTGCTCTTCACCACGGATGGCGATCTCGCCCACCGCTTGATGCACCCGTCATCGGAGGTGGAGCGCGAGTACCTAGTTCGTGTGCGGGACCTGCCCACGGCGGCGACCCTCGAGCAACTGCGTCGCGGCGTGCGCCTGGAGGATGGTTGGGCGAAGTTCGACCGACTGCAGGCCGAGCAGGCGAGCGATGGGCATGGCTGGTTCCGCGTCGTGCTGCACGAGGGCCGCAACCGCGAGGTGCGCCGGCTGTGGGCAGCCGTCGGCCACGAAGTGAGCCGCTTGAAGCGCCTGCGCTACGGTCCCGTCAGCCTGCCTGCCGACCTGCGCGCCGGCGAGTCGCGGCTGTTGCCGGCGCCGCTGGTGCAGGCCCTGCGCCGTGCCGCGGGGATAGACGTCCGCGGCTCAGGCGCCGCGGGCGCCGCGGAGAAGACGCACGAGCTGCATACCACCGAGCACGAGCGCCCCGGCGAGCACGCCGACCACGGCATCGCGCAGCAGCGCCAGCAGCCCTGACGCCGCCGTGACGAGATGCAGGGCGTGCGCGAGGATGCCGCCGCCCACGAGGAACATGGCGACAGTGCCGAGGGTGATCACCATGATCTCCGCCGAGAGGATGAAGTCGGTGCGGATCGCGCCGCGGATCTTGTCGCGCTCGAAGGCCACCAGATCTACCGCCGGATCGGCCACGGCAGCCGTCAGCGCTGCACGGGCCGCCGCGTCGGTGGTTGCCGACGTCGGGCTGGTGCGCGATCGCATCGTCGCGGCCGGTGATCTCGCCTGAGTGCGCGGCCGCCGTCGACAACCTGCCGCGTGCGGCCGGCTAGCGGAACTTGTCGGGCCGCAGCACTTCCACGTCGAGCACCCACATGACGATCGCGTAGTGCTCGTAGTACTTCTCGCGCAGTCGTGCGAGCACGCGCTCGGCGAGCGGCGTGTCGCACACGACCTCGACACGGATGTTGCTGCTGTGTCCCCAATGCGAGGCGCGTACACCCTTGTCGCCGCGGCCGCGCGCGTCACTGATGGTGTAGCCGCCGACACCGAGGGTCTCCAGTTCGCGCACGAGGTCGCGCTCCAGGTTCGATTCGGTGATCACGGTGAGCAGCTTGCGATGGCTCTGCGCAACTCCGGTCATGGGTCGGTTCCTGTCGCTGGGCGTGATGGGGCGTGGCGGATGGCGTGGATGGACATCTTGCTCGTCGGGGCGCGGGGCGCCTCAGCGCACGAGCAACCATTCGGCGGCCTGTCGGTAGAGCGGCAGACCGACCAGGATGTTGAAGGGGAAGGTGATCGCGAGGGCGGCGGTCAGCGACAGCGCGGGGTTGGCTTCGGGAACGGCCGAGCGCATGGCCGCCGGCGCGGCGATGTACGAGGCACTTGCCGCCAGCGTCGCGAGCAGGATCGAGCCGCCGAGCGACAGACCCATCAGCATGGCGAAACCGAGGCCGATCATCGCAAACAGCGGCGGTGTGAGTAGCGCGAACGCCACCATGAAGACCCCGTAGCGGCGGAAGCCGCCGAGGTGATCTGCGGCGATCAGTCCCATTTCAAGGAGGAAAACCGCGAGGATTCCCTTGAAAAGGTCGAAAAACAACGGCGCCACGGGCTCCAGCCCCTCCGCGCCGGCTGCCCAGCCGATGAACAGGCCGCCGAGCAGCAGCAGCACGCTGCGGCCGAGCAGAACCTCATGGGCGATCTCGCCCCAGGGTGCCCCGGCGCGCAAGCCGCGGGCGAGCAGGATGCCGAGCACGATGGCGGGGATCTCGAGCAAGACCAGCAGCAGCGGCAGGGTCGGCTCATAGCTGATGCCGGCCCCGGCAAGGAAAGCCACACCGACCGCGAAGGTGCCGATGCTCACGGAGCCGTAGTGGGCGGCCACCGCGGCGGCGTTGCTGCGGTCCAGGCGCCCGAGGTAGAGGAGGGCAAAAAAAGCCAGGAAAGTCAGGAGGATACCGAGAAGCAGGGTGAGCAGCAGATCGCCCGCGAGACCGGCAGCGGGCTGGCGGGCGAGTTCGATGCCGCCCTTCATTCCGATAGACAGCAATAGAACCGTGCTCACGAACTCGTAGATTGCCGGCGGCAGCCGCAGGTCGGCTTTCATGACCCCGGCCGCGAGCCCCAGGGCGAAGAAGAGGACGATTGGATCGAGACTCATAAACTCGCCGCCTCCCTGCGGTCATCGGGCGTGTCACCAGCCCCCGGACGTCGTGGCCGTTGACACCCCCGCTCGCGGAAATCAGAATAGGCGGCTCGTTTCACGCGGAGGGGTACCCAAGCGGCCAACGGGAGCAGACTGTAAATCTGCCGGCTCACGCCTTCGTAGGTTCGAATCCTACCCCCTCCACCAGTTGAGCGGGAACAGCAGGCGCGGAACGGCGGTTGTAGCGGATCCTGCGGGCTCACCCACGGATTGAACGAGGCGGGTGTAGTTCAATGGTAGAACCTCAGCCTTCCAAGCTGATGACGTGGGTTCGATTCCCACTACCCGCTCCAGGTTTCG
>JBILMF010000005.1:0-58449 GCA_044375655.1 Steroidobacteraceae bacterium | reverse complement strand
GGCGCATGCCGAAAACACCCTCGATCGCATCCACGCCTGGCGTCGCATCTGCCCGGATCTCACGCTGCGCAGCACCTTCATCGTCGGCTTCCCCGGCGAAACGGAAGCCGAGTTCAACGAATTGCTCTACTGGATCGAGGCAGCGCAGCTCGATCGCGTCGGCGCCTTCAAGTATTCGCCGGTCGAGGGTGCACGCGCCAATGCGCTCGGCGAACACGTGCCGGCCGATATCCAGGAAGAACGGCTCGCCCGCTTCATGGAGACGGCGCAGCGCATCAGCAGTGCACGCCTCGCGGCGCGCGTCGGCCGTACCGAACAGGTGCTGGTCGATGCCATCGAGGGCAATGTGGCTATCGCGCGCTCGCGCGGCGACGCGCCTGAAATCGACGGCGTAGTGCGCATCAAACGCGGCGCCAAGCTGCCCGCAGGCGAGTTCGCCACGGTGAAGATCACCGGCGCTGACGAGTACGACCTCGAGGCCGTCAGCAGCTGACGCCGACAGCGTCCGGGCACCCCCGGGATTTGTGCATTTTCTATTCATATAATACATTGCTCGGGTCATGACCCAGTCCGTCACGCAAGCCGCGCCGCTGATCGATGCCACGGGCGCGCCCCGCGAGGTCGGCCGGCAGATCGGCCGACAGGCCGGCGAGCGGGTGCTGCGCTCGCTCGAGATATACCGCCGCGGCTTCCTCGAACGCGGCGTCGACTGGCAACTCGCCTGCTCGATCGCACGGCGCATCGCCGCCCGCATCGAGCGAGTCGCGCCCGAAGCGCTCGAAGAGATGCAGGGTATCGCCGAGGGCTGCGGCGTCAGCCTCGACGAAATCGTCGCCATCAATGCGCGCACCGAGCTGCTCTACGGCGGCTTCGGCAATCCGGCCGCAGCCGTGGATCCAGACGGCTGCACCGGTGCCATCGTGCTGCCGCCGGCCAGCGCCGACGCACACCTGCTGCATGTGCAGAACTGGGACTGGCGCGACGAGTGCGCCGAGACCTGCGTCGTACTGCGTATCGAACCGGCGCAAGGTCCGCGCATGCTGATCTTCGTCGAGGCCGGCATGCTGGCCCGCGCCGGCATGAACTCCGCCGGCATCGCCATCACCGGCAATTTCCTCGAGTGTGACGGCGACGGTTCACGCGAGGGCATCCCGGTGCCGGTGATCCGGCGCCAGGTGCTGACCCAGCCGCTGCTCGGCGCCGCGCTCGAAACCGTGCTGCGGGCCGAGCGGGCCTTCTCGATCAACCTGATGATCTCGCATCGTGACGGCGAGGCCTTCGATCTGGAGACCACGCCCGACGAGGTATTCTGGATCGCACCCGACAACGACTTGCTGGTGCATGCCAACCACTTCGTCTCGGCGGCCGCCCGCAGCAAGGTCCGCGACACGGGCCTGCCCTCGAACGGCGACTCGCTGTACCGCGACCTGCGCGTCCGGCGATATCTCGAACGGCATCACGGGCGGATCTCGCCGACGACCATCAGGGAAGCGATGCAGGATCGCTTCGGCGCGCCACGGGCAGTATGCCGCTCACCGGTCGCCGGGCCCGGCGGCAGGACGTCTTCGACCGTCGCCACGGTGCTGATGGACACGACGGCTGGCACGATGTGGGTCGCGATGCGGCCGTACGGCCCGCACGAGTTCACCGAGTACTCGCTGTACTGATCGCCCGGAGGGATACCGACGCTTGCTAGCCTACGCCGTCAAGCGCCTTGCCCTCGCCGTGCCGACGCTGCTGATCGTGGCGCTGGTGGTGTTCGTGGTGATGCGGCTGATTCCAGGGGACCCGGCGGCGCTGATGCTCGGCGATGCCGCGGACCCGCAGAGCCTCGCGGAACTGCGCCGCCAGCTCGGCCTGGACCAGCCGCTGCCCATGCAGTTCGTCGACTGGCTGCGCCAGCTGCTCGCCGGCGACTGGGGCAGATCCCTTGGCAACGATCAGCCGGTGCTGCCAACCCTGCTCGAACGCTTCGCCTTCACGGTGCAGCTCGTGTTGCCCGCCTTCGTGATCGCCATCGCCATCGCGGTGCCCGCCGGGCTCGCGGCGGCGCGTCGCCACGGCTCCGCCTTCGATGCATTGGCGGTCGCCCTCGCCGTGCTGTCGCTGTCGGTCCCGGGGTTCTGGGTGGCGCTCCTGCTGATTCTGCTTTTCGGCGTCGAACTCGGCTGGCTGCCGACCATCGGCTACGTGTCGACCACCGACGACTGGGCGAGCGCGGTCCGCTACCTCGTGCTGCCGGTCGCGGCGCTGGTCATCGTCGAGTGCGGACAACTGCTGCGCATGATGCGCGCGAGCAGCCTCGAGGTGCAGGGCCTCGACTTCGTGATGCACGCTCGCGCCAAGGGTCTGCCGGAATCGCGTGTCGCCTGGCGTCACGTGCTGCCGAACGCGCTTGCGCCGACCCTGACCCTGGGCGGCATGCTGCTCGGCTCGCTGCTCGGCGGCGCGGCCGTCATCGAAACCGTGTTCGCGCTGCCTGGACTCGGTCGCCTGCTCGTCGATGCCGTGTTTCAGCGCGACTACCCACTGGTACAGGGCGTGCTGCTGTTCGTAGCCGGTGTGCAGATCACCGTGAATCTCGCCGTCGACCTGCTGCACCCGTTGCTTGATCCGCGGGTGCGCCTGTGAGCGCCATGCGTCGCCCGTTGCTGCTCGTCGGCAGTGCGGCGGCAGGCAGCGTGCTGCTGCTGGCGTTGCTCGGTGCCGCATGGACTCCCCACGATCCGCTGGCGATCGATCTCGACGCGCGCCTGCAGCCGGCCGACGCGCGGCACTGGCTCGGCACCGACGAGTTCGGCCGCGACGTGCTATCGCGCCTCATGCAGGCATCGGGCTTCTCGCTGCTGCTCGCCACGCTGACGACATTGCTGGCGCTCGCTGCGGGCGTGCTGCTCGGCGGCGCGGCGGCATTCTTCCGCGGCTGGACCGAGCGCGTGGTGCTGCTCGGCTGCGATGCGCTGATGGCCTTCCCCGCCCTGCTGCTCGCGCTCGGCATCATGGTGGCGGCCGGTCCCACGGCGGCCGGCGTGGTGCTCGCGCTCGCCGTTGCCTTCACTCCGCGGCTGATGCGCGTCACCCGTGCAGTGGCGTTGTCGGTCGCTGAACGCGACCATGTCCGGGCCTCGCGCGCGCTCGGCAACGGCGAGTGGTACACCTTGCTGCGCCACGTGTTGCCCAACTGCGTAAGCCCGCTCACCGTCGCGGCCGGGACGATCTTCGGCGCGTCGCTGCTCGCCGAGACCGCGCTATCCTTTCTCGGCGTCGGCATCCCGCCGCCGGCGGCCACCTGGGGCGGCATGATGGCCGACGGCCGCCAGTACCTCGACGCACGTCCGGCACTGATCGTGCTGCCGGGCTTGGTGGTCACGCTCGCCATGCTCGGCGTCAACCTGCTGGGCGATGCGCTGCGCGACCGTCTCGACCCGCGGCTGCGACACACGTGAGCGCGGAACTGCTCGCGGTGCAGGGACTGGCGGTCGGACTGCGGACGCCCGGTGGCACGCTGCCGGTGCTGCGCAGCATCGACCTCGCCCTGCAGGCGGGGGAGATAGTCGGCCTCGTCGGTGAGTCAGGCTCCGGCAAGTCCATGCTCGCACGGGCGCTCATCGGTCTGCTGCCGGGCAACGCGTCACTGCAAGTGCAGTGCTTCAGCTTCGAGGGCCGGGAGTGCACTGGGCCGGCGGCTCGCGACGCCTTGCGCGGCACCGGCATCGGGCTCGTGCTGCAGGAACCGCTGCTGTCGCTGAACCCGGCGATGCGCGTGGGCGAACAGCTCGGCGAAGCGCTCGTGCATCACCGCGGCCGACAGCCGCGCGTGGCACTCGAGCAGCTGCTCTGTGAGGCGCTGCGCGAGGTACGTATCGAGGAGCCGGCCGCGGCACTGCGCCGCTATCCACACGAGTTCTCCGGCGGCCAGCGGCAGCGCCTGCTAATCGCCGCGGTGATGCTGCTCGAGCCGCGGCTCGTCATCGCCGATGAACCGGCCACGGCGCTCGACGCGCTGGTGGGCAACGAGGTGCTCGACCTGCTGGTCGACAGGGTACGCAGGCGGCGTGCGGGGCTGCTGCTCATCAGCCATGACATTGCACAGCTCGCGCACCGCGTCGATCGCATGATCGTCATGGACGGCGGACGGATCATCGAGGATCGACCGGTCACGGAGCTGCTGCGCGCGCCGGCCACGGAGCGCGCGCGCCAGCTGCTCGCCGCCATTCCGCGGCGCGAGGACCGGTCGCCGACGGCGCGCCAAGACGGACCGCTGCTGCTCGAGGTCAGCGATCTCGCCGTCAGCTATCGCGGGCGGCGGCAAGGCTGGCGTCGGCAGCCGGACCATCCGGCGCTGCGTGGAGTCGATCTGCAGCTGCGCGCCGGAGAAACGCTGGGCGTGATCGGCGAATCGGGCTCGGGCAAGAGCACGCTGGCACTGGCCGCGCTCGGCTTCATCGACGCGCAGGCCGACGGCGTCACCGTCACCGGCAGCGTGACCATCGACGGCGCCAGCTGGGCCTCGCGGGACCGGCGCGCGCGGCGTGCGCTGCGGCAGCGCGTGCAGGTGATCTTCCAGGATCCTGCCTCCTCGCTCGATCCGCGGCTGTCGATCGCCGGCATCGTCGGCGAGGGGCTGCGGCTGCGGCACGGGATGACGCGTACCGCACGGGCAGCCGCGGTCGCGGAGGCGCTGCGCGAGGTCGGGCTCGACCCTGGGCTCGGCACCCGGCATCCGCATGAGCTGTCCGGCGGCCAGCGACAGCGGGTAGCGATCGCGCGCGCACTGGTGGTGGAACCACAGCTGGTCATCGCCGATGAGCCGGTCTCGGCCCTCGACGTCACCGTGCAGGCACAGATCATCGCGCTGCTCGATCGGCTGAAGCGCGAGCGCGGTTTCGCGCTGCTGTTCATCAGCCACGACCTGCCGGTGGTCGGGCGCATCGCCGATCGTATCGTCGTCATGCGCGACGGGCGCATCGTCGAGAGCGGCAGTCGCGACGAGGTGCTGGCAGCACCACGCGATCCGTACACCCGGGCCTTGCTCGCCTGCGCGCCGCGGGTGGTGGCTGACGGCTCGGGCTGGCGGCTGCTTGGCCCGGCTAGCGGCGGCAACGCGTGAACCGCGCAGTGCTGACACGGCCCGCGCGCCGGCCGCTTGCGGCGATCCATCGCTGGAGTGCGCTCGCGCTTGCGCTGCCGCTGCTCGCGCTGCTCGCGACCGGCGGCCTGCTGCTCTTCAAGGACGAACTGTTCGCCGCCAGCACGGCGCGCAGCGCCGACGGCGCGGATCGCGGTCTCGCGATGCTGCTCGCGGACCCGCAGGTGCAGCGCTCGGCGGTGGTGCTGGTCGCTGACGGACGACGACCATTCCATACGATCGAGTGGGCCGACGGCGCGGTGACTCACGTCGATGCGGCGACGGCACAACCGTTTCCGCCGACCACGGGGCTCGAGATCGAGCAGTGGCTCTATCGGCTGCACACCACGCTGCTGCTCGGCGAGGCGGGAGATCTGCTGATCCGCTGGCTGGCGATTCCGCTGGTGCTGCTGATCGGACTCGGGTTTTTTCTTTGGTGGCCGCTGCGTGCCGGCTGGCGCTGGCGGGACCTGCTGCCGGGACACGGCCGCGGGCGCATGTTGCGCGCGCACCTGGCGCTTGGCGCCCTGCTGTGCGTGCCGGCACTGCTGCAGACGGGCGCCGGAGCGCTGCTCGCGCACAATCCATCAGTGCGCAGCTGGCTACGACCGCTGGCGACGGCGGCGCCACCGACTGCGGCGCCCGGCGCGTTCACGCAGGGTGACGCCGCGCACGCTTTGGCCGTGCTGCGCGCCACGTTCCCCGACAGCCGCGTGTCGCAGGCGTCGCCCGCCGGGCCGCCCGGCAGCGGCCTGTGGACGCTCAAGTTGCGGCTACCCGGCGAAGCGCATCCCAACGGTCGCTCGTTGCTGGAGCTCGATCTCGCCGCCGGGCGCTTCGGCGCGCTGCGTGACGCGCGGCGCGGCGACCTGCCTGCGCTCTACGACGACACGCTGTATGCGCTGCATGTCGGCAGCCTCGTCCCGGGCCTGCGTCAGGTCTGGGGGCTGCTCGCCGCCGGCATGCTCGTGATGCTGATCGCCGGCGTGCTCGCCTTCCTCAGCCGGCGGCGGCGGCGTTCGGCTTGACGCGGGCGGCGCCGGCGATGTGCCGGCGCAGCAGCTGCGCCGCCCACTCGCGGTCGCCCGCCTCGAGCGCGTCGAGCACCTCGAGATGCTCGCGCACCGACACCGCAACGCGGTCAGGACCATAGGTCCAGTCATAGTTCAGGAAGCGACGCAGCTTGTTCTGCTGGGCAACGGCAAGGTGCAGTTGCGTGTTGCCCGAGGCGCGGGCCAGTTCCTCGTGGAACTCCGCGTTCATCTCGAAGAAGGCGACGGGCGAGAAGCGGCGTGCGGCGTCGAGGAACTGCCTATGGCGCTCGCGCATGTCGAGAATCCACCGCGCATCGAGGGCGAATCCCGGTTCGAGCAGGGCGGACGGCTCGATGATCATGCGGAAGCGGTAGCTGTCGAGTGCGCTGCTGCTCGCCGAAGGCGCGGAGATGAACGACCAGCCGTGGCCTGCCTTGCGTTCGGCCATGCCCACCGCGGCAAGCTGCCTCAACACGCCGGTGAGCGTCGCCCGCGACACGCGATAGCGGCGCATCAGATCCGACTCGGAGCAGTCGTCGCCGAGACGGCCTTGCAAGCGGTCGCGGGCGATCGCGACGCACAGGGCGTCTTCGGCGGATGGCGGGGCGGCCGCGGCGGGCGCCGGGCTGCGTGCAGGCGGACGGCGCTTGAGGAAGAAACCGCGGTTCGGACGGAACTCGAGCAGACCGCGACGGGCCAGCAGCCGTAGCGCGCCGCGTATCGGCGTGCGGGACACGCCGAGCGTGGCGGCAAGTTCCACCTCCGGCAGATGGTGGCCGGGGGCGGCAGCGGTGGCCAGCAGCAGCTCGATGATGCGCTCCGCAGTGGCCCGCTGCAGGCGACTGGCTGCCGGCGGTCGTTCAGTCATGTACTGTTCCCAAATTGCACTTTGTGTATATATAGTTCATAGTTTCTGCTGGATCGGGGACAACCTCATGCTCGGGCTGCTCGCCGCAGCAGCGGCATTCACCACGTTTCTGAGCCTCGCGACGTCCGCGTCCGCCGGCGAGCTCACCGTGGCCGCCGGCGCGGATCTGCGCAGCTCCGAACCAGGCGTCAACCGCGACGATACCGCCGACGCGGTCCTCAGTCATGTCGTGGAGACTCTGGTTACGCTGCGCGATGACCTCGGTATCGCGCCGCTGCTGGCCGCAAGCTGGGCGGTGGAGGACGATGGCCGCAGCTACCGCTTCACGTTGCGCGACGGGGTGCGGTTCCACGACGGTACACCGCTCACGGCGGAAGCCGTGGCCTGGAACTGGTCGCGCTTCCTCGCCGCCGACTCGCGTTGGTATTGCCGCAGCCTCTTCGACGGCAGCAACCGCACCCGCGCCGGACTGCATGTCCTCGAAGTGCGCGCCGTCGACCGGCTTACGCTGCTGTTTCGGCTCGCCGAGCCTTCGGCGCTCTTCCTGCCGCTGCTCGCCAGCACGCAGTGCATGGCCGGCGCCTATGCGCGCTCCAGCGTCGATGCCACGGGCCGCTGGCTGCGGCCAGTCGGGACCGGACCGTATCGCTTCGCGGAATGGCGTCGGGGCCGTGATTTCGTACTGCGTCGCCATCCGCAGCACGTGTCGCCGCCGGGCGAGCCCGACGGCCTCGCCGGACGCCGCGAGGCCCTGATCGAGAGCATCCGCTTCGTGGTGATCCCCGACCCAAACTCGGCGCTCGCCGCTTTCAATGCTGGCGACATCGACCTGCTCACCTATCAGCCGACGGGCATCCTGCCGGCGCTCTCGGCACGCCACGGCATCGTCGCACGCGAGCAGCCGCTGCTCGGCTGGACGGTGCTGTTGCTGCAGACCCGTGATCCGCTGCTGCGCGATCCGCGGATCCGCACCGCCATTGCCCATGCCATCGACCGTCGGCGGCTCGCGCGGGCTGCCACCGAAACACCGGGGCGCGAGAACGCCTCCGCTGTACCGCTGGGCTCACCGCTGCGCAGTGCCGCCCACGATGCCTTCCCTGGCTATGATCCGGCGCGCGCCCGCGCGTTGCTGCGGGCCGCGGGATATGCCGGCGAGCCGATCGTCATCCAGACCAACCGGCTCTACCGCAACATGTACGACAACGCGATCATGATCCACGCGATGCTGCGTGCGGTAGGCATGAACCCGCGCATCGCTGTGCTCGACTGGGCCACGCAGCTGTCGAACTACCAGCAGGGCCGCTTCCAGCTCTCCTCGTTCAGCTATTCCGGCAGGTTCGATCCCGCGCTCACCTACGACCTGCTGATTGGCGACAAGACGGCGCGCCCCACGGCGCAGTGGGAAAGTCCCGCCGCCGGAGATGCGCTCGCCGCGGCACTGCGCGACGGAGATCCCGAAAGCCGCCGGCAACGGCTCGCGGACCTGCATCGGCTGATGGCCACCGACGTGCCGATCATCGGGCTCTACAACGGAACCTCCGTCTCGGTAGCCGCACCGGGAGTGGAGGGCCTGCGGACGTGGCGCGGAGCGACGCCCATCCTCTGGGGAATCACCAAGCGGTAATCGACGGGAGGTCCACACGACATGAACGGAACACGAAACACGCGACAAGCCGCTGCCTTGCTGGCAGTGGCCATTGGCACCCTTTGCGGCACCGCCGCCGCCCAGGGCAACGCCGCTGCTCCAGCCGCCGGCGGCGGGACAGCGGCGACGGCACGCGAGGACGAGAGCCTGCTGCAGGAGATCGTCATCACCGCCGACCGCCGCCGCAGCTTCGGCGCCGACCTCGTGCAGGCCGGAACCTTCCGCGGCGCCGAACTCATCGACACACCGCTCACCGTCAACGTGCTGCCGCGAGAGCTGCTCGATGCGCAGCAGGCGACGCAGCTGCACGACGCGCTGCGCAACACTGCCGGAGTCACCTCGGCACAGCTCAACAACGCCGTGTACTCGAACATGTCGGTGCGCGGCATCGTGGTGGAGAACCGCGGCAACTATCGGCTGAACGGCTCGCTGCCGGTGGTCAACCTGATCGACCTGCCGCTCGAAAACAAGGAGCGTGTCGAGGTGCTCAAGGGCGTCTCGGCGCTCTACTACGGCTTCACCACGCCGTCCGGCATCGTCAATCTGACCAGCAAGCGTCCGCCCGCCGAGCGCGTGCTCGACATGACCGTGTTCTCCAACCAGCACGGTACGCTCGGCGGCCATGTCGACTTCGGCCAGCAGACCGCGGATGGACGCTTCGGCGTGCGCATCAATGCCCTGCTCGCCGATCTCGACATCGGCGTGGACGAGACGCGCGGCGAGCGCAGCTTCGTCAGTCTCGCGGCCGACTGGAAACCCACCGACGCGCTGACGCTGCAACTCGACATCGAGCATATCGAGAAGTCGATGTCCGAGCCGACCACCTATTTCGTGGCCACACCGGCGGCCGGCGCCGCCGTGGTCCTGCCGCCGCTGCCGGATGCGGAACGCAACCTCGGCGGCGCGTGGCAGCAGGGCGACGGCTATGCGGACAACGTGCTGCTGTCGGCGCGCTACCGCCTCGCCCGCGACTGGGAGTTCAGCGCACAGGCCGGCCGCTCGTACCTGAAGCGTGACCGCTACTTCTCGCAGTTCCAGAACTTCAACCTCGCGACCGGCGACGGCCGCATCGCGGTAACGCTCACCAACGGCAACGTCAACGAGAACAACAACTACCGGGCCGAGCTGTCCGGTGCCTTCTTCACTGGACCTCTCAAGCATGAAGTGACCTTCGGCTACACCCACAACAAGCGCGAGGCGGAAGTTCCGACCAATCCGACCTGCAACTTCCCGACCGCAGCGACGGCAACCTGCGCCGCCTCGACCTTCCAGCCGAACCTGTTCCGCCGTATCGCACTGCCCGAGTTGCCGCTGCCGGCACGCGTCGTGCGCACCGCCTCGTCGATCACCGACAAGGGTCTCTACGCGTTCAATCGCATCTCCTACGCCGAGTGGCTGCAGGTGCTGGTCGGCTTGCGGCGCGCCGACTACTCGAGCGTCAATCAGGTGCTGGTGGCACCAACCAGCCGCAGCACCTACGAGGTCAAGGAAACCACCCCGGCGGTAGGCGTAGTGATCAAGCCGCGCGAGTGGTTGAGCCTCTATGGCACCTACATCGAGGGTCTCGAGGAAGGTGGCATCGCAGGCGCCGCACAGCTCAATGCCGGCGAGGTACTCCCACCCAACACCTCCGAGCAGTACGAGCTCGGCATCAAGGCCGAATTCGGCAAGGTACTCGCGACCGTGGCCTACTTCGACATCGATCGCGCCTCGTCCTTCGTCAACACGGCGATCAACCGCTTCGTGCAGGATGGCCGGACCGCGTACCAAGGCTTCGAGTTCAGCGCGGCAGGCGAGGTCACCGATGCCTTTTCGGTCTACTTCACGGCCATGACGCTCGATGCGAAACAGGAACGCACGGCAACGGCGGCGCTGCGCGGCCTGCGTCCCGAGAACGCGCCGAAGTTCACCGCCTCGCTGTTCGCCGAGTATCGCATCGCTGCCGTCCCGGGCCTCAGCGTCTCGGCCGGCGTCTTCCATGTCGGCGATCGCCCGATCAACCAGGCGAATATCGCCTTCGCCGACGGTTACACCACCTACGATGTCGGCGCACGCTACGAAACGCAAATCTCCGGGCGTTCCACCACCTTCCGGCTGTACGCCGACAACGTCACAGACGAACGCTACTGGGCGGCGACGGCCTCCAGCCTGCTCAACGCGAACCTGCCGCCGACGGTGAAGTTCTCGGTGACCACGCGCTTCGGCGTAACGGATTGAGCCGCCAGAAAGTCTCGTCCGCAGCAGCGCCGCCCGCGACCGCCGGGTCGCGGGTGGCGCGCTACTCCACCGTCACCGACTTGGCGAGGTTGCGCGGCTTGTCGACGTCGGTGCCGCGGGCGGTGGCGACATGGTACGAGAGCAGCTGCAGCGGGATGGTGTAGACCAGCGGTGCCTGCAGGTAGCTGACGTGCTTCGGCATGGTGATCACGGTGACGCCTTCGGAAGGCTGGATACCGGACTCGGGATCCGCGAACACGATCAGCTCGCCGCCACGGGCGCGCACTTCCATCAGGTTCGACTTCAGCTTCTCGAGCAGATCGGTGTTGGGCGCGACCGCAAGCACCGGCATGTCGTCATCGACCAGGGCCAGTGGGCCGTGCTTGAGTTCGCCCGCGGCGTACGCCTCGGCGTGGATGTAGGAGATTTCCTTGAGCTTCAGTGCGCCTTCCATGGCGATCGGGTACATGGTGCCGCGCCCGAGGAAAAGCGCATGGTGCTTAGGCACGAAGCGCGCGGCAAGTTCGCGGATCACCGGATCGAGGGCGAGCGTCTTCTCGATCATGCCCGGCAGTTCGACGAGGCGATTGACGAGCGTACGTTCCTGCTCGGCCGTGGCCCCGTGTGACTTGGCGAGCGCCACCACCAGCAGGCCGAGTGCGGCGAGCTGCGTGGTGAACGCCTTGGTGGAGGCGACGCCGATCTCGGGGCCGGCGCGGGTGAGCAAAACGAGCTCCGACTCGCGCACCAGCGAACTCTCCGGCACGTTGCAGATGGCGAGCGAGGACAGATAGCCCGCCTTCTTCGCCAGCCGCAGCGCGGCGAGCGTGTCGGCCGTCTCGCCCGACTGCGAGATGGTGACGAACAGCGTATCGGCCGGTACCACGGGGCTGCGGTAGCGGTACTCGCTGGCGATTTCGACGCTGCAGGGCAGACCAGCCAGCTGCTCGATCAGATAACGCGCCACCGTGCCCGCGTGGTAGCTGGTGCCGCAGGCCACGATGTGCACGGCGCCGGTTCGCCGGAACACCTCGGTGGCCGCGGGTCCGAAAGCGGCCTCGAGCAGACGGCCGTTGGCGACACGTTCCTGCAGCGTATCGGCGACCGCCCGCGGCTGCTCATGGATTTCCTTGAGCATGAAGTGCGGGTACTGGCCTTTGTCGGCGGCATCGGCCGAGAGCTCGCTCTCATGCAGCTTGCGCTCGACGGCGGCGCCGCTGCGGTCGGTGATGCGCACGCTCTCGCGAGTGACTTCGGCGACATCACCCTCTTCGAGAAAGATGAAGCGCCGGGTCTGCGGCAGCAGCGCCGCGATGTCCGAGGCGACGAAGTTCTCGCCCTCACCGAGGCCGATGACCACGGGGCAGCCCTCGCGCGCGAGGATGATGCGTTCGGGCTCGGCTTCGCTGACCACCGCCAGCGCATAGGCACCCTCGAGTTCGGCGACCGTCCGCGTCACGGCGTCAAGCAACGTGCCGCCGCGCTTGAGATAGTGATGCACGCGATGTGCGATCACTTCGGTATCCGTATCGGATGCGAAGGCGTAGCCGTCGGCCTGCAGCTCGGCGCGCAGTGCCTCGTGGTTTTCGATGATGCCGTTGTGGACGATCGCGAGCCCGTCCGCCGAGATATGCGGATGGGCGTTGCGCTCCGAGGGCACACCATGGGTCGCCCAGCGGGTGTGGGCAATGCCCAACGGGCCGTGGGTGGGTGAGGCATCGAGGGCATCCTGCAGCCGCTGCACCTTGCCGACCGTACGCACGCGCTTGAGATGCCCCGTGCCGTTGAGCACGGCGACACCCGCCGAGTCGTAGCCGCGGTATTCCAGCCGACGCAGGCCCTCGATGAGGACGGGGACGATGTCACGCTGCGCGATGGCGCCGACGATGCCGCACATTTGCTGGACTGGCTCCGCTCATGGCTGCGGTCCATCGGACCGCCGAGCGGCTATTTTGCCCTTTTTAGGCGTTGCCGACAGCCAAGGATGCGGTAATCGCAGGCGACAGACCGGCACGGGTCAGCGGCCGGCGCCACGTTCTCGCAACTCGAGTCGGTGGACACCGGCCTGCCGCGCAAGGTTACGGTCGAACGTACCGAGCGGACCGTGGCCAGCATGCTCCGCCACCTCGAGGATCAGACAGTCCGAGAAGTCGACTCCACGATGCGATCGGTAACGGACCAGCGCGGCACGGACCAACGCTGCGTCCTGCACGGTCAGGGATTCGTGGTCGAGGAGTGCCTCGACGGCATCTGCGACCGGTTTGGCTGCAAAGTCGTAGACCGCAGTCAGAACCCAGACCGTTTCGATCAGCACAAGATGCGAGATCCAAGCGCCCCGTGCGACGAAGTCATCCGCGATCCTTGCTTGTCGCGGATCGTCACGGACGAGGATCCGCACGAGAACGTTGGTGTCAACGGCGCGCATGCCGCTTCCGGATATGGGCAGCGATGGCAGCCTTGGTATCCGCCGCCTTGGCGAGACGGGGCGCTCTTGCGCCGAAGAGAACGCTATGGACGTCGAGCGAGGTGGTCCGACCTGCGCGTCTGACCACGAAACCATCGGGATGGGTCTCCCACTCGAGGACTGCTCCAGGACCGACGCCCAGCGTGCGACGAACCTCTGCCGGCACGGAGATCTGCCCTTGGGCGGTGATGCGCGAGTGGATGAGTTTCATCCACATATATTACCCCGGTAATCTAACGGGGTCTGATGCTGCCATCACCGATCGCGGTTCCGAAGCACCGTAATCGGCCAAAAAAGCGAAAAAGGCAGGCTCAGCGCTTCTTCTGCGGCCGCTTCCAGCCCTCGAGGGTGACCTGCTTGGCGCGGGCGACGGTGAGCTTGCCGGCCGGCACGTCCTTGCTGACGGTGGAGCCGGCGCCGATGGTGGCCCCTTCGCCGACGGTGAGCGGCGCCACCAGCACGGAATTCGAGCCGGTGTGTGCGTCGGCGCCGATGGTGGTGTGGTGTTTGTTGGCACCGTCGTAGTTGGCGATGATGGTGCCGGCGCCGATGTTCACCCGCGCGCCCACGGTCGCGTCGCCGACGTAGGCCAGGTGATTGGCCTTCGCACCCGAGTCCATCGAGGAATTCTTCACCTCGACGAAGTTGCCGATGTGTACTTCGTCCGCCAGCCTCGCGCCGGGCCGCAGGCGGGCGAACGGGCCGATGATCGAGCCCGTGCCGACCGTGGCGCCCTCGAGTACGCAGTACGCGTTCAGGCGTACACCCGCCGCGATCTCGCAGTCGCGCAGCACGCAGCCCGGGCCGACGACGACGCCGTCGCCGAGCACCACGCGGCCCTCGAACACGACATTCACGTCGATGAACACATCGCGGCCGACCACGACCTCGCCGCGCACATCGACGCGCACCGCATCGGCGAGCGTCGCGCCCGCGGCCATCAAGGCGCGTGCGCGCGAATGCTGCAGCGCGCACTCCGCCTCGGCGAGCTGGATCCTGTCGTTGACGCCGAGCACCTCCGCGGTGGTGGGTGCGGCGAGCGGCTCGACCTTGACCTTGTCCTTCACCGCCATCGCGATAATGTCGGTGAGGTAGTACTCGCCCTGCGCGTTGGCGTTGCGCAGCTTGCCGAGCCAGCCGCGCAGCCGCTTCACGGGGACGGCCATGATGCCGGTGTTGCACTCGCGGATGCGGCGCACGCGGGCATTGGCGTCCTTCTGCTCGACGATGCGCAGCACCTTGCCGCGCGCATCGCGCACGATGCGGCCGTAACCGCTCGGGTCTTCGAGTTCGACGGTGAGCAAGCCGAGGGACTTCGGGCCCGCCAGCGCCAGCAGCGCGCGCAGGGTTTCGGTCTGTACCAGCGGCACGTCGCCGTAGAGCACCAGCGCGATCTCGTCGTCGCGCAGCGCGGGTAGCGCCTGCTGCACCGCATGCCCCGTGCCCTGCTGGTCGGCCTGCAGCACCCAGGAGGTGCGCGCGGCGGCAGTACCCAGCGCGGCGCCCAGCGCGGCACGTACCTGATCGCCACCGTGACCGTACACCACATGCACCGCATCGGGCCCGAGCGAGCGAGCGGCCTCGATGACATGGCCTAGCAGGGGACGACCGGCAAGCGGCTGCAGCACCTTGGGCAGCGCGGAGTTCATCCGTTTGCCCTGGCCCGCCGCGAGGATGACGATCGCGATGTTCACTGCCCTGGCCCTCTTTCCCGTGCCCGCACGCGCGTCGCGCAGGCCGGTCGGCGCGTCAGCCTTTGATCTTGCGCAGCTTCTGGATCATCTTGAGCTGGGCAGCAGCACGCGCCAGTTCGGCGAGCGCCTCGGCCTGCTCGATCTTGTCGATGTTGCCCTTGAGGGCTTCTTCGGCACGCTGCTTGGCCTCGATGGCAGCGGCCTCGTCCATGTCCTTGGCGCGCACGGCCGTGTCGGCGAGTACCGTCACCTTCTTCGGCTGCACTTCGAGTGCGCCGCCGCCAACGAAGAAGAAGAGCTCTTGGCCGTCGGCGGTCTGCACGCGCACCTCGCCGGACTTGATCATGGTGAGCAAAGGCGCGTGCCGCGGGGCGATGCCGATCTCGCCCTGGATCGCGGGTACGAACACCATCTTCGCCGGGCCGGAGAAGATCTCGCCCTCGGCGCTGACGATGTCGCAGTGGATGGTGTGTTCGGCCATGTGCGTGTGCCTGTAGCTGCCTTACTGCAGCGTCTTCGCCTTCTCGACGGCCTCGTCGATCGAGCCGACCATGTAGAAGGCCTGCTCGGGCAAGCTGTCGTACTCGCCCGAGAGGATGCCCTTGAAGCCGCGGATGGTGTCCTTGAGCGGGACGATCTTGCCGTCCTGGCCGGTGAACACCTTGGCGACGTTGAAGGGCTGCGAGAGGAAGCGCTGGATCTTGCGTGCGCGGAACACGGTGAGCTTGTCTTCTTCGGAAAGCTCGTCCATGCCGAGGATGGCGATGATGTCCTGCAGTTCCTTGTAGCGCTGCAGCACGGCCTGCACGCCGCGGGCGACGTTGTAGTGCTCCTCGCCGACCACCAGCGGATCGAGCTGGCGGCTGGTGGAGTCGAGCGGGTCGACCGCCGGATAGATGCCGAGCGCGGCGATCTGGCGGGACAGCACGACGGTGGCGTCGAGGTGCGCGAAGGTGGTCGCGGGCGAGGGATCGGTGAGGTCGTCCGCCGGCACGTAAACCGCCTGGATCGAGGTGATCGAGCCGGTCTTGGTCGAGGTAATACGCTCCTGCAGCACGCCCATTTCCTCGGCCAGCGTCGGCTGGTAACCCACCGCCGAAGGCATGCGCCCGAGCAGCGCCGACACTTCGGTGCCGGCCAGCGTGTAGCGGTAGATGTTGTCGACGAAGAACAGCACGTCACGACCCTTGCCGCCGTCCTCGCGCACTTCATCGCGGAAGTACTCGGCCATGGTCAGACCGGTGAGCGCGACGCGCAGGCGGTTGCCCGGCGGCTCGTTCATCTGGCCGTAGACCATCGCCACCTTCGAGTTCTCGAGGTTCTCGAGGTCGATGACGCCCGACTCCGCCATCTCGTGGTAGAAGTCGTTGCCTTCGCGGGTGCGCTCGCCGACGCCGGCGAACACCGACAGACCGCTGTACTGCTTGGCGATATTGTTGATGAGCTCGAGCATGTTGACGGTCTTGCCGACGCCGGCGCCGCCGAACAAACCGACCTTGCCGCCCTTGGCGAACGGCACCAGCAGGTCGATGACCTTGATGCCGGTGACCAGCAGGTCACGGCCGCCGGCCTGCTCGTCGTAGGACGGTGCCGGGCGGTGGATCGACCACTTCTCCTGCGAGGCAACGGGGCCGCGGTTATCCTGCGGCGTGCCCAGCACGTCCATGATGCGGCCGAGCGTCGCCTTGCCGACAGGCACGGAGATGGGCGCGTTGGTGGAGTCGACCGCAAGGCCGCGCTTGAGGCCTTCGGAGGCGCCCATCGCGATGGTGCGGACGACGCCGTCGCCAAGCTGCTGCTGCACTTCGAGCGTCAGATCGACGTCCTGCAGCTTCAGTGCCTCGTAGATCTTCGGGATCGACTCGCGCGGAAACTCCACGTCGATGACCGCGCCGATGATCTGCGTAATCTTGCCGGTTGCCATGTCGGTACCCTGTGCCTTGATTCGGTTATCCAGTCTTTCCAGTTGACGGTGTGCCGCGAGTCGCGCCGGTCAGACCGCCGCCGCGCCGCCGACGATTTCCGCCAGCTCCTTGGTGATCGCTGCCTGCCGCGCCTTGTTGTAGATGAGCTGCAAGTCGCCGATGAGCTTGCCGGCGTTGTCCGAGGCCGCCTTCATGGCGACCATGCGCGCCGCCATCTCGCAGGCCACGCTCTCGACTGCTCCGCGGTACACCTGCGACTCGATGTAGCGCATGAGCACGCCGTCGAGGATCTCGGCGGCGCTCGGCTCGTAGATGTAATCCCAGTGCTCCTGCAGGTCGCCCGAGTCGAGGGTCTCGACGGGCAGCAGCTGCGTGACCACCGGCTTTTGCGTCATGGTGTTCACGAACTGCGCGCTGATCAGGAACAGGCGATCGATGCTGCCGTCGCGGTATGCGTCGAGCATGACCTTGACCGAACCCAGCAGGTCCTTGACGTGCGGCTTGTCGCCGAGGCCGCTGACGCTGGCGAGGATCGGCACCCCGAGGCGGCGGAAGAACGCAACGCCCTTGCTGCCGAGCAGGCAGAGATTCACCTTCGCGCCCTTGCCCTGCCACTCGCGCATCAGCAGCAAAGTGTTCTTGAACACGTTGGTGTTGAGTGCACCGCAGAGGCCGCGGTCGCTGGAAACGACGATGATGCCGACCGACTTCGGCTCGCGCTCCACCAGGAACGGATGCTTGTAGTCGGGGTTCGCCTTGTTGAGGTGGCCGATGACGACGCGGATTTTCTCGGCATAGGGCCGCGACAGGCGCATGCGGTCCTGGGCGCGGCGCATCTTGCTCGCCGCGACCATTTCCATGGCCTTGGTGATCTTCTGAGTGCTCTTCACACTCGCGATCTTGGTGCGTATTTCCTTGGTGCCGGGCATTTCTCGCGTCGCTCGCCGTGGGTGACGGTCAGTAGGTGCCGGTGGCGAGGAAGTCCTCGCAGATCTTCTTCAACGCGGCCTCGTGCTTCTTCAGCACGGGGTCGGCGTTGAGCGCGTCAAGCGCGGCCTTGTGCGACGACTTGGCGAAGGACTGCAGCGCAGCCTCGAAGTCGACGACCTTCCTGCGATCGACCTTGTCCATGTAGCCGTTGTTGACCGCGTAGATCGACAGCGCCATCTCGGCGACCGACATCGGTGCGTACTGCTTCTGCTTCATGACCTCGGTGACGCGCTGACCCCGCTCGAGCTGGCGGCGGGTGGCCTCGTCGAGGTCGGAGGCGAACTGCGAGAACGCCGCGAGTTCGCGGTACTGCGCGAGTGCGAGACGGATGCCGCCGCCGAGGCGCTTGATGATGTCGGTCTGCGCCGCGCCGCCGACGCGCGACACCGAAATGCCGGCGTTCATCGCCGGGCGGATGCCCGCGTTGAAGAGGTCGGTCTCGAGGAAAATCTGGCCGTCGGTGATGGAGATGACGTTGGTCGGCACGAACGCCGTCACGTCACCCGCCTGGGTTTCGATGATCGGCAGTCCGGTCAGCGAACCGGTGCGGCCCTTCACCGCGCCCTTGGTGGCCATCTCGACGTATTCCTCGTTGACCCGCGCGCTGCGCTCGAGCAGGCGCGAGTGGAGATAGAACACGTCGCCGGGGAAGGCCTCGCGGCCCGGAGGGCGGCGCAGCAGCAGCGAAATCTGCCGGTAGGCGACCGCCTGCTTGGACAGGTCGTCGTAGATGATCAGCGCATCTTCGCCGTTGTCCATGAAGTACTCGCCCATGGTCACGCCGGCGTACGCGGACAGGTACTGCATGGCGGCCGGGGTCGAGGCCGAAGCCGCGACCACGATGGTGTGGTCCATCGCGCCGTTTTCCTCGAGCTTGCGCACCACGTTGGCGATCGAGGACTGCTTCTGTCCGATCGCCACGTAGATGCATTTGATGCCCGAGGTCTTCTGGTTGATGATCGTGTCGATCGCCAGCGCCGTCTTGCCGGTCTGGCGGTCACCGATGATCAATTCGCGCTGGCCGCGGCCCACCGGCACCATCGCGTCGATCGCCTTGTAGCCCGTCTGCACCGGCTGGCTCACCGACTTGCGGTAGATGACGCCCGGCGCCACACGCTCGATCGGCGAGGTGCGCGTCGTCTTCAGCGGGCCCTTGCCGTCGATCGGGTTGCCGAGCGCGTCGACCACGCGGCCCAGCAGCTCCGGACCGACCGGAACCTCGAGGATGCGGCCCGTCGTCTTGACGGTGTCGCCTTCCTTCAGCGACTTGTAGTCGCCGAGCACGACGGCGCCGACCGAGTCCTGCTCGAGGTTGAGCGCGAGCCCGAAGAGGTTCTCCGGGAATTCGATCATCTCGCCGTAGCGGACGTCGGCGAGCCCGTGGATGCGGCAGATGCCGTCGGTCACCGACACGATGGTGCCGACGTTGCGCGCCTCGGCAGCGGCCTGGAACCGGTCGATGCGCTGCTTGATGAGATCGGAGATCTCGGATGCCTTGATGGACATGTGTGGTCCTCTGAAAGTCCTGCGTCGGCCGGCGCGTCAGGCGCCGGACATGGTGTTGCCGAGCCGCTCGACGCGCCCGCGCAGCGAGCCGTCGACGACGAAATCACCGGCGCGCACGATCGCGCCGCCGATCAGTGCCGGATCGACCGTCGCCGCAAGGCGTACGGTGCGGCGCAGACGTCGGGTCAGCGCCTCGGTCAGCTTCGCGGACTGCTCCGCGGTGAGCGGCATGGCCGAGGTCACCGTGACGTCGACCGTGTTCTCGACCTCCGCGCGCAACGCGGCGTACTGCGCCGCGATCTGCGGCAGCAGCGCCAGCCGCCCGTTGTCGGCGAGCAGGCGGAAGAAGTTGCCCGCCTGCTCGTTGCCGCCGGCACCGGCAAGTTCGACGACAAACGCCACGAGCTCGGCGCGCGGCACATGCGGGTTGCCGATCAGCGGCTGCACGCGCGCGTCGGCGAGCACGAGGCTCGCGCGCTCGAGCACCTCGCCCCACGCGGCGAGCTGCCCGGCGCCCACCGCGTGCTCGAACGCGGCGCGGGCGTAGGGTCGGGCGATGGTTGCCTCGTCAGCCACGGGCGATCTCGTCCGCCAGCCTGTCGAGCAGCTGGGCGTGCGTCTGCGCGTCGACCTCGCGCTCGAGCAGCCGCGAGGCGCCGACCACGACCATCGAGCCGAACTCCTTGCGGAGCTGGTCGCGGGCGCGGTTGGTCTCGGTGGCCGCTTCGTCGCGCGCTGCGGCGACGATGCGGGCGCCCTCGCCCTGCGCCGCCTGCTTGGCGGCCTCGATGGCTTCGCTGGAGCGGCGGGCCGCCTGGTCCTCGATCTGCCTGGCGCGCTCACGCGCCTCGCGGACGATGGCATCGGCGCGGCTCGTCGCCTCGGCGAGGTCCTTCTGACCCTTTTCCGCCGCGGCGAGGCCGTCGGCGATCTTGCGGTTGCGGGCGTTGAGTTCTTCAGCCAGTACCGGCGTGACGAACTTCCCGATGAACCACAAGAGGATCAGGAAGACGATGATCTGGCCTATGAAAGTGGCGTTGATCGTCATGGCCTGTGCCTCCCTTGCGGGAGTCCTCCGGGGAGCGTGTTAACCGGCGAGGCTCGCGAGCAGCGGATTGGCGAACGCGAACAGCATCGCGAGACCGACACCGATCAGGAACGCCGCATCGATCAGGCCGGCGAGCAGGAACATGCGCCCCTGCAGCATCGGGGTGAGTTCGGGCTGGCGGGCAGCCGACTCGAGGAACTTGGCACCCATGATGCCGATGCCGATGCAGGCACCGATGGCGCCGAGGCCGATGATGATGCCGATGCCGAGGGCGGTGAACGCCTGGACGTTTGCGATAGCAGCTTCCATTTTCAGAGACTCCTCAAAAAAACTGGACGAACGCGTGGGTAGTGAAGGAAACGGGGACCGGATCAGTGGTGCTCTTCGGCCATGGAGATGTAGACGACCGGCAGCACCATGAAGATGTAGGCCTGCAGAAGCACGATCAGGATGTGGAAGATCGCCCACATCGAGCCGGCGATGATCTGGCCGATGAACAGCGCGACGCCGCCGAGCGAGAACACGAAGGCCATGCCGAGCAGGGCGATGAGCATGAACAGCAGCTCGCCCGCGTACATGTTGCCGAACAACCGCATGGAGAGTGAAACCGGCTTGGCGAGCAGCTCGACGATGTTGAGCGCGATGTTCGGGATCCACATCAGCGGGCTGTTGCCGAACGGCGCCGCTACCCACTCATGCAGGTAGCCGCCGACGCCCTTGGCGCGGACTGCGTAGATGATGATCAGCGCGAGCACGACGAGCGCCATCGCGATCGTGCCGTTGAGGTCGGCGGTCGGCAGCACGCGGAAGTAATCGGCGCCGAACAGACCCGCGACCTTGCCGGGCAGATCGATCGGCAGCAGGTCCATGGAGTTCATGGCGACGACCCAGGTGAACAGCGACAGCCCGAGGGCGACGAGGAAGGCGCGGTTGCCGTGGTAGATGTCGGCAATCTGCCCGTCGACGAACTCGTAAAGCAGTTCCACGAAATTGCGCAATCCCGCCGGCGCGCCGGCGGCGCTGCCGCGACGCACGCCGAAGTAGAGGAAGGCCGCCACGGCGGCCGCCAGCAGCGACGACATGAACAGCGTGTCGATGTGGATGGTCCAGAAGCCCTCGCCGACCTTGAGGTGGGTGAGGTGATGGACGATGTATTCGGTGGGCGTTTCGCTGCCGCCGTGCTCGCTGGCCATCGTGTCTCGCGTACCTGCGTCCGTCTACGTCCCTAAAGATCGCCGCGATGCCGGTGTCAGTCGCGCCCCCTTGAGCGCGGCGGCAGTCGCGGTGCGGCCAGCACCGGAACCACCCAGAAGACCACCAGCGTCGCGACGTAGCCCGCGAACACCGCAGGCCACACCGCTTTCCCATGCTGCGCGACCGCAAGGAACATGCCCACGGTCAGCACAACCTTCACGAACTGGCCAGCCAGCAGCCGACCCAACGCGAAGCCGGCGGTGCGCGCCGGGCGCAACGCCGCCAAGGTCATGTACAGGTTCGCGATCAGCCCGATGAGCCCGCCGCTCAGCGCGGACAGCCCACTGTCCCTGCCCACCAGGACCGCGACCAGCGCGCTGAGCGCGAGGGTCACCACGCCCTGCCAGAGGAGGATCCGTCCGGCGAGTCTGCGCATCTGCGGATCGCTCGAAACGGTCATGGGGCATCGGGTCCCGTGGGCAACAAAAAAGCCACTTGTCGCAACCTGTACAGAACGGCAAGTGGCTTCGCTGTTTCTTGCGCAGCGTCCGGTGGCCCGGACCCTGCCGCGAAGGCGCGCGGATTATAGGGGGGCAACCTCAGTGCATCAATGGCAATCGAGAGGGGCATTGCAGGGCTGTCGACAAGGCCTGTCGGGGTCGCCGCCCCGGGGCACCGTCATCCGCGAACCGGAGACCGCCCCGGGGAACCTCCCGGTAGGCATCAATGCCCGGGAGGCATTAATGGATGTGCTGGAGGATGCCGTCGAGCTCGTCGAGCGAGTTATAGCTGATCACCAGCCGTCCCTTGCCCCCCTTGGCGGAATGCTCGATCGCCACTTTGGCGCCCAGCGTGTCGGCGAGGCGATCCTCGAGCTCGCGGATATTGGCGTCCTTGGCGCCAGCCCCACCGTCCGGTTCTCCTTGGTTGCCGCTCTTATTGATCAGCCGGCGAACCAATGCCTCGGTTTCCCGAACCGAAAGGTTCTTTTTGACGACCAATTGACCCACTTCGATCTGCTGGCGACGCTGCGGCAGACCGAGCAGGGCGCGGGCATGGCCCATCTCGAGCTGGCGCCGATCGACCAGTTCGGCGACCTCGGCGGGCAGTTCGAGCAGGCGTAGCAGGTTGCTGACGGCGGCGCGCGAGCGGCCGACGGCGTCGGCGGCCTGCTGGTGGGTGACCTCGAACTCGCGAATCAGCCGGTCGAGGGCGCGAGCCTCTTCCAGCGGATTGAGGTTCTCGCGCTGGATGTTCTCGATCAGCGCCATGGCGATGGCGCTCTCGTCAGGGACCCGGCGGATCACCGCCGGGATGGTCTCGAGTCCCGCCATCTGGGCAGCGCGCCAGCGGCGCTCGCCGGCGATGATTTCGTAGCGGGTCGGTGCCGCGTCGGGTTCGGCGCCCGGCATCTCGAGCGGCCGGACGACGATGGGCTGCACCACGCCCTGGGCGCGGATCGAGCTGGCGAGCTCCTCGAGAGTTTCCTCCCGCATGTCGACGCGGGGCTGGTAACGCCCCCGCTGCAGCTGCGCAAGCGGCAGCCGCGCGAGCTCGTCGCCGGGCAACCCGGCCGGCCCTTGGGCGCCGCTGCTGCCTGCCGATGCCGGCGTCGCCGCCGCGCGGGTGGCGCTCATTTGGCCGAGCAGGGCGTCGAGTCCACGGCCGAGAACGGGCTTCTTCTGGTTCATGCGCGGGATGATAGCGGACTGGCTGTCGCCGCCGCGGACACCGCCCGCGGCTGGTTCTCGCCGACGCCGAGGAAGATCTCGCGGAAGGCCACGTAACCGAGCGCGCCGAGAAAACAATAGAGCACCGGCACGAGCGGCGGCAGCAGCAGGGCGAAGACCGCCGGCAGCACCATGAAGAGCGACGCGACGCCGAGCATGGCGCCTAGGTTGCGGATCTGGCCGGCGGCCGCGAGCCGCCAGGCATCGCGGAACGGCAGCCCGAGCAGCGCCATGCAGGGAAACTGGAAGAACGAGGTCAGCCCGGGGATGTTGAGGCCGAAGTAGCAGAGGCCGAGCGCGAACGCCGAGTAGACGAACACCTGGCGCAACGCGACGAACCAGTCCGCCGACAGCACCTCGACGGTGTTGCGCTCCGTGTAGAGGATGTTCCACCAGGCGACGCCGGGCTTGGCGAGCAGCAGCACCCAGACGAGCGCCCCGGCGAGGGTGATCACCGCCGCGAGCGTGAGCAGGGCGCGGGCATGGGTGCGCAGCATCTCAAGGACATCGGCGAGCTCGGTGCGCGCGCTGCGGTCGAGCCGCGCGGCGATCAGCATGCAGGCGAGCAGCGCGGCGACGGCGAGGATGCCGCTGAGCAGCGGCAATTGATGCCCGAAGAACATCCACAGACACATGAGCAGCGAGAGCGCCGACCAGAAGCCGAAACCGCGGCGCAGCAGGTCGAAGGCCTGCCGCGACCAGCGCAGCAGGGCACCGCGGGCAACGGTCTGCGGCTCGATGAGCATGTCGGCCCGGAGCATCGACCATCGCGCTGCCGAAGGGAAGCCGCGGCAAGGTAAGGCGGCAAGGTAACGCGGCAACGTAGGGTGCGGCATGCTCGACCCGGCAGACCGCCTCGCCATCCACGAACTGCTGAACCTCTACGGCATCGAGGCCGTGCTGCAGCGGTGGCGCAGCCGCGAAGATCTGCACCCACTCGCCCACCATGCCAACAACATCGTGGTGACCGCCGGCGCGGATGCCGACACGGCACAGGTGATCTCGAAGGGCTCAGGGGTAGGGAGCGAGGGGCGCGACGGCAGGGGGCGGCGTGGCATCGACTCCGGCGACGGAATAGGCGGCGGATGATGCGTCCGGTCCCGGTGTGCCGTCGGCCGCGGGTGCCACGGGGACATCGCCGCGCCCGATCATCTCGCCGGCCAGTGCCAGATAGGCGAGCGCGCCGCGCGAGTCCCGATCGTGCAGCAGGGCCGGCTTGCCGAAGGAGGGGGCCTCGGCGAGGCGCACGTTGCGCGGCACGATGGTGCGGAACACCTTGTCGCCGAAGTGTCCGACCAGCTGTTCGCTGACCTCGTTGGCCAGGTTGTTGCGCGGGTCGAACATGGTGCGCAACAGGCCTTCGATCTGCAGCGCCGGATTCACCGCTTCGCGGATCTGCTCGATCGTGGACATCAGCGCAGTCAGCCCCTCGAGCGCGTAGTACTCGCACTGCATGGGCACGAGCACGCTGTCGGCCGCCACCAGCGCGTTGACCGTCAGCATGTTGAGCGACGGCGGGCAGTCGACGAGGATGACGTCGAAATCGTCGCGCAGCGGCTTCAGCGCGTTGCGCAACCGGGTCTCGCGGCCGACCTGCAGCGACAGCAGCTGCACTTCGGCCGCGGTCAGGTCCTGGTTGGCGGGCAGCAACGCCATCGGCGGCGCCTCGATGGCGACGATCGCCTCGCCGGCTGCGCAGTCGCCCACCAGCACGTCACCGACCCCGCGTTCGAGCGTGGTCTTCTCGACGCCGCAGCCCATGGTCGCATTGCCCTGGGGATCGAGATCGACCAACAGCACGCGGCGGCGCGTCAGCGCGAGCGACGCGGCGAGATTGACGGCGGTGGTGGTCTTGCCGACGCCGCCTTTCTGGTTGGCTACGGCGATGATACGGGCCATGCGGGCAGTCTAGCGCAAGGGCTGGTCCGCGGCCGGTCGACGCAGCACGAGCACATGCCGCCGGGCGTCGAGTCCGGGCACCTGCAGCTCGTGGTCGGCCTCGAGCTCCCAGCCCGCGGGCAGCGCCGCGCGCTCGGCCGGATCGCGCCGGCCTTTCATCGCCAGCACCCGGGTAGCCGGACCGCAGAGACCGGCCACGCGCGCGAGCAGTTCGGGCAAGGGCGCGAAGGCGCGCGCGACCACGGTATCGAAGGGCTCCGCGGGATGGCAGGTCTCGGCACGCGCATGCAACGGCTCGACATTGTCGAGACCGAGCAGACGCGCCGCATGCGCCACGAAACGCACCTTCTTGCCGCTGGCGTCGAGCAGGGTGTAGTGGCGCTGCGGATCGACGATCGCCAGCGGCAGTCCGGGAAAGCCCGCGCCGGTGCCGACATCCACCACGCGCCGCCCCGCGAGCAGCGGCCAAACGGCAAGGCTGTCGAGCAGATGATGGGTGAGCATCTCGCGCCGAGTGGTGATGGCGGTGAGATTGAAACTGCGGTTCCAGCGCAGCAGCTCATCGAGGAGCGCGAGCAGCCGGCCGGCCGTGGCGGCATCGAGCGGCACGCCGAGGGCAGCCGCCCCGTGGAGCAGCTGCGCGGTTTCGTCCTCGGCGGTCGACTGCTGGGGCCGACTCACGCGCCGATCTTGACCACCGTGCGCCCGGTCACCGTGCCCCGCATGTAGGCGTCGAAGGCCGTCGGCAGCTCGGCGAACGGAATGGTGCGCGTGGCGATCAGCTCGAGATGGCGCGGCCGGAGGTCGGTGGCGATGCGGTTCCAGACCACCAGGCGCATCTCGCGCAACGTCGCCGAGGAGTTGATGCCGAGCAGGTTGACGCCGCGCAGGATGAACGGCATCACGGTGGTGTGCAGTTCGGCGCCGCCGGCGAGACCGATGCTGGCGATGTTGCCCCAGGTGTCGACGCTGCGCGTCAGCCAGGTGAGCGTCTCGCCGCCGACGTTGTCGATGGCGCCGGCGAAACGCGCGGCCTCCAGCGGCCGCTTGCCGTAGTCGATGTCCTTGCGCAGCAGCACCTGCGCGGCACCAAGTGCCCGCAGATACGCGGCCGACTCGGCCTTGCCGGTGACCGCGATGACCTCGTAGCCGCGGCCCGCGAGCATGTCGATGGCGATGCTGCCGACGCCGCCGGTCGCACCGGTGACCACGATCGGACCTTTCGATGGCGTCTGCCCGTTGTGCTCCATGCGGTGGATGGCAAGCGCCGCGGTGAAGCCGGCCGTGCCCATCGACATCGCCTTGAAGGCGTCGAAGCCGCTCGGCATGGGAATGACCCACTCGCCTTCGAGGCGGGCGTACTCGGCGTAGCCGCCGTCGTGGGTCTCCGACAGGCCGCAGCCGGTAACCAGCACCTGATCGCCGGGCTTGCAGCGCGGATCGACCGAAGATTCGACCACGCCCGCCAGATCGATGCCGCCGACCAGCGGGTACTTGCGCAGGATGCGGCCGGCGCCGGTGGCGGCCAGTGCGTCCTTGTAGTTGATGTCGGAGTAGAGCACGCGCACCACCACGTTGCCGGGCGCGAGGTCGGCGAGCGTCAGCTCCTCGAAGCGCGCGACGATGCGGCGCTCGATCTCGTGGATGCGGAATGCCTTGAAGGTCCTGTCCGTCATGCTTGTTACCTTGAGGATGGCTGCCCGTCAGTTGCGCCGCCGGCGCGCAAGCCAGGCCAGCAGACCGTCGGTGTTGAGTTCGAGGTCACCGCCGAGCCAGTGGTCCGCGGTCGCCTCCGGCACGCGGCTGCCGAACCGCCGCAGCTCGCCGCGGAATATTTCTTTGAGAGCGGCGAGGATCTGCGGGCGCGCCGCCGCCGCGGGCAGGCCCTCGGCCGCGAGCGCCGCCTGCACGTGCCCGTCGATCATGCGCTCGAGGTCGGCGCCGATGCGCTCGAGATCGGTGATGCGCGCGTAGTGGGTCAGGAAAGCCGCCGTCGGCTTGCGCGCGAGGATGCGCCGGATCGAGTCGACGAGCTGTTCGGGATCGAACTGCGAGGGGCTGGTCGTCGGCACCGAGAATGCCCGGCCGTCGACGTCGAACACCCGATAGGAAACGCCGAGCGTGTCGCCGGTGAACACCGAATTGCTGGCATGGTCGAGGAACACCTGATGGTGCAGCGCGTGCCCGGGCGTGTGCAGCACCTCGAAGACGCGGCCGCCGAACTCGAAGCGCTGGCCCTCGGCGGTATCGAGCACGCGCGCCGCCGGAATGGGCTGCAGCGCGCCGTACAACCGGTCGTAGTTCTCGCGGCCGTAGACGGCGATCGAGGCCTCGATGAGCTTGCGCGGGTCGACCATGTGCGGGACCCCGCGCGGATGCACCACTGCACGCGCGTTAGGCAGCGCCTGCAGCAGCTGACCGGCACCGCCCGCGTGGTCGAGGTGTACATGGGTGAGGAACAGCCAGTCGACCGCCGTGCGTGCCACGCCGAGTTCGTCCAGCGCCTCGAGCAGGCGTGGCACCGAGTGCGCCGTACCGCAGTCGACGAAGGCCGCGCGACCGTCCGAAACCACAAGGTGCACCGCGTCGAACAGCGGCTGCAGGTACTCGGCGTCGACGGCGTGGATGCCGTGTTCGTACCGGTGCGTGATCATCTGGCCTCGTCCTCGCCGGGCAGTTGCCGCCGCGTCGCCCCCCCGGGGTCGACGACGGCGTTGGAGCGGATTTCGCGGTCGGGCAACATAGCAGACATGGAAAGACCGCACATCGCCGCCGCCCTGCTGCTGGCCGCGGCCTCGTTGACCTGCGGCGCGGCACAGCCGGCCACCGGACCGGCCGCCGCCCGCGAGATCCGCGGCAATCTCGTGCTCGAGAGCGTACCGGCGCACTCGCCACGCGTGCTCGCCACGCTCGACGGCTGGCTGGCCGGACGCAGCGCAAGCTTCCGCGATTTCCTGCCGGACGGCAGCCTGCTGATCAGTACGCGCTTCGGCGACACCGAGCAGGTGCATCGCGTGGCGCAACCGGGCGGCGCCCGCGAACAGCTCACCTTCGACATCGAGCCGGTGGGCGCGGTCAGCGCCAATCCGGCACCCGGCGCGCGCGGTTTCCTCTTCAGCCGCGACCGCGGCGGCAACGAGAACGCGCAGCTGTATCTGCACGATCTCGACACCCGGCAGACGCGACGGCTCACCGACGGCAAGTCGCGCCATGGCGGCGCCGTCTGGTCGCGCGACGGCCGACGGCTCGCCTTCCAGGGCAATGCGCGCAACGGCGTGAACCAGGACATCTACGTGCTCGATCCGGGCAGCGATGCCGTTCCGCGGCTGGTGGTCGCCTCGCAGGGCCAGAACTGGTCGCCGCTCGACTGGTCAGCGGATGGCCAAAGATTGCTGCTGCTCGACTACCGTTCGGTGACCGATGCGGCCTTGTATCTGGCCGAGATCGCCACCGGTTCCCTGACACGGGTGCCGCTCGGCGGCGGCCGCGACCGGCCGTCGCCGCAGACCGGTATCGGTGACGCCCGCTTCGCGGCCGACGGCCGCGGCATCTGGCTGACTGCGGATCTCGGCGGCGAGTACCGGCAGCTGCGCTATGTGGACTTCGAGGACGGCAGCCTGCGCACGCTGACCGGCGAACTGCCGTGGGACATCGACGATTTCGCGCCGAGCGACGATGGTCGCTGGCTCGCCTACGTCGCCAACGTCGACGGCTACGGCGAGCTGCGTATCGCCGACCTCGGCGCCGCCGTCACGCTGCAGCCGCGCGGCCTACCCGCGGGACTGATTTCCGGGCTGCGCTTCGACCGCAGCAGCAACACGCTCGGCATGGGGATCGAGACCTCGCTGGCCCCACGCGACGTATGGACCTACGACATCGGCAAGGGAACGGCGACCCGCTGGACGCGCAGCGAGCCGGGGCTCGTCGATCCGACACGGCTGGCCACCACGCAGGTGTTCCGCTACCCAAGCTGGGACAGGGTCGCCGGCGCGCCGCGGCAGATTCCCGCGTTGCTGCAGAAGCCGACCCGGCCGGCGGTCGGGAACGGCCGCCATCCGGTGGTCATCGACATCCACGGGGGGCCGGAGGCGCAGTCGCGGCCCGGCTACAGCGCCTACCACCAGTATCTGGTGGCCGAACTGGGCTACGCGGTGATCCAGCCGAACGTGCGCGGCTCCACCGGCTACGGCCGCAGCTACACGCTGCTCGACAACGGCCGGCTGCGCGAGGACTCCGTTCGCGACGTTGGCGCGCTGCTGGTGTGGATCGCGGCGCAGCCGGATCTCGACCCGAACCGCGTGGTGGTGATGGGCGGCTCCTACGGCGGCTACATGGTGCTCGCCTCGCTGATCGCCTATGGCGACCGCCTGCGCGGCGGCATCAACGTGGTTGGCATCAGCAACTTCGTGACCTTCCTCACGGCCACCGCCGACTATCGGCGCGACCGGCGGCGGATCGAATATGGCGACGAGCGCGACCCGGCGATGCGCGCCTTCCTGCAGCGCATCTCGCCACTCAGTCGGGCGCACATGATCCGTCGGCCGCTGCTCGTGGTGCAGGGCTTGAACGACCCGCGGGTACCGGCCAGCGAGAGCGAGCAGATCGTGGCCAGGCTGCGCGCCCAGGGCAACGAAGTCTGGTATCTGGCCGCCCGCGACGAGGGGCACGGCTTTCGCAAGAGGCCCAACCGCGACTTCTATCTGCGCACCGCGGCGACGTTCCTCGAGCGGCTGGCAGCCGAACCCTGAGGCGCGGCAGAGCGGGCCCGCAACGGCCCGGGGGCAGGAGGGACGCGCCGCGGCGCCGCGGTCAGCGGCGCGCGGTGGACGGCGAGGGGCGCCGCGAGGTCTCGAGTGCCGGACGTTGTGCGGCGTAATAGGCCGCCAGAGCCTTGATGTCAGCCGCCGACAGCTGCGAAGCGAAGCCGGCCATGATGGCGTTCTTGCGGCCGCCGCTCTTGTAGTCGGTGAGCGCGCGCGCGATGTAGTCGGCGTACTGGCCGGACAAGGTCGGGTACTGCGGAGTGATGCCCACGCCGTCCGTGCCGTGACAGGCGACGCAGGTCTGGCCGGCCGCCGGCAGCTTGCCGACCGGCTTCGGCGAGGCGGCGGGCTGGATGGCCGGACCGGCGAGGAAGGCGGCCATGTCGGCCATTTCCTGATCGCTCCAGGTGACGGCGTTGGCGTGCATGGTGGCGTGGCTGCGCTCGCCGCTGCGGTAGGCCTGCAGCGCGATCACCAGGTACTCCGGGTGCTGTCCGCGCAGCTTCGGCACCCGGTAGTTCGGGTAAGCGTTGCGGTAGTTCGGGATGCCATGGCAACCCAGGCAGGTGTAGGCGAGTTTCGCGCCGCGCTCGGCATCACCGGCGGACTGCGCGAACGCGGAGGGCACGGCCAGAGCCGCGACCAGGGAGAGCGCCACGAGGAACTTCGACACCATAACCCCCGAAACCAGTCGATTCATGCGCAAAACTGGCCGCGATGTTAAGGTCTCGGCGCCCGAATTGCCACCGGAAACCCGTCCGCAGCAAGCCCATGATCGCCCTCATCCAGCGCGTCACCGAAGCCAGCGTCAGCGTGGCGGGAGAGCGCGTGGGCGCGATCGGCCCGGGCCTGCTCGCCCTGATCGGCGTGCAGCCGAAAGATGACGAGAGGACCGCCCAGCGGTTGCTGGAGCGGCTGCTGGCCTATCGGGTGTTCGACGATGATGCCGGCCGCATGAACCGCAGCCTCGGCGAAACCCGCGGCGGGCTGCTGCTGGTGCCGCAGTTCACGCTGGCCGCCGACACCCGCAAGGGCAACCGGCCGGGCTTCAGCACCGCCGCCGCCCCGGCTCCTGCGGCACGGCTGTTCGACGAGTTGTGCCGGCTCGCGAGGCTCGCCCACCCGCAGGTGGCAAGCGGCCGCTTCGGCGCCCACATGCAGGTGGCGCTGGTCAATGACGGACCGGTGACATTCTGGCTGCAAACCCCGGAAAACGTCTAACATCGGGTTGTTCGTCAACTGCCAACCACGCACGCGGGCTGCAGAGGTCTTTATGGGTATCGGAATGCGCGAGTTGATCATCATCCTGCTGGTGGTGTTGCTGGTGTTCGGCGCCAAGAAGCTGCGCACCATCGGCGCCGATCTGGGCGCAGCGGTCAAGGGCTTCAAGAAGGGCATGGACGAAGGCGACGCCGACGAAAGCCTCAAGCAAATCAAGCAGGAAGCCGCCGATGCGGATTTCCCCGAGGCAGCCAAGGCGACCGCCAAATCCGAAAGCGCAGCCAAGCCGGCCGACCGCAACGGTTGAGCGCGGCGGACCCCGCGCGGTGAACGGCGCCTGCGCCGACCGACCGCGTCGCGGCGCTGCCCTCCCCCGGAACTGCTGACATGTTCGAAGTTGGTTTCAGTGAACTGCTGCTCATCATGGGCCTCGCGCTGCTCGTGCTCGGCCCGGAGAAGCTGCCCAAGGTGGTCGGCGAGATCGGCCGCTGGATGGGGCGTGCGCGCGCCATGGCTCGGCAGTTCCGCGAGCAACTGGAGGACGAGGCCGCCGAGAACAGCCGGCGGCGCAATGCGGCAGCCGACAATGCTGCCTCGCCGATCCCGACACCGAACATGACCTCGGCGCCAGCCGCGGCAGCGGCGGCGGGTCCGTCCGCGGAACCCGGTGTGTCCGCCGCAGAACCCTTCGCTGCTGGCGGGCCCGGCGCACCGGCTGAGCCCGTCCCGACGGCCGAGCCCGTCCCGACGGCTGAGCCCGTCCCGCCAGTCGGATCGCCGGCCGGCGACGGCAGACCCTGACGACGTTGCCCTGATACCGGCATGAGCGGGGAGCAGGAACAACTCGCCGAGGGCACACTGATCTCGCACCTGCTGGAGCTGCGCGACCGACTGCTGCGCGCTTTCCTCGCCGTGCTGATCGTCTTCCTGCCGATCGCCTTCTTCGCCAACGACGTGTTCACGCTGGTTGCCCAGCCGCTGATCGACAAGCTCCCCGCGGGCTCCTCGCTCATCGCCACCAGCGTGATCTCGCCGTTCATGACGCCGTTCAAGCTGGCTTTGTTCGTCGCGGTGTTCGTCGCCATGCCCTACGTGCTGTATCAGGTCTGGGCGTTCGTCGCCCCCGGCCTGTACCGCCACGAAAAACGCTTTGCCCTGCCGCTGCTCGTTTCCTCGATATTTCTTTTCTATGCCGGCGTCGCCTTCGCCTACCTCGTCGTGTTCCCGGTGATGTTCGATTTCTTTGCCAACACCACGCCCGAAGGCGTGCGCATGATGACCGACATCACCAGCTACATGGATTTCGTGCTCACCATGTTCCTGTGCTTCGGCCTCGCCTTCGAGATGCCGGTCGTCGTGGTGCTGCTGGTGCTCACCGGCCTCGTCAAGGTATCGAAGCTCGCCGAAGTGCGCGGCTACGTGCTGATCGGAATCTTCGTGGTCGCGGCACTGGTCACGCCGCCGGACGCGATCTCGCAGACCATCATGGCGGTGCCCATGTACCTGCTCTACGAGGGCGGACTGCTGATGGCGCGCCTGATGGAGCGCATGCGCGGCAGGACCGAACCGGGTTGACGGCCCGCCGCGATCTCCGCGGCGGCGGCGCAAGGGAGAAGAACAACATGAGCGAAGGGACTTTCCTCGGCCATCCGCGCGGCCTCGCCACGCTTTTCATGACCGAGTTCTTCGAGCGCTTCACCTACTACGGCATGCGCGCGCTGCTCGTGCTGTTTCTGGTCGCCTCGACCAGCGGCGCGAATCCGGGTTTCGGCCTCGATGACGAAACCGCCGGCGCGATCTACGGCCTGTACGCCGGTGCGGTGTTCCTCTTCTCGCTGCCCGGCGGCTGGATCGCCGACCGCTTGATCGGCCAGCGCCGCGCCGTGTTCTGGGGCGGCATCCTGATCGCCGCCGGCAATTTCACGCTCGCCATTCCGGGGGCGCCGGGCATCTTCTACATCGGCCTCGCCATCATCGTGATCGGCGTCGGCCTGCTCAAACCCAACATCTCGGCCATGGTCGGCGCGCTCTACGAGGGCCAACCGGGCGCGCGGCGCGACGCAGGCTTCTCGATCTTCTACATGGGCATCAACCTCGGTGCGATGGTGGCGCCGTTCGTCACCGGCACTATCGGCGAGTCGTGGAACTGGCATGCCGGCTTCTTCTGTGCCGGTGCGGCAACGCTGATCGGCGTGCTGCAGTACCGCCTTACCGAGCACCATCTGGGCGATGCCGGCCTGCCGCCGCGCGACGTCTCCGCCGCGGAGCGCGCCGACGGCTGGCGCAAGGTGATCGCGAGCGCCGCGATCATCGTCGCGGTCTCGACCCTGCTCTATTTCGGTGTTGTTCCGGTGACGATCACCACACTCGCGCAGGCCTTCGGACTCGGCATGACGCTGCTCGGTTTCGCCTTCTTCTTCTACGTGTTGGCGTTCGGCGGTCTCGATGGCGACGAGAAGAAGCGCGTGCTGATGATCATGCTGTTCTTCGTCTGCGCCGCGCTCTTCTGGGCCGGCTTCGAACAGGCGGCGACCACCTTCAACCTGTTCGCGCAGGATTACACCGACCGCTCATGGCTCGGCAACCTGTTCAGCGACGGCGAGCACCCGGCCTCCTGGTACCAGTCGTCCAACGCGGTGTTCGTGGTGATCTTTGCGCCGTTCTTCGCCGCGCTCTGGGTGTGGCTCGGCAAACGCAACCTCGATCCCTCCTCGCCGGCGAAGTTCGGCCTCGCGCTGCTGCTGCTCGGTGCCGGCTTCCTCGTGATCATGTTCGCCGCGCAGCTGGTGGTCGCCTCGGGCGGCAAGGTTGCTCCCACCTGGCTGCTGCTCACCTATCTGCTGCACACCTTCGGCGAGCTCTGCCTGTCACCGGTCGGTCTCTCGAACGTCACCAAGCTCGCACCCAAACGCTACGTCGGCCAGATGATGGGCACCTGGTTCCTCGGAGCCGCCGTCGGCAACACGCTGGCCGGACTGATCGGCGGCCATGTCGGCGCCTCGCAGGCCGCAGCCATGCCCGCGCAGTTCCTGCAGATGTGTTTCATCGCCGGGGCCTGCGGGCTGCTGCTGGTCGTCGCCTCGCCCTGGCTGAAGCGGCTCACGGGTGAGGTGAGGTGAGCGCCGTGCCGAACGCCTCCGGGACGCTGCCGCCGCAGCTGACGCCACGCGCCATCATCCTCGCCATCGTGCTGGCGATGATCCTGGCCGCCGCTAACACCTACCTCGGCCTGTTCGCCGGCATGACCATCGCCTCGGCGATTCCGGCGGCGGTGGTGTCCATGGCGGTGCTGCGGCTGCTCGGTGGCGGCGGCATCCTCGAGAACAACATCGTGCAGACCGGCGCTTCGGCGGGTTCCTCGATCGCCTCGGGAGTGATCTTCACCATCCCGGCGCTGGTCATCCTCGGCTTCTGGCAGGACTTCAAGTACTCGTGGGTGCTGGCGATCGCCGGGCTCGGCGGCATCCTTGGCGTGCTGTTCTCGGTGCCGCTGCGGCGTGCGCTGATCGTCGAGCAGAAGCTCGCCTTCCCGGAAGGCCAAGCGGCCGCCGAGGTCCTCAAGGCAGGCGAGAACCCGTCGCAGGGTCTGCGCATCCTTGGCGGCGCAGCCCTCGGTGGCGCAGCCGCCAAACTGGCTGCGGGCAGCGGCCTGCGCCTCATTCCCGACGCCGCGGCAAGCGGCGGTTTCCTCGGCGGCTACCTCGGCTTCGTCGGCACCAACCTGTCACCGGCGCTGCTCGCCGTGGGCTACGTCGTGGGTCTGAACGTCGGCATCGTTGCCCTCGCGGGTGCGATGCTCTCCTGGAACATCGCCATCCCGATCTACGTCGCCGCCGTGCTGCCAGGCAACGCCGAACTCGCGCAGGCTGCAGCCGGGCTGTCGGCCGAGGATCTCGCCGGCCTCGTCTGGTCGAAGCAGATCCGCTATCTCGGGGTCGGCGCGATGCTCATCGGCGGCGTCTGGGCGCTGATTTCCCTGCGCCACTCGCTGGTCTCCGGTGTGCGCAGCGGTCTCGCCGCCGCGCGCGCCAGCGCGGCCGGCACGGTGATCCCGCACACCGAGCAGGACCTGCCCATGAAGTCTGTGCTGATCGGCATCCTGCTGTTCACGCTGCCGCTGTGGGCGCTCTACCAGACCATCGTCGGCTCGCCGGGCGTGAGCCTGCCGATGACCGTGATCATGGTGACCACCGGATTCCTCTTCTGCTCGGTGTCGGCCTACATGGCGGGCCTCGTCGGCTCGTCCAACAATCCGGTCTCGGGCATCACCATCGCCACCATCCTCTTCTCGGCGGTGGTGCTGCTGCTGCTGATGGGGCCGGACAGCAGCATCGGCCCGGTCGCCGCCATCATGATCGGCGCCGTGGTCTGCTGCGCCGCGTGCATTGCCGGCGACAACCTGCAGGACCTCAAGTGCGGCTACATCGTCGGCGCCACGCCGTGGCGGCAACAGGTGATGCTCGGCATCGGTGCGGTGAGCAGCGCGCTGGTGATGGCGCCGGTGCTCAACCTGCTGGCCCAGGCCTACGGCATCGGCGTACCGACCGAGGCGCACCCGAACCCGCTGCTCGCGCCACAAGCCACGCTCATGGCTTCCGTCTCCAAGGGCCTCTTCGGCGGACAACTGCCCTGGGACATGATCGCCATCGGCGCCGGCATCGGCATAGCGGTCATCGTGCTCGACGAAATCCTCAGGGCGCGCGGTTCGAGTTTCCGCACCCCGGTGCTTGCGGTGGCGGTCGGCGTCTACCTGCCGATCGAACTGATGACGCCGATCTTCCTTGGCGGGCTGCTTGCGCATCTCGCCGAGCGCCGGCGGCGCAAGGCCGGCGGTACCGCCGCCGATCTCGAACGCGGCAGCCGCAAGGGCCTGTTGTTCGCCGCCGGCCTGATCACCGGCGAAGCGCTGATGGGCATCGCCATCGCCGTGCCGATCGTGACCTCCGGCAGCGCGACGGTGCTGGCGCTGCCCGACAGTCTGCACTTCGGCGAGTGGCTGGGTCTCGCCGTGCTGGCCGTGCTCGGCTGGCTGCTCTACCGGACCGCAGCGCGCTCCGTCGGAGCGGCCGGATGAGGCAGCGGTACCCACGGCGATGACCTGCGGCCCCGCGGCGCACCGCCGACAAAGGTGAGCGACCCCAAGGCATCGCACCGGACGAAGCTGCTGCTGTCGTTCGCGATCGTCTACCTCGTCTGGGGATCGAGTTACCTCGTGACGAAGATCGGCGTCGATCGGCTGCCGCCGTTCGCCTTCGCCGCCTGCCGCTTCCTCGCGGGCGGCCTGTTGCTGCTGTGCGTCGCGCGGTGGCTCGCGCGCCAGCGCGGCGAGCGCTGGTGGCCCGCCGCGTCGCCGACGGAGTGGCGGACTCTTGCCGTGGTCGGCGTGTGCACGGTGTTCATCTCGAACGGCAGCGCGGTGTGGGCATTGCAGCACCTGCCGTCGAATCTCGCCGCACTGCTCAACGTCTCCGTGTCGTTCTGGATACCGCTGCTCGGCATGTTCGGCGCACGTGCGCAGTCTATCCCGCCGCGGGTGGCCGCCGGCCTGATCGCCGGTTTCGTGGGCGTGAGCTGCATCGCCTGGCCGGGCGGACAGACCACCGCAGCGCTGCTGGCATGGCCGACCGTGGTGCTGCTGACCGGGTGTCTTGGCTGGTCGGTCGGCACCATCTACCTGCGTAACGCGGGCACCGCTCTCGACCTGATGACCTTCACCGCGATACAGATGCTCTGCGGCGGCCTGCTGCTGTTGCTCACGGCGCTCGCCACCGGCGAGGCGCCGCTGTGGCGCTGGGACGCCCGGGGCCTCACGGCACTTGCCTACATGACGATCATGAGTTCGTGCATCGCCTACACGGCCTTCGCCTGGCTGTCGGTGAACGTGACCCCGGCGCAGCTGTCGACCTACAGCTTCGTGAATCCGGCGCTGGCGCTGCTGCTCGGCTGGTGGGTGCTCGACGAGCGGCTCGCCGTGCTGCAGCTCGCCGGCACAGCGGTTATCTTTGCCGCGACCCTGCTGGTCAACTGGCCGCGACGTCTCAGCAGCGCGGCACGAGAGGTTCCGCCCGCAGGCTGACGAGATCCACCGCCGGCACGCTGCGCCGCTCGCGCGCCGGAAACTCGATGGTCGCGACGAGGTTGGCGCCATCGCTGCCGCGGATGTTGGTCAGCCCCTCGTAACGCATCAGCACCCGATCGCTCTTGCGGTAGGACACTTCGATGTAGGGCAGGAACCAGCCGAGGACGCCGGAAAGATTGAGTCGGATCACGCTCGTCACCGCGCCGTCGATGCGCGTCTCGTGGTGCTTCTTGACCTTGAAGTTGAGGAAGTCGAGACGGCTAGGGATGAGGAACGGAAAGCGCACGCTGCGGCCAGCCTCCAGATCGTTCCAGTGCCGGCGTACGAACTCGTCGAAGCCGGCGTCGGAGACGATGGTCGTGCCGGCCGGTACCTTGGCCTCCCGCCGCGACGCGCGCGCGTTCTCCTGCTGGAAAACGCGCAGGCCCTGCGGCGTCCTGCGTAGCCCCTCCACATAGCCGCTGCGCGCGTCGGTGAAGGTGAACTCCGGCTCTTCGCGCACCTCACCGTAGGTAAGTTCCTTGCGCGCGAACGCAGGCCCGTCGATTCCGCAGCGGTACATCACGATGCGGGTCTCGCCGACGGCGCCGGGCGCGCGCACGTAATGCGACTCGACGTACAGGAGGCGGCCGTCGCTGCGCGAGCGCGCCTTGCCGGTGAACTGCAGGTCGGCGGCCGCAGCCGATGACGACGGCACGCCAGCCGCCGGCAGCAGGCAGGCCAGCGCGACGCTCAGCGCCGCAGCAGATCGAGGCCGCGCGAACCGATGAACCATGAACCTATCCAGCCGGTGAGGCTGACGAGCACCGCGCCCCAGAGGGCGTCCCAGAAGCCGGCGATGTCGAAACCCGGCACGATCGCCGCAACCAGCGCGATCATCCCCGCGTTCACCACCAGCAGGAACAGGCCGAGCGTGACCACGCTGATCGGCAGCGTCAGCAGGATGACCACCGGGCGCACGATCGCATTGACGAGGCCGAGCACCGCGGCGGCAAGCAACAGCGTGAGTGGATCGTCGATGCTGAATCCATCGACCCAGCGGGTCGCGAGCCACAGTCCGAAGGCGGCGATCACCGCCCGCAAAACGAATCCGACCATGGGTCGATCACCTCCCGCCCGTCAGGGGCCCCGGGCGCCTATCTTGCCACTGCGGCGACCGCTTGCCGCGTTATCCTTGACCCTCTTTCCATGCGGGGGTTCCCATGTCGGCAGACTACGCACCAGTCCATCTCGTCATGCTGCTCGCGCTGCTCGAGTATTTCGGCTTCGCGATGGCGGTCGGCCGCGCCCGATACAAGTTCGGCGTCAAAGCGCCCGCTACCACCGGCAACGTGGACTTCGAACGCTACTACCGCGCGCAGATGAACACGCTGGAGCAGCTCATCATCTTCGTGCCGGCGCTGTGGTCGTTCGCGATCTTCATCAGCCCCGTGTGGGCCAGCGCGCTCGGCGGCGTGTTCATCATCGGCCGCTACCTCTACTTCACCGGCTATGTGAAGGCGGCGGAGAAGCGCAGCGCGGGGTTCGGTCTTGCCACCTTCGCGCAGCTCTTCCTGCTGATCGGCGGCATCGTCGGCGCGGTGCTCGCCTTCTAGTTGCGGCGCACGCGCTGCGTCAGCGACGGCGTCGCAAAGCGACGATCGCGACCGGTACCAGCGAGCCGAAGATGATCATCAGCGTGACGATGCCGAAGTTGTCGCGCACCAGCGGGATGTTGCCGAACAGGTAGCCGCCGCCGAGGAACAGCGTCACCCAGATGATCGCGCCGAGCAGGTTGTAGACCTGGAAGCGCGGGTAGTGCATGCGCGCGATGCCGGCAACGAACGGAGCAAAGGTGCGCAGGATGGGCAGGAAGCGCGACAGCATCACGGTCTTGCCACCGTGCTTCACGAAGTAGGCCTCGGTCTGCCGCAGGTACTCGACCTTGAGCAGGCGGTAGCGCCCGCTGAAGGCAGGCGGCCCGATGGCCCTGCCTATCGCATAGTTGCAGGTGTTGCCAAGGATGGCCGCGATCACCAACAGGATCGCCGCCGTGGGTGCGTGCAGCGTGCCGCTGGTGTCGATCGCCGCGAGCGTGCCGACCGCGAACAGCAGCGAGTCGCCGGGCAGCCAGGGCGTGACCACGAGGCCGGTTTCCGCGAACACGATCACGAACAGGATCGCGTAGATCCACAAGCCGTACTGCTGGATCAGCTCGACCAGATGCGAGTCGAGGTTGAGGATGAAATCGAGGCCGAATTGGATGAGTTCCATCATGCTCGCGGGTCTCTGTTTTCGGCGGTACGCGTGCCACGCGGCGCGCGGCGCTGCAGTTCGCGCAGCGCGGCGCGTACCTCATCGTCGACGCTGGGATCGGTGGGTGCTGAATCGGGACCGGCGAGCACGATATCGGGCGTGATGCCGCGCTCGTTGATGTATACGCCCGAAGGCGTTGCGTAGCGCGAAGTGGTGAGCTTGATGGCGTGGCCGTCGGGCAGCGGGATCACGCTCTGCACCGAGCCCTTGCCGTAGGTGCGCCGGCCGACGAGCAGCGCCCGATCATTATCCTGCAACGCGCCGGCGACGATCTCCGCCGCCGAGGCCGAGGCGCCGTTGACCAGCAACGCGATGTCGACGCCGTCGAGCAACTGGCCGGTGCGCGCATCCATGCGGAACCGCGCATCGGCTGCGCGCCCGCGCGCAACCACGATGTTGCCGGCGTCGAGCATGGCATCGGCCACTTCCACGGCCGCCTCGAGTACGCCGCCAGGATTGTTGCGCAGGTCGATGACCACGCCACGCAGCTTGGGCTGCTCGCGGCGCAGTTCCCGCACGGTGCGTGCGAAGTCGCCCGGCGTGGTCTCGCTGAAGGCGGCGATGCGCAGATAGGCGTACTGCGCCTCGAGACGCGCGGCGCTGACGCTGTGTACCTCCACGCGCGCCCTCTCCAGCACCACGTCAACCAGCTCGTCGCCCGCGGCCCGGCGCACCGTCAGCCTGACAAGCGAGCCGGCGGGTCCGCGCATCTGGTCGATGGCGGCGGCCACGTTCGCCCCCACCGGCTCGCCGTCGATGCGCAGGATGAGATCGCCGGCGCGGATGCCGGCGCGCGCCGCCGGCGAATCGTCGAGCGGACGCTGCACCTTGATGAACCCGTTCTCGGCGGTGACCTCGATGCCGATGCCGGGGTAGTTGCCGGCGGCACCGCGCCGCAGCTCCTCGTACTCGCGCGGATCGAGGTAGGCGGAATGCGCATCGAGCCCGGCCAGCATGCCGCGCAGCGCCCCCTCCAGCAGCCTCGAGTCCGGGACTTCGTCGACGTACTCGCGGCGCACCTGCGCCAGCACCGCCGCCAGCCGCTGCGCTTCGTCGGCCGGCAGCTGCCGCAGCAGGTTGGCCGCGACATCGTCCGCCGGCAGCGCGGCGTCGCGTACGCCCGGGGCAGAGGCAGCGCCCGCAGACGCCGTCGCCGGGCCGGCGGCGGACGGGAAGATGACGAGGCGCGCCAACGCCACCCCGGCCAGCAGGCCGGCGACGCCGATGAGGGGCAGCAGGAAGCGCGGGTTCTTCACGGCAGCGGATTGTACAGGGCTGCCGTTCAGGGCTGGCGATCGCGGAACCAGGGCGCTGGATCGAGCGGTCGTGCCGCCTGGCGGATCTCGAAGTAGAGCTCCGGCTGCGCCCGGCCCCCCGAGTCGCCGACCCGGGCGACCGTGTCGCCGGCGGCGACCTGGTCGCCCACCGCCCGGAACAATTGCTCGTTGTGGCCGTAGAGGCTCAGGAAACCGCCGCCATGGTCGATGATCAGCAGCAGCCCGAGGCCGGCCAGCCAGTCGGCATATACCACCCGGCCGCGGTATACCGCCCGCACCGGCGTGCCGCGGGCGGCGGAGATCAGCACCCCGTCCCATTTGACGGTTCCGGCACGCCGCTCGCCGAAACGTGCCACCAGACGGCCCGCGGTGGGCCAGGCGAGCTTGCCGCGCATGGCGGCGAACGGACTGCGGCTGTCGGTCGGGAACTTCGGGCTCGCCCGGCGCAGCTCGCGCAGCAGCTTCTCGAGTGCCGCCTGCTCGCGCTGCAGGCGCTGCAGGCTGGCGGTGCGCGCCTTCGACTCGGCGGTCAGGTTGGCAAGCACTTCGCCGCGCTCGCTGCGCGCCCGATCGAGCCTCGACACCTCGGACTTCTGCGCCTGTTCCAGCCGCTGGATACGCTCCTGCTCGCTGCCGAGGCTGGCGTCCAGCGCGTCGATCTCGCGCATGCGCCGTTCGATGGCGGCCAGCTGCTCCGCGCGAGCGCGGCCGAAGTAGCCGTAGTACGCAAACATGCGGCCGGCACGCGCCGGATCCTCCTGGTTCAGGAACAGGCGCAGCGGCTCCTCCCGCCCGATCAGGTAGGCGGCACGCAACTGCGCGGCGAGTTCCTGTCGCTCCCGTTCGAGGTCGCGCTCGCGATCGTTCTTCTGGCTGGCCAGCTCGGCGCGGCGTTGCTCGCGGGTTTGCCGCTCGCCGCGCAGGCGCTCGAGCTCACCCCGGGCCTTGGTGGCGGCGGTCTCCGCGGTACGCAGCGCGCGCGTGAGCCGGTCGCGCTCCGCGGCATCGCGGGCGACCTGGCTGCGGATACGCTCGATTTCGGTGCGCAGCTGCCGCAATTCGGCCTCGGTGCGCGCAGCATCCTGCGCGGCGGCAGCGCCCACCAGCACCGCCCCCGCCAGAACGAGCGCCAAACGGGTCATACGGCCGAGCATCGCCGCAGATTGTATAATCGTGCCGATGGAAAAGTTGCCGGAGTACATCGCCAACCACCCCTGGCTCACGCTGATGGTCGTGGTCGCGGCTGCGCTCGTCATCATCTTCGAGGTGCGCGCGCGCCGCGACGCCTACGCCGGGGTCTCCCCCCAGGATCTCATCCGCATGCAAAACCAGGGGGCGCTGGTCATCGACCTGCGCAAGCCCGAGGAGTTTGTCGGCGGACACATCGGCGGCGCACGGCGGATGGACTCCGCCGAGATGCTGGTCGCCGGCGACAGCCTCAAAAAATACAAAGAGAAGAACCTCATCGTCTATTGCGAGTCCGGCACGATCGGCGCCTCGGCGGCGCGCGTGCTCGCCGGCCAGGGCTTCAAGCAGGCCTTCAACCTCAAGGACGGACTCGCCGGCTGGCGGCGCGAAAACCTGCCGCTCGCGCAAGGTCAGGCGAAGAGCGAGGGCAAGGCACGCGGCGACGGCAAGGGCAAGGCCTGACCAGGAAACCCGCGAACATGGCCGACTCCACGACCCCGGATCCAGCCGCCGGCAGCCGCGGCGGTACCGCAAAGGTGCTGATGTACGCCACCTCGTGGTGCCCGTACTGCTCACGCGCGCGGCAGTTGCTCGAGCGCAAGCAGGCGGACCTCGAGATCATCGACATCGAGCGCGAACCCGCGCGGCGGCAGGAGATGATGTCGCGTAGCGGCCGGCATACCGTGCCGCAGATCTTCATCGGCGAGGCGCACGTCGGCGGCTGCGACGACCTGCATGCGCTCGATGCCCGCGGCGGACTCGACCCGCTGCTCGCCGGCTGACTGCGCGCGGCACCGCGCGCAGTCGAACGACCCGCCACCCACCGATACCCAACCCGCAGCGACACCGCTCCCACCACAGAGGCTCGACAACATGGCTGATCCAGATCCGCGCGCCGACGGCGCCAACCCGCCCGGCGTCGACGCCGATGCCCCGGAGTTTTCCCTGCAGTCGGTATACCTGAAGGACTGTTCATTCGAGGCGCCGAAAGGCCCGCGCGTCGAGGGCGAATGGGCGCCGCAGATCGGCCTCGATCTCAACACCGCCTCCGAGGCGGTGTCCCCGGACCTGCGGGAAGTCGTCCTCACGGTCAGCATCAGCGCGAAGCTCGGCGAGGCCACCGCGTTCCTCGTCGAAGTGCAGCAGGCCGGGCTATTCGGGGTGCGCAACCTCACCGAAGAGGACTATCGGCGCGCCGTCGCCGCGGTCGCGCCCTCGGTGCTCTTCCCGTATGCGCGGGCGACCATCGCCAGTCTCGTCTCGCAGGGCGGCTTCCCGCAGTTGCTGCTGCCGCCGGTCAACTTCGAAGCCCTGTACGCGCGCTCGCGCGCCGAGGCGGCTGCGCAGCAGCAGGCCGCAGCGGCGCCACCCGCGCTCAACAGCTGACTACCATGAGCGGCACGGGCCAGCCGCTGGCCGTGCTCGGCGCCGGATCATGGGGCACGGCGCTCGCCATCCAGTTTGCCCGCGCCGGGCATCCGACCCGCCTCTGGGGTCGGGATGCCGCGCAGCAGGCGGCCATGGCTGGCGCGCGCCGCAACACCCGCTATCTGCCGGACGCGCCGTTCCCGGACAATCTCGAGGTCGTCGACAGCCTGGAGTCGGCGCTGACCGGCGCCGGCGAGGTGCTGCTCGCCGTACCCAGCCACGCGCTGCGCGGGCTGCTGACCGAGATCGCGCCGCGGCTCGGCGCGGAGGTGCGCCTCGCGTGGGCCACCAAAGGCTTTGAACTCGACAGCGGACTGCTGCCACATCAGGTAGCCCGCGAGGTGCTCGGCGGGAGCCGTTGCTTCGCCGTGCTCTCGGGACCGACTTTCGCGCGTGAGGTGGGGGCGGGCCTGCCGACCGCCATGACCATCGCCTCGACCGACGAGCGGTTCGCCGAGGAACTTGCCCGCAGCCTCGCAGGTGGTAGTTTCCGCGCCTACACATCCGCCGACATCGTCGGCGTCGAGGTCGGTGGTGCCGTGAAGAACGTGCTGGCGGTGGGCGCCGGCCTCGCCGACGGACTCGGCTTCGGCGCCAACACCCGCGTCGCCCTCATCACCCGCGGCCTGCTGGAGATGACGCGGCTCGGCGTGGCTCTCGGTGCGCAGCGCGAAACCTTCATGGGTCTCGCCGGCCTCGGCGATCTCGTGCTGACCTGCACCGACGACCAGTCGCGCAACCGGCGTTTCGGTCTGCTGCTCGCCGCCGGCCGCAGCGTCGACGCGGCGCTCGCCGAGATCGGCCAGGTGGTCGAAGGTTATCTGGCAGCCCGCGCCGTACACCGTGTCGCCGCCCGCGAGCACGTCGACATGCCCATCTGCGAGGGTATCTACCGCCTGCTCTACGAGGGTCTGCCGCCGCGCGAGGTCGTCAAGGCGCTGATGTCGCGGCCACTCAAGGCGGAGTTCGCACCGTAGCGGCTGCGGCGCCGGTGAAGCCGTTTTGCCGCCACGCCTCGTAGGCCACGAGGCTCACCGCGTTCGCGAGATTCAGGCTGCGGTTGCCCGCACGCATCGGTATGTCGACGAGTGCCGCATCGCCGAACTCGGCGCGCAGCTGGGCGAGCACTGCCGCGGGCAGGCCGCGCCGCTCCGAACCGAACAGCATCACGTCCCCCGGCTGCCACACGACCTCGTCGTAGCGGCGTGTCCCGCCGGTCTCGACCGCAAACCAGCGGCCCTGCGGGCCCGGCGCCTGCAGCGCTGCGCGGCAGGCGGCAAAGCCGTCATGCACGTGCACGGCGGCCATCCAGCGATAGTCGAGCCCGGCCCGTCGCAGCGAGCGGCGGTCGAGGTCGAAGCCGAGCGGCTTGACGAGATGCAGCTCGGCGCCGGTGTTCGCGCACAGCCGGATCACATTGCCGGTGTTGGGCGGGATCTCCGGCTCGAACAGCACGATGTGGAACATCAGGACCTATAATCTAGCCCATGTCCGCCAGTGCGTCCGCCCGTCCCGCCACACCCGCCGACGCCCCGCCGGCCGCGCTGCGTTACCGCTTCCTCGGCATGGACTTCGCCTCGCCGATCGTGCTGCTGTCAGGCTGCGTCGGCTTCGGCGAGGAATACACGCGTGTCGAGGGTTTCTCGAACGCCGACTGCGGCGCGGTGGTGCTGAAAGGCACGACGCTCGAGCCGCGGCTCGGCAATCCGCCGCATCGCGTCTACGAAACTCCGATGGGCATGCTGAACGCGATCGGCCTGCAGAACCCCGGCACCGAACACGTGGTGCGGCAGATCCTGCCGAGCCTCGATTTTTCCGAAACCCGCTTCATCGCCAACGTCTCGGGCTCCACCATCGAGGAATATGCCGAGGTCACGCAGCGCTTCGACGACTCGCCGATCGACGCCATCGAGATCAACATCTCCTGCCCGAACGTGAAGGAAGGCGGTGTCGCCTTCGGCAACTATCCGGAGATGTCCGCGCGCGTGGTCGCGGCCTGTCGTGCGGTCACCCGCAAGCCCATCATCACCAAGCTCTCGCCCAATCAGACCGACATCCGCGAGAACGCGCGCCTGTGCATCGAAGCAGGCAGCGACGGCCTCTCGGTGATCAACACCATCATGGGCATGGCGATCGACGCAAAGACGCGCCGCCCGGTGATCGGCAACGTGCAGGGCGGCCTGTCCGGTCCGGCAATCAAGCCGATCGCGCTGCTCAAGGTGCATCAGGTGCAGGAGGTGGCGCGCAAACACCGCGTACCGATCATCGGTCAGGGCGGCATCACCTCGGCCACGGATGCCATCGAGTTCATGATCGCGGGTGCCAGCGCGGTCGGCATCGGTACCTCGCTGTTCTACGATCCGCTGACCTGCAAGAAGATCAACGCCGGCATCGCGCAGTACCTCGCCGAGCACGGCATGGCGAACGTCACCGAGCTGGTCGGCACGCTGCGCCTCGGCGGCTGAGCAGCGCCGCTCACTGCCTGACGATCACGTTGCGCGTCGGATAGGCGAAGGCGATGCCGCTCGCCGCGAAGCCCGCATGGATGGCGCGGGCCACCGCATCGTTGATCTCGATGAAGCGCAGGCGCGCGTTGTCCCAGTCGGGCACGAAATACACCACCTCGAAACCGAGCGCACTCTCGCCGAAGTGGCGCAGTGCGCAGTGCTCGAAGCGCGTCCCGGCGACCGACTCGATCGCCTGCCGCACGATCGCAGCCACCGTGGCGAGCTTGTCGGGCGGCGTCTCGTAAGCGACGCCAAGCTGGAACAGCACGCGCCGCTCGGGCATGCGCCCGAGATTGCGCAGCCGGCTCTTCAGCAGATCGGCATTGGCGACGATCACCTGCTCGCCGGTGACGCTGCGCAGCCGCGTACTGCGCACGCCGATCGCTTCGACCGTACCCTCGATGTCATCGAGGCGCAGCAGGTCACCGACACGGAACGGCTTATCGAGCGTGATCGACAGCGAGGCCAGCAGATCGCCGAGCACGGTCTGCACGGCAAGCGCGATGGCAATGCCGCCGATGCCGAGGCCTGCCACCAGGGCGGTGATGTCGACGCCGAGGTTGTCGAGCGCCAGCAGCACCGCCAGCGCAAAGATCGCAACCCGCGCGACGAACAACAGCACGCTCATCGAGCCCGACTGGCGCGGCTCGCCGGCCGCAGCCATGCGTTCCTGCCGCTGCCGCAGCGCGAACTCCGCCGCCGCCACGCCCCAGAGTGCCGCCTGAATCCAAAACGTAAGCACGATGGCGGCTGCGGAAATCTCCTCGACCCTGGGCGACATCGTCAGGAAGCGCTCGGCCACGTAGAGCGCGACCACGACCAGGAACAGCCGCCGCGTGCGCCGGATGAGCAGCAGCACGAGGTCGATCCATACCGGCGGATCGCGGCCGGCGAGACGCCGGGCGCGCGCCATGACGAACATGCGCAGCGACGGCAGCACGAAGAAGCAGGTGAGGAAGGCGGTGGCGGCGAGCAGCCACTGCGCGAGGGTGTTGCCGAGCCACACATGATCCAGCCACTGCATTGCGCTTGCGCTCATCCGCCCTCTCCGCTGCCCGTCGCGCGTGCCGGATCGTGGCCGCCGTCCGCCGCCGGCTCGCGGCCATACTGCCGACACCAGTCGGCCAGCAGCGCCGCGTGCTGCGGCCCCACCGACGCCCAGTCGAAACGCCACTCCCAGCAACCCGTGGCGACTCCCGGCGTGTTCATGCGCCGGCCGGCCGGCGGGCCGAGGATATCCTGCATCGGCAGCACGGCGGTGTCCGCCACGCTGGCGCAGGCGGCACGCATCAGGGCCTGCGCGCCCGGCAGCGCAGCCGCGTCGAGCGCCCCACCGCCGTCGCTGCCCGCCGCGCCTGCGGCGGCGGCCCCGAGTCCGAAGTAGTCGCCGACCTGGCGCCGCGCGTCGCCGTCGAGCGTACTCCACCAGCCGTGGGTGGTGTCGTTGTCATGGGTACCGGTGTAGACGACGGTATCGCGGTCGTGATTGTGCGGCAGATAGGGATTGGCGGCATCGCCATCCCAGGCGAACTGCAGCACCGTCATGCCGGGAAAACCGCAACGGCGGCGCAGTGCCGTCACATCGGGCGTGATGGTGCCGAGATCCTCGGCGATCACCGGCAGCGGCCCGAGCGCCGCGCGCAGCGCGGCAAACAGCGACTCGCCGGGCCCCGGCACCCATTCGCCGCGCATGGCATCCGGCGCATCGGCAGGAACCCGCCAGCAGGCGGCGAAACCGCGGAAATGGTCTATGCGCAATTCGTCGACGAGGTGCAGCGTGCGGCGCAGGCGGGCGATCCACCAGTCGAAGCCGCGGCGGCGATGTTCTTCCCAGCGGTAGAGCGGATTGCCCCAGCGCTGGCCGGTCGGGCTGAAATAGTCGGGCGGCACGCCAGCCACCGCCGCGGGACTGCCGTCGTCGGCGAGCTCGAACAACTGCGGCGCTGCCCAGACATCGACGCTGTGCGGCGAGACGAAGATCGGCACGTCGCCGACGAGCCGGATGCCGCGCCCCTGCGCGTAGCGGCGCAGTTGCTGCCACTGCTCGTCGAAACACCACTGCACGAAGCACCAGTGCTGGATGCGCGTGGCGAGCGCTCGCCGCGCGGCGGCAAGGGCCTGTGGATCACGCGCGGCAAGCGGGCGCGGCCAGGCGCTCCATGGCATGTGCGGATGTTGCTCGCACAGCGCCTTGAAAAGTGCGTAATCCTCGAGCCAGTCCGCGTGCGCCGCGCGGAAGGCGGCGAACTGCGCGGCGAGCGCCGCATCGTCATGCAGCGCCGCGGCAAAGCGCTGCGCCGCCAGTTCCAGCCGCTGCAGACGCCACGGCATGACGGCATCGAAAACGACCCGGCCGGTGTCGAAAGTCGGCGGCGGCTGTAATTCGACGGGTAGCAGCCAGCCGCGTTGCTGCAGGGCATGCAGGTCGATCAGCGCGGGGTTGCCGGCAAACGCCGAATCGCCCATGTACGGCGAATTGCCCTCGCCGACACCGCAGAGCGGCAGCACCTGCCACAAAGACTGCCGGGCACTCACCAGCCAGTCGACGAAGTAGCGGGCGTGCTCGCCGAGATCGCCGGAGCCGTGCGCACCGGGCAGGGAGGTGGGATGCAGCAGCACCCCGCAGCGCCGTCGCGCGATGCGGACTGCAATCGCTGCTGCAGGCGCAGAGGACTCCGCGGCGCCGGCAGTCATGCGGCCCCCGTGTCGCGCAGCAGGTAGAGGCCGTGCGCGGCGACCTCGCAGCCGCCCACTGCGGAACGCCGACCGGCGTGCTGCGGCTCGGCGGAATCGACGATCACCTGCCAGCAGCCCGCTGGCAGCACGAAATGCCGCGCGATCGGTGCCGGATTGAAGAGCAGCAGCTGGTCGGCCGCAATGCGCAGACCGAACGCCCGATCGTGAGGATCGTGCCAGGCCGCGCCCGCCAGCGGCTCGCCCGCCGGCGTGAACCAGGCCAGCGCGGCAGGCAGACCGCCAGCCGTCGTCCCCTCGGCATGCCAGTCGCTGCCGAGCGGGTGGTTGTCCCGGCGCAGCTGCGCAAGATGGCGGCAGAAACGCAGCAGACCGTCGTCGACCCGCTCCCACTCGAGCCAGCTGATTTCATTGTCCTGGCAGTAGGCGTTGTTGTTGCCGCGCTGCGTGTGGCCGAGCTCATTGCCGGCCGCCAGCATCGGTGTGCCCTGCGCCAGCAGCAGCGTCGCCAGCAGAGCGCGCTGCACGCGCCGCCGGCGCTCGCGGATCGCAGTATCTTCCGTGTCGCCCTCGACGCCGAAATTGGCGCTGTGGTTCTGTGCGTGCCCGTCGCGGTTGTCCTCGCCGTTGGCGGCGTTGTGCCGCGAGGCGTGGCTGACGAGATCGCGCAGCGTGAAACCGTCGTGTGCGGTGACGTAGTTCACCGACTCTGCCGGCGGCCGTCCCGCAGCGCGGAAGATGTCGGCCGAGCCGCAGAGCCGTAGCGCGAATTCGCCACGCGTCGCCCCGCCGCCCGCGGCTGCCGCGGCGTCGCCGTCGGTCGCGGGAGTCGCCACGCCGCCGCCAATCCAGTAGCGGCGCACGTCGTCGCGGAAACGATCGTTCCACTCCAGCCAGCCGGCGGGAAAGCCGCCGAGGCGATAGCCGCCGGGGCCGAGGTCCCAGGGCTCGGCGATGCAGCGAACCCCGGCAAGCAGCGGATCCTGCGCGATCGCCTGCAGCAGCGGCGCCCGCGCGTCAAATCCGTGGTCGGCGCGACCGAGCAGCGCGGCGAGATCGAAACGGAAACCATCGACATGCATCTCGCCCACCCAGTAGCGCAGCACGTCCATCACGAATTGCAGCACCCGCGGATGCCGCAGTTCGAGCACGTTCCCACAGCCGGAATCGTTGATGTAGCGCGCCCGGTCGGCCGGGTCGAGCCGGTACCAGAGCGCATTGTCGAGTCCGCGCCAGCTGACTGTCGGACCCGTCTGGTCGCCTTCGCAGGTGTGGTTGAAGACCACGTCGAGGATTACCTCGATTCCGGCGGCGTGCAGCGTCCGCACCATGTCGCGGAACTCGTCGCGCAGCGCCCGCCCGGGATCGGCCGCCGCCTGCGCGGTCGCGCTCGCCAGCGTCGGCTCGGGACAGAAATAGCCGAGCGTGTTGTAACCCCAGTAGTTGACGAGGCCGCGCTCGACGAGGTGGCGCTCGTCGAGATGCTGCTGTACCGGCAGCAAGCTGACCGCGTTGACGCCCAGCTGCTGCAGATGGCGGACGGATTCGGGATGCGCGAGCCCGGCGTAGCTGCCGCGCAGCGCCGCGGGGACGCACGGCTGGCGGCGGCTGAAGCCGCGCACGTGCATCTCGTACAGGATGAGTCCGGCGACCGGGTGCCGTGGCGGTGTGTCGCCACGCCAGTCGTAGTCATCGGCGGTGACGCGGGCTTTCGGTCCGTCGGTGGCAACACCATAGCAATCGGCGCCGCCGGCCCAGTCGAAACGGCCGACGATCTCGCGCGCGTACGGATCGAGCAGCAGCTTGGCGGGATCGAAGCGGTGGCCGGCGGCCGGATCCCACGGTCCGTGGGCCCGCAGTCCGTAGACGAGGCCTCGCGGCTGCTGCGGCAGATAGCCGTGAAAAACGTCACCGCTGCGCGCCGGCAGGCTGCAGCGCCGCAGCTCGCGGCTGCCACCGGCGTCGAAGATGACTACCTCCACCTCGGTGGCGTGCGCCGAGCAGACCGCGAAGTTGATGCCGTCGCCGTCATGGTGCGCGCCGAGCGGGTAAGGCCGGCCGTACTCCACATGCAAGCTCACCGGCGCAACTCCAGAAACACCGTCGCCAGCGGCGGTAACCGCAGCCACAGCGAATGCGGCTGTCCCCGCCAGGGCTCGGCTGCGGTGGTCGCCTCGCCGAGCGGCGTGCCGACGTTGCTGCCGCCGTAGTGCGCGGAGTCGGTGTTCAGCCGTTCGCGCCAAATGCCCGCCGCCGGCACGCCGACCCGGTAGTGTTCGCGCACGGTGGGGGTGAAATTGCAGACGGCCAGCAGCGACGGATCACCAGGCGCACCGTGTCGCACGAATGCGAGCACGGATTGCGCGCGGTCGTCGACCTCGAGCCACTCGAAGCCGCCCGGATCGAAGTCACGCCGGTGCAACGCACCGCAGCTGCGCAGCAGACCGTTCAGGTCGCGCACCAGCCGTTGCACGCCGGCATGCAGCGGCTCCTCGAGCAGCTGCCAGTCGAGTTCGCCGGCGTGGTTCCACTCGCGCTCCTGCGCGAACTCGCAGCCCATGAACAGCAGCTTCTTGCCCGGGTGCGCGAACATGAAACCGAGGTAGGCGCGCAGGTTGGCGAACCGCTGCCAGCGGTCGCCCGGCATGCGGCCCAGCAGCGAACCCTTGCCGTGCACCACCTCGTCGTGCGAAATCGGCAGCACGAACTGTTCACTGAACGCGTAGACGAGACCGAAGGTGAGCTCGTCTTGGTGATGGCTGCGGTGCACGGGATCGCGGGCGATGTAGCGCAGCGTGTCGTTCATCCAGCCCATGTTCCACTTGTAGTGGAAGCCGAGCCCGCCGCCCGAGGTCGGCCGCGACACCCTTGGAAAGGCGGTGGACTCCTCGGCGATGGTGATCGCCGCGGGACGCTCCGCGCCCACCACCTCGTTGCAGCGACGCAGGAAGGCGATCGCCTCCAGGTTCTCGCGGCCGCCCTGCGCGTTCGGCAGCCACTCGCCGTCGCGGCGGCTGTAGTCGCGGTAGAGCATCGAGGCCACCGCGTCGACGCGCAGGCCATCGACACCATAGGCCTCGAGCCAGTGCAGGGCGCTGCCAATCAAAAAATTGCACACCTGCGGCTTGTTGAAGTCGTAGATCAGGGTATTCCAGTCGGGATGGAAACCCTCGCGCGGATCGGCGTACTCGTAGAGCGCCGTGCCGTCGAAGCGCGCAAGGCCGTGGGCGTCGGCGGGGAAGTGCGCGGGCACCCAGTCGACGATCACGCCGAGCCCGGCGCGGTGACAGGCGGCGACGAAGCGCGCGAACCCGGCCGCCGCGCCGTGGCGCGCGGTGGGGGCATACAGGCCTATCGGCTGGTAGCCCCAGGACGCGTCTAGCGGGTGCTCGCAGATTGGCAACAGCTCGAGGTGGGTGAAGCCGAGATCGCGGACGTACGGCACCAGCGTGGCGGCGAGATGGTCCCAGTCCACGAAGGCCGGTGATGTGCCGTCGTCGTTGGCTACGGGGCGCCGCCACGAGGCGGCGTGCACCTCGTAGATGCTGATCGGCGCGTCGATGGCGTTGGCGCGCTGCCGCGCCGCATCCTGCGGCAACGGCGGCGGCAGCTCGGCAACGATGCTCGCAGTTGCAGGCCGCAGTTCGGCCTGCCGCGCGTAGGGATCGGCCTTCTGCCCCAGGGGTCGACCCGCGGCATCACGCAGCGCGAACTTGTAGAGCGCGCCGACGCCGACCGCAGGCAGGAACAGCTCCCACACGCCCGCCTCGTGCCGCAGACGCAGCGGATGACGCCGCTCGTCCCAAAAATTGAAGTCGCCGACCACGCTCACCGCGCCGGCATGCGGCGCCCAGACGGCAAAGCGGGTACCGCGCACACCGAGGGATTCGCAAGGCTCGGCGCCGAGCAGGCGATGCGGGCGCAGATGCGTGCCCTCGCCGAACAGCCACAGGTCGTAGGCACCAAGCAGCGGCGGGTGCCGGTACGGATCGTCGAACACCTGCGCGCCACCGCTCTGCCAGTGCGCGCGCAGCCGGTAGTCGCCGAGACCCGCCGGGGCGATCAGTTCGAAGAACCCTGCGGCGTGCTGCGGTACGCTCCGACCAAGCACGGCGGCGGCGGCGTCGAGCAGCTCGAGCGCCGTCGCACCCGGCTGGAAGACGCGTACCCGCGTCACGCCGTCATCGTCGAGATGCGGCCCGAGCACCGCGAACGGATCGCGGTGGCGCGCCCCAAGCAGAGCCTCGATGTCCGCCGTGCGGAACGGCACGGCCGAGCTCAGCGCCGCGGCGCGGCGCGCCAGATGCGGCGCGCGTATTCGCCGATCGCGCGGTCGGAGGAAAACACGCCCATGCCGGCGACATTGCGGATCGCCGCACTCGCCCAGGCGTGCGGATCGCGGAACAGCCGATCGACCCGCTGCTGCGCCGCGACATAGGCGTCGTAGTCGGCGAGCAGCAGGTAATGATCACCGCCCCAGGTGAGCGCATTGACGATTCCGAGGTGCCGTGTCGGCTCCGCGGGGTTGAACATTCCGCCGGCGATCGCCTCGAGCGCGGCACGCAGCGGCGGATTCGCGCCGACGATGTCGAACGGCCGATGACCGGCGCGGCGTACCGCGGCGACTTCCGCGGTGCGCAGCCCGAAAATGAAGATGTTGTCATCGCCGACACGCTCGCGGATCTCGACGTTCGCACCGTCGAGCGTACCGATGGTGAGAGCGCCGTTCAGCGCGAGCTTCATGTTGCCGGTGCCGGAAGCCTCGGTGCCCGCGGTGGAGATCTGCTCGGAGAGATCCGCGCCCGGCATGATGCACTCGGCGATCGACACCCCGTAGTTGGGCACGAACACCACCTTGAGGCGACCGCCGAGGCGGGCGTCGGCGTTGATGACGGCAGCCACGTCGTTGATGAGGTGGATGATCTGCTTCGCCATCGCGTAGGACGAGGCCGCCTTGCCGGCAAAAATCACCGTGCGCGGCACCCAGTCGGCCTGCGGCGCGGCCAGCATGGCCTGATAGCGGGTCACCACATGCAGCACGTTCAGCAGCTGCCGCTTGTACTCGTGGATGCGCTTGACCTGCACGTCGAACAGGCTGGACGGATCGACGCGTACCCCGGTCGTGGCGAGGATCATGTCGGCGAGGCGGCGCTTGTTCGCCTGCTTCGCCGCGATGAAGGCGTCGCGGAATGCCGGCTCCAGCGCATGCCGCCGCAACCCCGACAGACGCTCGAGGTCCGTCCGCCAGTCGCGGCCCAGCGTCGCGTCGATGAGCGCGGCGAGCGGCCGGTTGGCCTGCGCGAGCCAGCGACGCGGCGTCACGCCGTTGGTGACGTTGGTGAAGCGCTCCGGCCACAGAGACGCGAAGTCGGCGAAGATCGTCTGCACGAGCAGGTCGGAGTGCAGCGCCGACACGCCGTTCACCCGATGGCTGCCGACGATCGACAGGTGCGCCATGCGCACGCGGCGCTCGCCTTGCTCGTCGATCAGCGACAGGCGGGCGAGGAAATCATGGTCGCCGGGGCGGTGCGCGGCCGCGGCGTCGAGCATCTCCTGGTTTATGCGGTAGATGATCTCGAGGTGGCGCGGCAGCACGTGCTGCATGAGCCCCACCGGCCAGGTCTCGAGCGCCTCGGGCATCAGCGTGTGGTTGGTGTAGGAGAACACCTGCTGCGTGATCCGCCACGCCGGCTCCCAGCCGTAGCCATGCTCGTCGCACAGCAGGCGCATGAGCTCGGCCACGCCGATCGCCGGATGCGTGTCGTTGAGGTGGATCGCGACATGCTCCGCGAGGTTGTCGAGCCCGGCATGCTCGCTGCAGTGCCGATCGAGGATGTCGCGCAGCGATGCAGCGACGAAGAAATACTCCTGGCGCAGGCGCAGCTCGCGGCCCGCGGGCGTGCTGTCGTTCGGGTAAAGCACCCAGGAGATGTTCTCGTACTCGTTCTTCACGGCGGCGGCGCGCGCGTAGTCGCCGCGGTTGAAGGCGTTGAGGTCGATGTGTTCGGGGGCGGCGGCACGCCACAGGCGCAGCGTGCTCACCCGCGTGGTCGCGTGGCCCGGGATCACCAGATCGTAGGCCTTGGCGAGTACCTCGCCAGCGGGCTGCCAGCGGGCGCGGCCGCCGGCGTGCTCGACACGGCCGCCGAAACCAACCCGATGCGCGATCCCGGCCCGCGGGAACTCCCAGGGCGTGCCATTGGCCAGCCACGGGTCGGTGGACTCCATCTGCATGCCCTGCTGGATGGCCTGCGCGAACATCCCGTACTCGTAGCGGATGCCGTAGCCCATCGAGGGGATGCCCTGGGTAGCCAGCGAGTCGAGGAAACAGGCGGCGAGCCGGCCGAGTCCGCCGTTGCCGAGACCGGGATCGGGTTCAGCCGCCGCGACCTCCTCGAGGTCTCGCGCCTGCGCAGCCAGGGTCGTACGCGCGGTGTCCGTCAGCTCCAGGGCGTCCAGCGCATTGCCGAGCATCCGCCCGATGAGGAATTCCATCGACATGTAATAGACGCGGCGCACCTTTTCGGTGCGGTCGCGGGTCTCGCCGTCCAGCCAGCGCCAGGAGAGCTGCTCGCGGACCGTGCGCGCGGTCGCGCTCATCAGCTCGAAGCCGGCCGCCGCCGCCGGGGTGACGCCGATGTCGCCGCGCAGGCGCTGGTCGATGCCAAGGGGCCGATCGTTCTGCTTGTCGTCTTGCACCCGAGGCCCCGACCTGCAACAAAAAACACAATATCGACGGCGAATATGCCTTAATCATAACCTCGTCGCCCGGAGGTTGCCGTGATCTCCAACCAGCTTGCCACCAGCCTCGACCTGCCCAAGCGCACCGTCGCCCTCGTGCTCGCAGGGGGCCGTGGAAGCCGCCTGCTCGCCCTGACCGACCGCCGCGCCAAGCCCGCGGTGTACTTCGGCGGCAAGTTCCGCATCATCGACTTCGCGCTCTCCAACTGCGTGAACTCGGGGATCCGCCGCATCGCCGTGCTCACGCAATACAAGAGCCACAGCCTGATGCGGCACATCCACAGCGGCTGGGGCTTCATGCGCGGCGAGTTCAACGAATTCGTCGAAGTGCTGCCGGCGCAGCAGCGTCTCGACGAGGTCAACTGGTACCAGGGCACGGCCGACGCCGTCCACCAGAACCACGACATCATCAAGAGCTTCCGCGCCAAGTACGTACTGATCCTCGCGGGCGATCACATCTACAAAATGAACTACGCGCTCGCACTCGCCGACCACGTCGAACACGGCCGCGGCTGCACCGTTGCCTGCATCGAGGTGCCGCGGCGCGACGCCTCGGCCTTCGGCGTGATGGCGGTGGACGAGCACAACCGCATCACCCGGTTCGTCGAAAAGCCGGCCGATCCGCCTGCACTGCCGGGTGACCCGGAGCGCTCGCTCGCCAGCATGGGCGTGTACATCTTCGACACCGAGTTCCTGCTCGACATCCTCGCGCAGGACGCCGCCGACCCCGACTCGAGCCACGACTTCGGCAAGGACGTCATCCCGCGGCTGGTGCGCGACGGCCGCGCGGTGGCACATCGCTTCGGCGACAGCGCCGTGGGCATCAAGGGCGAGGAGGAACCTTACTGGCGCGACGTCGGCACCATCGACGCCTATTGGGACGCCAACATCGATCTGACCGCCACCGACCCGCTGCTCAACCTCTACGACGAGCGCTGGCCCATCTGGACTTACCAGCCGCAGCTGCCGCCGGCCAAGTTCGTGCATAACCAGCCGGGACGCCGCGGCGAGGCCATCGAGTCCATGGTCTCCGGCGGCTGCATCATTTCCGGGCATGTGGAGCGCTCGCTGCTGTTCTCCAACGTGCGCGTGCACTCGCACTCGCGCGTGCTGTGGAGCGTGGTGCTGCCCAACGTGCAGATCGGCCGCGGGGCACGCATCAACCGCGCGGTGATCGACCGCGGCTGCCAGATTCCCGACGGCATGGTGATCGGCGAAGATGCCGAACTCGATGCGGCACGCTTCCTGCGGACCGGAGCCGGCATCGTGCTCGTGACCCGCCAGATGCTTGCCGAACTTGACCGCACGTAGACGATCCCGACCGATGCCGCCCCTGCGAGTGCTGCACGCTGCAGCAGAGATCTTCCCGTACGTAAAGACAGGCGGCCTCGCCGACGTGATCGCCGCGCTGCCGCCGGCGCTCGCTGCCGCCGGCATCGAGGTGCGGCTGCTGCTGCCCGGGCTGCCGCCCATCCTCGAAGCACTCGAAAAGCCCCTCAAGATCGCCGAATTCGGCCCGCTACTCGGCGCGGCGCGCATCAGCCTGCGTCTGGGCAGGCTCGGCAACGGCATCAGCGCCTACGTGGTCGACTCACCGTGGCTGTATGCGCGCGGCGGCGGGCCGTACCACGACGCCGAGGGACGCGACTGGGCGGACAACCTGCAGCGCTTCGCGCTGCTCGGCTGGGCGGCGGCGCATGTCGCCGCCGGCGACCTCGATCCGCGCTGGCGCGCGGCGGTGCTGCATGCCCACGACTGGCACGCAGCACTCGCCTGCTGCCATCTTGCCGCGCATCCGGCCACGGCGGTGCGCAGCGTATTCACCGTGCACAACCTCGCCTACCAGGGTGTGTTCCCCGCTGGCGAGTTCCCCGCCCTCGGTCTGCCTGCGCACTACGCGCAGCCCTACGGCGCGCTCGAGTACCACGGCGGTCTGTCGTTCATGAAGGGCGGGCTCGCCAGCGCGCAGCGCATCACCACCGTGAGCCCCACCTATGCGCGCGAGATCACCACCGCGGAGTTCGGCTGCGGACTGGAGGGCGTCATCGCCGCACGCACCGCCGACCTCTCCGGGATCCTCAACGGCGTCGATCCGCTGGTATGGGATCCGGCCACCGATCCGCATCTGCCAAAGAATTATTCCGCAGCCGATCTGGCCGGTAAGCGGCTCTGCAAGACGGCGCTGCAGCGCGAGTTCGGTCTGCCGGAGCAGACCGACGGACCGCTGTTCGCGGTGGTGAGCCGGCTCACTGCACAGAAGGGCATCGACCTGCTGCGCGATGCGCTGCCCGCACTGCTCGCCGCCGGCTCACAGCTGGTGCTGCTGGGCAGCGGCGATGCCGCGCTGCAGGAGACCTTCCGCGCCGCCGCCGCGGCACATCCGCGGCAGATCGGCGTGCGCATCGGCTACGATGAGGCGCTGGCGCACCGCACCATCGCCGGCGCCGACGTCATCTTGCTGCCGTCGCGCTTCGAGCCCTGTGGCCTGACGCAGCTCTACGGCCTGCGCTATGGCACGCTGCCGCTGGTGCGCCGCGTCGGCGGGCTTGCCGACACGGTCGACGACGCCACCGGTTTTGTGTTCGACGCTGCGACGGCAGCGGCGCTGCAGGCGGCGGTGCGCGATGCCCTGCAGGCCTGGCGCGAACCGGCGCACTGGCAAAGATTGCAGCAGGCGGCGATGGCCCGCGACCACAGCTGGGCTACGGCAGCGGCGCACTACGCGGCGCTGTATCGCTCGATGGTCGGCAGGGCATAGCATCGGCGCGTGAAGATCGAGGCCATCGTCGGACTCCTGCAGCAGCGCTTGCCCGATCTCCTCGCGGTCTATGCGTTCGGCAGTCGGGCGCAGGGTGCCGCGGGGCCTGACAGCGATCTTGATCTCGCGGTGCTGACTCCAAAAAAACGCGATCAG
>JBILMF010000180.1:0-5308 GCA_044375655.1 Steroidobacteraceae bacterium | reverse complement strand
GGGCGCCGCTCGCGAAGGCGAAGTCGTACTGCTCGATCGTTTTGATGGACGGCAGTGTCGCGAGCCGCAGCATCGTCTCGCGGACACGCTGATCGCGCGCGGTGACCTCGACCGAGAGCAGCCGCTCGAGGAACTCTGCCAGCGAGTGCTCGGTCCGCGCGGACTCATCGGCGATCGCGCTCCAGTTGGCGCCAACCTCCGAGAGGTGTAGTCGATCACACAGCAGCGCGATCCGCTCATGCACGAGGTTCATGAGGCCACCCGGAGTAACTGCTCATACACCGACAGCGGGTGCTGAAAGCTCTCGATCGGCGTCGGCACGCGGGAGGTGCGTCGTTGCACGACCGGTAGCGGCAGCACCGACAGCGGCAGTGGGCGCAGGTCTGCCCGCTCGAGAACCAGTTGCTCGGCTGGGATCTCGCCCGTTGCAGCATGGAGCCTCCGGTTCGCCACCCGCTCGAGCCAGGGCCCGACATGGGCGTTGGCAGTCTCGACATCGAGGATGATCCCCGCCTGCTTGAGCGTGGTGGCGAGCGGCAGGACGAAGCTCTCCTTGAGGTAGCGGTTGAACCGCTCGACCTTGCCCTTGGTCTTGGCTCGATACGGTCGGCACAGCCGCGGGATAAAGCCGTACTGCTCGGCGATCTGCAGCAGCTGCGGATGGAAGCGATGTTGCCCTGCGCCGTAGGCATCGCGCTCGATGACCACCGTCGCCGGGTTATCAAGCAACAGGTGTTGCGGCACGCCCCCGAAATACTCCAGTGCGGCGACAATGCAACGCGACAACGTCGCGGCATCCTCGCGCGCCGTAAAGCGGACGAAGCTCGCGCGGCTGTAACCGAGCGTGGCGACGAAGGCCAATAGCGGTGACTGTCCTCGCCGAATATGGGTGAAGTCCGCCTGCAACTGCTCCCCGGGCGCCGTCTCAAAACGCACGAGCGGGTCATCCTTCACCGGGCGAAGCGGGCGGATCAGTGCCTTCAGCTGACTGATCCCGCCGCGATAACCTTGTTCTTGGATCTCCCGCAGCAGTACCGTCGCCGAGATCCACCTTGGGTGCGCCGCAGCAATCCGGCTCTCCAAATACGCACGATACGGATCGAGCTTGGTGCTGCGCGGTAAGCGCGGTCCGTACCGCCGAGGCCTTGGATCACGCAGGTGCTCGCGCACGGTGTTGCGCGACAACCCAAGCTCCTTGGCAATCCCTCTGATGCTCTTGCCTTGCCGAGACAACACCCGAATCTCCACGCACTGCTCCTGGGTCAACATAGGCGGTCCCAAAACCGCCATCCTCGCCTAGGTGGGTCAGTTTTACTTCGGCGACCCGGGTCAGTTTTACATCGGCGTTAACACAAAGCGGTCGGTCCGTCGAAACTCGGATCGACTCGAGACCGGCCTGCGACGTCGGTCTCGTAGGTCAAGTCCTCTCCATATTTGAGAGCGGAGTAATCGGGAAGGAAAAGCGGCAGCGCAAACATAAGCGGTCGCCACATCGGTTTCGTCCCCATTCGAAACAGCTGATCGGACTCCGCACTTTTGCGCCAGACAACGCGTGACGCCATGCGGTAGGGGCGATCGTTGATTCGTGCGAGAAGCGCATCGCCAAGTTCGCTGTTTCCGCCCCCATTTCCGCGGATATCGACGATCAGTCCCGCGGCACCGCGCTGCTTGATCGCCGTGATGGCCTGGTCGAGAAACTTGTCCCACTGCCTGCCGAGCGGGCCATCCATGGTCGGAAACTCGATGACTGCGACGGGCGCTGCGGTAGGCGCGTCGCCTGGTAGCAGGAGCGCGCGGAACGGTGGGCTGTCGATGAGAACTTCACGCTGTGACTCAGCTTGCGTATTCGCCAGCATTCCGCCTGCCGAAGACCGCTCGGTCTTGCGCGCGCTACCACCCACGCCTTCAACCATCACCGTACGCCGCGATCCGTCCGGGCGGATGACCTCGACTTGCGTCGGCAGGGTGATTCCTGTAGCCCACGCGAGGCTGCGGTAACGCTCGCGAACTTGCGTGTCGCGGTAGCGAGCGGTTTCGTCGGGCACGAGCGCACGCAATCGAGAAAGATGATGGGCTACGGAGACACTTCCGATTTTGACGAGGGTATCGCCGGGCTCGATGGCTCGCTCGCCTTCTGCGACGGCGACGACGATCAGTCCATTCTCCGTGGGCTCTGCGCGGAAGGGGAGCAGCCGCTCGCCTCGGGCCAGCGCTGCTTCAAGATCCTCAGAGGGAACACCTTGCGCGTAGTGATCGGATCGATATCCGGCTTGCAGCTCCATCACGAAGGGGAGGAACTCTCGCCGCGTCATCGGTCGATCGATCGAGGCCTTCAGCCTCTCGGCGAGGGCGCGGATCGACTCCCTCGAGACGCGAAGATAGGGGTTCGGGTTGGTCCGTTCGTGCAGCGCGACAATAGCGTCGAGATCGGCGCGAAGTGCCTGAGGTTGATGAACCTGTGCCATCTGCGCCGGGGTCGATTTTGGAATCGCCTCGTATGGGTTTTGCATGAACGTCGACCGCGCGCAGCCGCTCGACAAGGCGAGCGCGGCTATGACGGCGAGGGCGGTGAAGGTTTTGTTCACATCCGATCCTCCGGATAACGCTGCGGGTGGCGCGCTCGATGAGCGGCGTTTACTCAACGGTTGATCATCGCTTCGAGAATATGATGTTATGTATATATACAACACCAATACAGTCGGCAAGTCGGTATGTACGTCAAGCCCGTCCTGTGGATCCTCGCTCTGCTTGCGCTGAACAGCGTCGCGAACGGCCAATCCACCGAAGCCGAGTTCGAAGCGCTGATGAAGCAGCGCAATGCCGCCGCTGTGGAAACGCTGGCGCGCCAGCGCCTGCAGGCCGTGCCCACCGACGATATGGCCCTTTGGGCCTGGGGGCGTGTCGTAGCCGGCGATCCTGACAAGCGGGTCGAAGTACTGCCGCGGGCCGAAGCCTGCGTAGTGGTCCGTCCGCAGTCGGCCCGTTGTCATCACGTGCTCGCTGGCCTCTACAGCTCGATGGCCATGTCGGCCGGCATCACCGACGGCCTGAAGTTGGCGGGCAAGATCAAGGACCATCTGGTTCAGGCCGTGAGATGTAAGCGTCCGGCGAAGTCATCTACCGGCGTTGGGCTGTTAGCGTGACGATAGTGTCCACTTATTTGTAAGTGGACACTTATGCAGCATGTAGAGAAGCGTCGCCGGCGGCGACATACACCGGCGTTCAAGGCGGCGGCGATCGCGGCGTGCGGCAAACCGGGGGCCTCCGTATCGGCGGTGGCGCTCGAACTGCAGGTTAACGCGAACATGCTGCGCCGGTGGATCAAGCAGTCTGCCTCGCCCGCGCCGGAGCGCGTGAGGCTACGCGACACGCGTGTGTTGCCGTTATCTTCGGCGGGATTTCTTCCCGTGCCGCTCGGCGGCAGATCCGAGCCGACGCCGGCAATGCCGGAGCGCTCGATCCGGGTGCAGATCCGCAGGGGTGGGACGCGGATCACGATCGAGTGGCCGACGAGTGCCGCCGGGGCCTGTGCGGCGTGGCTGCGGGAACTGATGGCGTGATCCGCATCGATGCGGCGTGGCTCGCGATTGAGCCGCTCGACATGCGTGCCGGTACGGACACGGCGCTCGCTCGGGTGGTGAGCGTGTTCGGCCACGCGAGGGCGCATCACGCGTATCTCTTTGCCAATCGACGCGCGAGTCGGATGAAGGTCTTGATTCACGATGGCTTTGGACTCTGGCTGTGTGCGCGACGACTGCATCGAGGGCAGTTCGTGTGGGCGACGAGCGCGAGTGGCTCGAGTGTCGCGCTCAGCGATGAACAGCTGCGGGCCCTCGTGGTCGGGCTGCCATGGCAGCGGCTCGGAGATCTTGCGACGATCCGCGTACTGTAATAATGAAAATACTTTGATCACCGCGTGATCAATGCGAAGCGGCGCAGTATAATGCGCGCATGTCGGTGCAGAACATTGCGCAGATGAGCGTGGAAGAGCTCTTGAAGCTCAACCCTTCGCTTGCCGCACTGCTCGCACAGAAAGACAACGCCATCAAGCATCGCGATTTGAAGATCGCGCAGCTCACGCACGAGATGGCCACCCTCAAGCGCTGGACGTTCGGCAAGCGCAGCGAGCAGGTCACGGGGCTGCAGCGCAGCCTGCTCGAAGAGGCGATCGATGAGGATCTCGAAGCGATCACGACCGAGCTCGAGGCGCTTGCGCCCGAGTCACCGGGCCGAGTCCGCGGGACGCCCAAGCGCGTGGCCCTGCCGAAGGATCTGCCGCGGATCGAGATCCGCCACGAACCCGACTCGACGATCTGTGGCTGCGGCTGCACGCTGCGGCGGATCGGCGAGGACATCAGCGAGAAGCTCGACTATCTGCCCGGCGTGCTGCAGGTCGAGCGGCACATCCGCGGCAAGTGGGCCTGCGAGCGTTGCGAGACGCTGATCCAGGCGCCAGTCCCCCCACAGGTGATCGACAAGGGGATCCCGACCGCGGGTCTTCTTGCGCAGGTGCTGGTGGCGAAGTATGCCGATCACTTGCCGCTCTATCGCCAGGAGCAGATCTTCAGCCGCGCCGGGGCGACGATCCCGCGCTCGACGCTTGCGCAGTGGGTCGGAGCCTGCGGGGTGAAACTAGAGCCGCTGCGCGAGGTCATGAAAGCCCTGCTGCTCAAGCGCTCGGTGTTGCATGCCGATGAGACGCCGATGCCGATGCTCAAGCCCGGGCTCAAGCAAACGCACCGCAGCTATCTCTGGGCCTACGGCACCACGGCGTTCGATCCCGAGCAGATGGTCGTGTACGACTTTGCCGAAGGCCGCGGGGGTCAGCACGCCCGGGCGTTCTTAGGCGAGTGGAGAGGCTCACTCGTCTGCGATGACTACCAAGGCTATGACGCGCTGTTCCGCGAGGGCGTGGCCGAAGTCGGCTGCATGGCGCATGCGCGGCGCAAGTTCCATGCGCTGCACGAGAACCATCGCAGTGCGATCGCCGCCGAGGCGTTGGAGCTCTATGGCGCGCTCTATGGGGTCGAGCGCGAAGTGCAAGATCTTGGCCTGGATACCGAGGGGCGGCGTGCACTGCGCCAACTGAAGGCGCGTCCGATCGCCGATCAGCTGCAGACATGGCTCGAGCGTCAACTCACCCAAGTCCCGGAGGGCTCGGCGACCGCGAAGGCCATCCTATACAGTCTGCGCCGCTGGTCAGCGCTGACGCGTTATCTCGATGACGGCACGCTGCCCATCGATAACAACTGGGTCGAGAACCGCATCCGCCCCATCGCGCTCGGTCGCAACAACTGGCTCTTTGCAG
>JBILMF010000179.1:0-5349 GCA_044375655.1 Steroidobacteraceae bacterium | reverse complement strand
CGCTGCAGCGCCGCTTCAGCGTCCGCGGCTCCTGCAGCGCCCGTCGTCGGCACAACCGCGCCCAGGGCAGCGAGCGCGATCGGCAGCATCATCACGGTGGTGGCCGAATTGTTGACCCACATCGAGACGAACGCCGTCACCGCCATGATGGCGAGCAACAGGAAGCGCGGCTCCGGACTCGCACGCGACACCACGTAAAGCGCCACGCGGCGATGCAGGTTCCACTTCTCGAACGCCAGGCCGATGAGCGCGCCGCCGAGGATGAGAAAGAGCACGGGCGACATGTAGAGCCCGGCGACCGCATCCGCCTTGGCCACACCGAGCAGTGGCAGGGCGAGGAAGGGCAGACTGCCGGTCAAGGTGACCGGAACGGCCTCCGTGAACCACCAGCAGCCGATCAGCACGGTGAGAGCGGCCACCCGCCAGCCGACCGGCGACAAGCCCTCGGGCGCTGGAAGGCAGAGCATGGCAACGAACAGCGCCACACCCAGCCACAGACCGACGCGCTGCAGCGTCATCGGGGAGCGACCGCGATCACGCGAACTGGAAGCCGCTGGCGATGATCGGCAGACGCCGCGGACGCTCGCCGCAGGCCATCTGGATGGCCCCGGCAAGCGCCGGTGCCACACCGGGCACGCTCGCCTCGCCCGCTCCGCCGCTCTTGTGCGCAGTGGCCAGCAGGTGCACCTCGATCTTCGGCGTCTGACCGAGCCGCAGGATCGGCGAGGTGTGGAAGTTGTCCTCGACGGCTGCGCCGTTGGCGAAGTTGATCTGCCCATCGAGCGCTGCCGACAGGCCCCAGATCACACCACCCTCGACCTGTGCCTCGACGCCGCGAGGGTCGACCATTTGTCCGCAGTCGAAAACGGCGATGATGCGCTCCACGTGGACGGTCCTGTCCTCCACCCGCACCTCGACGACTTCCGCACAGTATGCGTCGTAGCCGAGTGCGAGCGAGATCCCGCGCCCGCGTCCCTTGCCCGGCGGCGTACTCCACCCCGCCAATTCACCTGCCCGGCGCAGCACGGCCGTCGCACGGGGATCATCGCTGCAAAGTTCGAGACGGAACTCGAGCGGATCGCGGCCGAGCGTGTGCGCGACGTCATCGAGGGCGCTCTCCGAGAAGAACCCGTTCATGGACTGCGAGACGGAGCGCCATGTGCCCACCGGCACGGGCTCCGGGGTTTCGACATAGTCGATGTACTTGTTGGGGAAGCGGTAGTTGTCGTTGATCAGCCAGCCAGCCACGAATGGGTCGGCCATGCCCGGAGCGAGGGGCCGGCGCTGGTACTTCCACATGCTGATTCCGGTGGTCCGACTATGCATTGCCACCAGCTTGCCCGACTCGTCGAGACCAACCCGGGTACGCACGAGATGCGCCGGACGGAATCGGTCGTGGCGGAAGTCCTGCTCCCGCGTCCAGATCAGCTTGACCGGTGTGCCGGGGCGCTGGACCGCCAACTGCCTGGCGATCTGTACGGCCTCGCGGACGAAGTCCAGCTCCCACTTGCGGCCGAAGCCGCCGCCGATGAAGGTGACGTGCAACTGGCAGCGCTCGCGCGGCAGGCCGGTGACCTCGGCGATCATGTCGCGGGTACGGTCAGGTTGCTGGGTCGGCGCCCAGACCTCCGCACTGTCGGCTCGAACCACGGCGGTAGCGCAGAGCGGCTCGAGCGCCGCGTGCGCGAGGAACGGTACCTCGTACTCGAACTGCAGCCGGCGTGCCGCCCCCTGCAGCGCAGCCATCGTCGCCGCCTTGTCGAAGGCAGGAAACCCGGGCATCGGGCGACCGGCAGCGGCGCGTTCGTCGGCGTCCAGGGCTGAGCGCAGCCGCGCACGCATGCCTTCGGTATCTACGGCGAGGGCGGCCGAATCATCAAAGCTCACATCGATCGCTTCGGCTGCCTGCCGAGCCCGCCAGAAGGAATCGGCGACCACCGCGACGCCCTCCGGGATCGCGAACGCGTCGACCACACCCGGCTGTGCGAGCGCAGCCTCACGGTCGAAACTGCGCACGCTGGAGGCGACCGCGGGCGAACGCCGCAGCGCAGCATGCAGCATCCCGGGGAGCCTTACGTCGATGCCGAAGACCAGACTGCCATCGACCTTCGCAGGCGTATCCTTCCGCGGCAGCGACTTGCCGATCAGGCGGAAATCGCGCGGATCCTTCAGTTGCGGCGCCTGTGGCACCGGCAGCAGCGCTGCCGCCGACACAAGCTCGCCGTAGCCGAACGAGCGCCCGCTTGCCACATGCTGCACCCGCGACTCGGCCGCACGGCAATCGGCCGCGGATACGCCCCAGCGCTGCGCAGCTGCAAGCACCAGCATATCGCGGGCTGCCGCACCGGCGTTACGCAGCAGCGTGAAATACACGTTGGTCGATTCACTGTTCGCCGTCCGCTGCCGCTTGGTGAGCGGGTTGACGAGCGCATCGTCGGCCATCGGCAGACGAATCGACACGTCCTCCCAGCGCGCCTCGAGTTCATCGGCAAGAATCTTTGGCAGGCCGTCGTGCACCCCCTGCCCCATTTCAGACTGCGGGCATGTGATGTGGATGCCACCGTCGGTATCGATCTCGAGATAGGCGCTGAAACGGCCAACCGCTGGCACTGCCGTTGCCGACGCGGCCGCCGCGCCGGGCAAGGCAGCGCCGTCTGCACCGACGGCGTCGGCCCCGGTGATGGCCACACCCAACCACAGCCCGCCGCCCGCGAGGGCGCCCGCCTGCAGAAACTCGCGCCGCTTCATGCCCTGACCTCCTGTGCCTTCGCCAAGCCGAGGCTGTCGATCCACGCCTCCGCCCTCGCGCGATCGATGACGTCCGCGTAGCGCCGGCCGACGTCACGCAACGTGTCGTCATGCGGCCCCTGCTCGGCGTCGCCACAGCAATCGGCGACCACCTGCACCCGCAAGCCGAACGAGAACGCATCGACGATCGTGGCACGCACACAGCCACTGGTCGTGCAGCCGGTGACCAGCACCGTGTCGACACCCTGACGGACGATCCAGGTGATGAGCGGCGTCTGGAAGAACATCGACGGTGCGTTCTTGCAGTAGGTGAAGTCGTCGGGGTGATGGATCTTCGGATCGATGGCTGTGCACTCGTGGCCGTAGAAGAACTCGCGACGCACCGCGGCGACCTTCCACAGGGGCATGTCCTTGCCGCCGCAGTACGCGGTGTAACAGGCAGCCACCGGGAGGCCTGCGGAGCGCGCGCGTGCCAGCAGCAGCGCCGTGTTGTCACGCGCGCGATGCAGTCGCTCCAAGCCGCCGAGTTCGAACCGCGGATCGGTAAAGGCAAGCTGCCAGTCGACCACCAGCACGGCCGCCCGGCGGCCGAAGCCGATGTCGCCCGATGCGTAGCCCACGTCAACGTAGGTATCGGACATGCCCGTCATCGCCCCCTGGATGAGATCAAAAAAAAGTCCCCGCACCTCGCGGAGCGGGGACTTGTCACGCCAACCTCGGCGGGCGGCCTCAGGCTGCCTTGCTGGCCTTTTTCCTTGCCAGCGCCTCGGCCGCCACCGCTGCCCACTTGGTGAAGCGCGGCTGCGCGGGCGGATCGAAACCCGTCTCCGCCTTGCAGCGCCCCTTGAGCTCGTCGATGGACTCGAAACCGCGATCGAAGATCTTCTTCGGAGCGCGGTTCGCACGCAGCTGCGCGCGCAGCTCCTCGGTGGCTTTCTCGTCAACCGTGCCGTCGGCATCGCAGATGACGCCATAACGCCTTGCTCCATCAGCGGTAACGAGACCCGCCGCGACATCGAAGCCGACCTTGGCGGCCTCGCGCTCGAGCGGATCACCCCAGCCGCCGCCACCCCAGGTGTCGGCGATCAGCAGGTCGCCGGCCTCGACTTTGACGTGGTCGATCTTGGAGGGCAGCAGTTGCTCCGTGCCATCGGCCCGCTGCAGAAGCTTGCGGCTGCGCGCGCCCGGCTCGCCGCCGTTGGCGCCCCACGGATAGGTGAGCCAGCGGTCATCGTGGATGGAGATCTCGCCTGGCTCGAGAAACCGGTAGCCGATCCGCAGGCCGTTGCCGCCGCGATTCTTGCCGGCACCACCGGTATCGGCGATGGTCTCGTAGATATCGATGCGCAGCGGGAAGTAGCTCTCGAGGAACTCATTCGGTACGTTCGTGAACGACGGCCACAGCGAATGGCCATCCGGGCCGTCGCCGAAAGGCTTGCCCGGAATGCCGCCGAAGGTGATCTGGTAGAGCTGGTACCACTCGCCGTTCTTGTCGTAACCCGAATACATGAAGTGCGGGCTGTCGGAGAAGCCGGCGCCGCACATGAAGTCCGGATTACCCTGGCCGAGCAGACCGGCAAGGATGTCGAAAATGCGACCGAGGGCGTGCGTGCGGCAGGAAAGCGCCGCAGGCTTCAGCGGCTTGAGCAGCGTCCCCGGCGGAATGCGGACTTCCATGAGGTCATAGAAGCCGTCGTTGAAGAGGATCTGCGGGTCGAACACCATGATCATGTAGATGCCCGCGAACATCTTGAACATCTCTTCGTTCAACAGGAAGTTGATCGAGGAGATCGATTGCGGATCGGTGCCCGAGAAGTCGAAGATGCACTTGTCACCCTCGCGCCACATGCTGCACTTGATGCGATAAGGGCCCATGTTGAGGCCGTCGTCGCAGATGTAGTCCTCGAAGTGCTGCTTGGTCTCCGGCACGTTCTGCCGGATGAGCGCGCGCATCGCGCGCTTGTTGCGCTCGAGCATGGCGTCCATCGCCGAGTAGAAGACGTCGTCACCGAAGCGTTCGGCGATCTCGATGCAGCGCGCGGAGGCGGTGCGCAGCGCCGCCGTGATGGCATTGAAGTCCGAGAGGTTCCATTCGGGAAGGCGGCAGTTGTGCAGCACGACGCGCAGCACGTCCTTGTTGAGTTCGCCACCCTTGTAGATCTTGACCGGCGGCACCACGATGCCGTCCTCGTAGATCGTAGTGCCGTCGGTGGGCAGCGAGCCAGGCACCTTGCCGCCCACGTCGGTCATGTGACCGAACATCGCCGCCCAAGCGATGATGCGGCCGCTGCGGTAAACCGGCATCAGCATCAGCCAGTCGTTGGCGTGGCTGATCGCGCCGTTGACCGAGTACGGGTCGGACGTGAGGAAGATGTCTCCCTCCTCGACCGTGCCATCGTAGCCCTGCATGAATCCCCAGATGAAGGAACCAAACTGGCCGACGACCATCTTGCCCTCGGTGTTGGCGATCATCGGGAATTCGTCGTGCTGCTCGCGGATACCGGGCGACATGGCCGTGCGGAACAGCACCGTGTCCATCTCGTAGCGCGCGTTGCGCAGCGCGCTTTCGATGATGTCGATGGTGACGGTGTCGACCTTCGT
>JBILMF010000047.1:0-19775 GCA_044375655.1 Steroidobacteraceae bacterium | reverse complement strand
CCTATCGCCGCAGCGACCTCGATTTCGGCGACGGATTGCCGATCCTGATGACGGCGAAGGATGCAGTAAAATGCCGCGAATTCGCCGACGCAGGTTGCTGGGAGGTGCCGGTGGTGGCGAGATTGCTGCCGGACGGCGCTGCCCGGCTCGTCGACTCGATCGCCTCCCTCGTCCGCCCATCCCGCCCGGAGCACCGCTGAACGATGGAAAACCGACTGCTCGACATCCTCGCTTGCCCGCTCTGCAAGGGGCCGCTCGTACACCATCGTGAGCAGGGCGTGCTCGTCTGCCGTGCCGATCGGCTGGCGTTCCCGATCCGCGACGGTATCCCCGTCATGCTCGAGGAAGAGGCGCGGGCGCTGTCGGCCGACGACCCGCTGCTCGCAAGGGTCAACCGTTCATGAGCAGCCGTGCCCTGACCACGGCCGGGTGCGCCGCGACCCGCTGACACGCATGTACCGCATCGTCATTCCCGCGCGCTACGCCTCGACGCGCCTGCCCGGCAAGCCTTTGCTGGCGATCGCCGGCAAACCGATGCTCGCCTGGGTCCACGAGCGGGCGCTCGCCTGCGCTGCGGATGAGGTGGTCATCGCCACCGACGACGAGCGCATCCGGGTCGTTGCCGAGGCCTTCGGCGCGACCGTCGAGATGACTGCGGCCGAACACGCGAGCGGCACCGACCGGATTGCCGAAGTAGCGGCACGACGCGGATGGCAGGACGACGACGTGGTGGTGAACCTGCAGGGCGACGAGCCTTCGATGCCCGCCGTGCTGGTCGAGCAGGTGGCCATGCTGCTCATCGACCATGCAGGGGCCGACATCGCCACCCTGGCGACGCCGGTCGCCGATCGCGACGAATACTTTGATCCCAATGCGGTCAAAGTGGTGACGGATCTCGAGGGGCGCGCGCTGTACTTCAGTCGTGCGCCGATCCCGTGGTTCCGCGACCAGATTGAACCCGACGGCCGCGGCCTGCGCGCGCTCGTCCGCCGGCATCTGGGGCTGTACGCCTACCGCGTGCGGGCCCTGCGGCGGCTGGCCGCATTGCCGCCCACGCCGCTGGAACAGGCCGAAAAACTCGAGCAGCTGCGGGCGCTGGCGCATGGCCTGCGAATCCAGGTGGGCGAGGCACAGTGCCGTCCCGGGCCAGACGTCAACACGGCCGAGGACCTGGCGCGCGCCGTCGAGGCGTTGGCGCCGGTCCGCGGGCCGTTCGCCGGTCAGTAGTCGTCGCGCCGGGCGTCGTTACCGAAGCTGGAGAGCCGCGCCGACGGGCTCGACGACCAGACCACCTTCTTTTCCTCTGCCGACGATGATTCGCCTGCCGCCGAGGAGGCGGCCTCGACAGGTACCGTCGGCGAGGCAGCAGCTTCGGTGGACGTGGTCACCTCCGCGGTCGGCGCGGACTCCGCGAGCGCCGTCGGCACGGCCGCCGCCGCGGGCGTCGCGGTCTCCGTGGGCGTCGCCGTCTCCGCGGGCATCGCAGTTTCCGCGGAGATCGCAGTTTCCGTGGGCACTGCCGTGTCCGCGGTCACCGCGTCCGTCACCGCAGCCTCGGTCGGCGGGGCAGGGGCGAGTCCTGTCCAACTGATCTGGCCGTTGGTCGGGGGCGGCGGTATCTCGGTCGTGGACGGAGCCTCGATCGGCTGCCCTGACTCGGCTGAGGCCGTGACCGCACGTGCTTCACGCGGTTCGTCTGGCCGCAGATCGTCTGCAAGCTCATCTGCGGACGATCCGTCGTCCGCTGCGTCGACGGCGCTGTCGGCGGCGCCGTCGGCGCCGACGCCGGCCATGCCGCCAGTGGCGAGGTCACGCTGCCCGCCGCCACGGCGACCACGCCGTCCCCGCCGACGTCCACGACGTCCGCCGCCCTCGCGGGGCGGCAAGGTTTCGTCGCCGGCATCGAGTCCGGTTGCGGCTCCCGGGGTTTGTGCCTGCGGGTCGCCCACGGGCTCTGCGGACGACAGAGCATCGCTCGCTGCCGTTACGCCTGCGGGCCCTGTGGGCGAGGCAGCTCCGGAGCCGCTGCCCATGGGCGCCGCGGCAGCGCGTTCGCGCGATTCGTCGCGCGGCTCCCGCGCCTCGTCACGTTGATCACGTGTTTCACCACGCGGCTCCCGCGCCTCACCGCGATCCCTGCCTTCGCTACGCTCGCGCTCGCTGTTGCGGTCGCGACCCTCGCCGCGTTCCCGGCGCCGCGAGTCGTCGCGCCCGCCGCGACGCTGGCCGTCGTCGCTGCGTCGGTCCGCCGCCGGCGCCGCCGCCTTCGCATCCTGAGGCTTGCCGTCAGGCGTCGTCTTGTTCTCGCCGCCGCGGCTGGCCCCGCGATCGCGGTCGCGATCGCGGTCGCGGTCCCGCTCACGATCCCGCTGCCGGCCACCACGCTCGCCACGGGCCTCCCGCTCTTCGCGGTCGCGACCACCGCGATCACGGTCACGGCGTCGGCCATTGCGCTCGCCACGTTCGCCGCGCTCACTGCGGCCGCCGCGCTCGCCCGTGTCGCGCTCGACGGTCGCCGGCGCGGCTGGCGGCTGCGGTGCGCCGAACAGCCAACGCCACAGACGCACGAAGATGCCGAGTTGCGGTCCTGCCGGCAGCGTCACCGTCACCGTCGCCGGCTCTGCGGCGACCGTCACCGCGGGGGCCGCGGGGGCCTGCACGATGATCGGCGCCGCCGTGGTCGGCAGGAAAGTGGGTACGGCGGCCGGCTCCTGCGCCGCCTGCTGCTCGCGAGTGCCGGAGACGTCCGGCACCTTTGCGGGAGTGGGCATCTGGTAGGAGAACCGCTTGAATTCCGGCGTGTCGACCTCGTCCTCGCGCACGCGACGGATGGAGTATTCCGGCGTGTCGATGTTGAGGTTCGGCACGATCAGCAATTCGACGTCGCTCTTGTCCTCGAGGGTACGCAGCCACTCGCGTTTTTCGTTGATCAGGTAGGTGGCGACCTCGACCGGCACTTCGGCTATGACCTTTGCGGTGCGATCCTTGCGCGCTTCCTCGCCGATCAGTCGCAGGATGGCGAGTGCCATGGACTCGACCGTGCGGATGCTGCCGATGCCCTGGCAGCGCGGGCAGACCTCGTGGCTGGAGTCGCTGAGCGACGGCCGCAGGCGCTGCCGCGACATCTCGAGCAGGCCGAAGCGCGACAGCCGGCCGATCTGGATGCGCGCCCGATCCATTTTCATGGCCTCGCGCAGACGATCCTCGACGGCCCGCTGGTTGCGCGACTCCTCCATGTCGATGAAGTCGATGACGATCAGGCCACCGATGTCACGGATGCGCAGCTGGCGGGCAATCTCGTCGGCCGCCTCGAGGTTGGTGTTGGTGGCGGTGGTCTCGATGTCCCCACCGCGGGTTGCCCGCGCCGAGTTGATGTCGATCGACACCAGCGCCTCGGTGTAGTCGATGACGATCGAGCCGCCCGAGGGCAACTGCACCTTGTGGGCGTAGGCGGATTCGATCTGGCTCTCGATCTGGTAGCGGGTGAAGAGCGGGATGTCGTCCGTGTACATCTTCAGCCGCCGCCCGCCCTCGGCAGGCATGAAGCGCTGCATGTACTCGGTGGCTATGGCGTGCGCGCCTGGTTCGTCTACCAGCACTTCGCCGATGTCGTCCGACAGGTAGTCGCGCAGCGCGCGGGTCACCGGGTCGCTCTCGCGGTAAACGAGGAAGGGCGCGGGCCTCGAGAGCACCGCCTTGACGATCTCGTCCCACTGGATCTTGAGGTTGTCGAGATCCCACTGCAGTTCCTCGGTGGCCCTGCCGACCCCGGCGGTGCGCACGATCGCTCCCATGCCCGGCGGGATGACCAACGAGTCCATGATGTGCTTCATCTGGTCGCGGTCTTCGCCCTCGATGCGGCGGCTGACACCGCCCGCGCGCGGGTTGTTCGGCATCAGCACGAGGAAGCGGCCGGCGAGCGAGATGTAGGTGGTGAGGGCGGCACCCTTGTTGCCGCGCTCCTCCTTCTCGACCTGCACGACGATGTCCTGACCCTCCTGCAGGATCTCGCGCATGTTGATGCGCCCGCCGGAGGGATTCTTGAGGAAGTACTCGCGGGAGATTTCCTTCAGCGGCAGGAAGCCGTGGCGCTCGGCGCCGTAGTCGATGAAGCAGGCTTCTAGCGAAGGCTCGATGCGCGCGATGCGCGCCTTGTAAACGTTCGCCTTTTTCTGTTCCCGCGAGGGAAGTTCTATCGAGAGATCGTAGAGTTTCTGTCCGTCAACGAGGGCGACGCGCAGTTCTTCCTGCTGCGTCGCGTTTACCAGCATTCTTTTCATGGGCCCCTGAACTCCGAAGTGGGGCCGACAGTGTTCCGGGGGTCGTCCGATGGGACACCGCGACGCGCCGGGCGGGGAGCCGCGGGCGAGCGGGCAGAACCAGTGCATCGAGCTGGTGCACGAACAGCGTTACGAGGAAATGAAGCACGTGACGTCTGTCTTGTTGGTGTCTGGCAACCGAAGGCGCGTCGGGTGACGCTGCGACTGTCGGCCGGATTCGATGGCCTCGTTGCCGAGGACCAACTAACATGCGGCGCCCGCTGTCGGGATGGCTGGTTGCCAGGGCCCGGATGGCCGGCACCGCGCTGATGCCTGCAGGAGCGGGTCACACGGGGTGCGCGCTCTTGCGACCACCGGATACTATGTCAAAGACCATGGAAAAACAAGGCGTTACGAATAAGTCTGCGCAAACAGCGGTGCGTCATGCAAAAGTCGGCGCCGAGGACGCGGGCAGCCGGCTCGACAAGTTCCTCGCCCGCCAATACCCGCAGGTCCCGCGCAGCCGACTGTTCCGTATCGTGCGCAAGGGCGAGGTGCGGGTGAACGGCAAACGGGCGTCGGTCGATACCCGCCTCGAGGGTGGCGACGATGTGCGCCTGCCGCCGCTGCGTCTCGAGGCGCCGCAGGCTGCCGGGACGGGAGCGGGCGGCGCCAGCGCTGGCGTGCGCCGGGCCCGGGTGCCCGCATCGCTCATTGCAACCGTGAATGCCGCCATCCTTCAGGAGGACGAACGGCTTCTGGTGATCAACAAACCCGCGGGTCTCGCTGTCCACGGCGGCAGCGGACTCGCTTTCGGCGTGATCGAGGCGCTGCGGGCCGCCCGGCCGGAGGAGGCCGACGACCTCGAACTCGTGCATCGCCTCGATCGCGACACCAGCGGCGTACTGCTGGTGGCGAGGCGGCCGTCGGTCCTGCGCATGTTGCACGCCGGGCTGCGCGAGGGCGAAGGCTTCGAGAAGCGCTACCTCGCCCTCGTCCAAGGCAGTTGGCAACTCGGCAAGAAGCGCATCGAGGCGCCGCTGCGCACCGATCTACGAGTCGGCGGCGAGCGCACCGTGAAAGTTCACGCCTCGGGCAAGAGCGCGACCAGCGACTTCCGCCCGGTGCAGGCATTCGGTCGCCTCGCTTCACTGCTCGAGGTCAGCATCCTGACCGGCCGCACGCACCAGATCCGTGTGCACGCCGCCTACGCCGGGCATCCGGTGGCCGGTGACCGCAAGTATGGCGATGCCGATTTCAATGAGCAGATGCGGGAGTACGGACTCGAGCGCATGTTCCTGCACGCCTCAAGCCTGTCGTTCATCTGGCCCGACCGCGGCACGGAGTTCAGTGTTAACGCACCGTTGCCAGCAGAGCTCGCGGCCGTGATCGATGCGCTGGCGGCCGCTACGTCGCGGCGGCGAAAGGGCGGAGGGTATTCGCGACCCAGATGAGCGGCAGACCGATGATCGCGGTCGGATCCTCGCTCTGCATGTGCTCGAGCAGACTGATGCCAAGACCCTCGCACTTGAAGCCGCCGGCGCAATCGGTGGCGGGTTCGCGGGCCACGTAGTCGGCGATCTCTTCGGAGGACAGCGTGCGGAATTGGCAGCGGGTCTCGTCGCGATGGCGCTGCCAGAGCCCCGCTTCAATACCGACTACGGCAACGGCCGTGTGGAACGTCACCAACTGACCGGAAAGCCGGGCCAGCATGGCGGCCTGGGCGTCGCGGCTGCCTGGCTTGCCGAGGCATTGGTTGCCGATCGCGCATACTTGATCGGAACCGATCACGAGGGCTTGCGGCTCGCGGTCGGCCACCGCGCGTGCCTTGGCGAGGGCGAGGCGCTCGGCGAGCGCCGCCGGTGTCTCACCGCTGCGCGCCGTCTCGTCGACTTCGGGACTCGACTGCTGGAAGGCGATACCCAGACGCGCGAGCAACTCGCGCCGGTAGCGTGACCCGGAAGCTAGCCACAATGGACGCGACAGGTTTAGGGGGCGGTTTTCGGCCACGTAAAACAACGGCTTACCGTAAAGTCGTTTTGACTCAAGGGGGGGGCGCCCCTATTATACGCGCCCCATGCCAGCCGACTGGTCCCGAGCCGTCGACGTCGAGCGTCTGGCCGACGCCGGCGAAACGCGGGAGTTCGAGTTGCCGCTGCGCGAGTTGCCACGGCTGGCACCTGCGTTGGCGGTGGACGAGGGCAGCGCGCAATGCCGTATTGCCTTCGCGCGCGAGCGTGGGGCGCCGATCGCGGTCGTGGCCGTGAAGGCGCGCCTCGGATTGCGCTGCGAGCGCTGTTTGCGGCCGGTCTGGCACGAGGTCGACGGTGAGTCGCGGGTGTGGTTGTTGACCGACCCGTCGCAGGCCGACGATCTCGACCCGGGCATCGAGCCGACACTCGCGCCGCAGGGGCGGATCCCGCTGCGGGACCTCGCCGAGGAGGAGTTGCTGCTCGCGTTGCCGCTGGTGCCCCGTCACGAGCGGCTCGCCGATTGCGTGCCGGCCGCTGAGGGCGGTTCGGGAGCGGAAGAAGAGGTTTTGCAGAGACCGTTTGCGGGGCTGGGCGAGCTCCTGAAACGCGGTCGTGAATGAGTCGCCCGGTTTTCGACATCGAGTCTTTAGGAGTCCGACATGCCAGTCCAGAAGAGCCGCAAGACGCCGTCCAAGCGCGGCATGCACCGGTCGCACGACCGTCTCGCCAAGCCTGCCCTCTCGGTCGATCCGCAGTCGGGCGAGACGCATTTCCGCCACCGCATCACGCCCGATGGTTTCTACCGCGGTAAGCGGGTGATCGAGAAGCCGGCTGACGAAGAGACCGCGGGCTGAGGACGCCCGCGGACGGGCCCGGTGCCGCCGTCCACCCGCGCCTCGCGGCCTTAGATCCGCTGATGACCGTCATCGCGCTCGACGTGATGAGCGGCGATCTGGGCGCCGCGGAGTGCTTACCGGCGGCGTTGGGCGCGCTGGCCGCTGATCCGCTGCTGAAGCTTCTGCTGGTCGGACAGCCGGCGCTGATCGAGGGCCTGCTTGGCGCCGCGAAGGTGCCACGCGCGCTCGCCGCGCGGCTGGAAATCGTGCCGGCCAGCGAAATCATCACCATGGACGATTCGCCGCGCGAGGCGATCCGCCGCAAGAAGCACTCCTCGATGCGCGTCGCCGTCGATCTGGTGCACGCGGCTCGCGCGGAAGCGGTGGTAAGTGCCGGCAATACCGGTGCGCTCACCGCGATCGCGCATTTCGTGCTCAAGTGCCTCCCTGAGGTCGAGCGTGCGCCGATCATGTCTGCCGTGCCGAACGCGCGCGGATTCACCCAGCTCCTCGACCTTGGGGCCAACGTGCGCGCCACCGCATGGCAACTTCGGCAGTTCGCCATCATGGGAGCGATCGTCGCCCGCGACGTGCATGAGGTGCCGCGACCGCGGGTGGGCCTGCTCAACATCGGCGAGGAGGAGACCAAGGGCCACGACCTGGTGCAGGAGGCGCACGCACTGCTGCGCTCGCGGATGGCCGCGGGCGGGCGCGGCGACTTCGAGTATGTCGGCTTCGTCGAGGGTGGTGACATCTTCACCGGCGACGTCGATGTGGTGGTTACCGACGGCTTCACGGGCAACGTCGCGCTGAAGACCATGGAGGGCGTTGCCAGCCTGATCGGTGGACGCCTGCGCCGCGAGTTCACGGCGGACCTGCCGAGCAAGCTTGCCGGCCTGCTGTCCCGCAAGGTACTGGACCGCGTGTCGGGATCGCTCGATCCTCGGCGCTACAACGGTGCGGTGATGGTCGGCCTGAAACGCATCGTGGTAAAAAGCCACGGCCGCGCCGACCGGGTCGCGCTGGCTCAGTCGATCGCCATTGCGGCGACGGCTGTGCGTCGCGGCCTCGTCGGTCACGTGCAGCAGGCCCTGGAGGGTGAGCGCGCGTCGCCGGCGGTGCTGGCGGCAGCGCCGTGAGTGGCGTCTCTGGGAGCCGCTTTTTGATGTTCGGCGAAGGGAGTTGCTGATGCGCAGATATTCGCGGATCGCCGGCACCGGCAGTTACCTGCCGCAGAAGGTACTGACCAACCACGACCTCGAGAAGATGTTCGACACTTCGGACGAGTGGATCCGCGAGCGTACTGGCATCGGCCAGCGGCACATCGCGGCCGATGGCGAGACTACCGTCGACCTTGGCTTGCAGGCGGCGCGGCGCGCGCTCGAGGCGGCCGGGGTGGAAGCCGGCGAGGTCGACCTGATCGTTTTCGGCACCACGTCGCCGGATCTGATCTTCCCGAACTGCGCGGCGCTGCTGCAGGACAAGCTCGGCATCCGCAACAACTGTCCGGCGATCGGACTCGAGGCGGCCTGCAGCGGCTTCATCTATTCGCTGTCGGTGGCCGACAAGTTCGTCCGGCTCGGCGAGTCGCAGTGCGCGCTGGTCATCGGCGCCGAGACTCTCAGCCGCATTGTCGATTGGACGGACCGGGGCACGGCGATCCTGTTCGGTGATGGCGCCGGAGCCGTGGTGCTGCGGCCCGCGGACGAGCCCGGCATCCTCTCCACCCACCTGCACACCGATGGCAGCTGCAAGGATCTGCTGTACTGCTCTGGAGGCCCCTCGCGCGGGTTCTCGCGCGATGCCAGCGGTCGGCTCGACGCGTTCATCCGCATGGCCGGCAACGAGGTCTTCAAGATCGCCGTGAAGTCGCTGGGCTCGATCGTGGAGGAGACGCTGGCTGCCAACGGTCTCGACAAGTCCGCCATCGACTGGCTGGTGCCGCATCAGGCCAACATCCGCATCATTCAGGCCACCGCAAAGAAACTCGAGATCCCGATGGAGCGGGTGGTCGTCACCGTGCAGGGCCACGGCAACACCTCGGCCGCCTCGGTGCCGCTGGCGTTCGATACCGCGGTGCGCGACGGACGCATCCGTCGCGGCGAACTCGTGCTGCTCGAGGCCTTCGGCGGTGGCTTCACCTGGGGCTCGGCGCTGCTGCGCTTCTAGGAAAAAAAACGCCGCGCAAGGCGCGGCGTTTTTTGGCCGGTGCCGGCTCGTCCGCAGGGACGAGCGGCTGGACCTCTCCCCGATTACTTCGAAATCGAGCGCTTGAACATGCGATCGAGCTTCTCGTTGGTCGCGTCGCAGCAGGCCTGGCTGGCCTGAGCGGCAGCGAGCGCCTGGTTGGCGGTCGCCTGGGCGCCGTTGGCAGCCGTGGCCGCCGAGGCGGCAGCACTGCCCGCGGCATCGGCCGCGTTCTTGGCCGCTGCGACCTGCGACTGCAGGCTCGAGACCTGGGTCTTCAGGGTGTCGACCTGGGCCTGGAGCGGCTTGAGGTCGGTGCAGCCGGCGAGGGCGGCTACGGCGACGACGGCGGCCATCTTGACGACGATCGGGGTCTTCATGGTGGAAATCCTCTGTGAACAGTGGCTGACAAGAATCCGGCGGAATCGAGGCCGCCTTTTGGTCGACCCCGTCCGCGCCGATTATAACCCACTGATTTGGCGATGGGGGTGTGCGGAGCCCCCGCGCAGCAGCGGCAACAGGCGTTCGCGGTACGCCGCGGCGGAGATCCCCGTGTTCGACTGTGCGACCAGGAACCAGGGCGGGCCATCGCCGCGGAAGGCGGGCGCGGGATCCCAGTCCGCGGGGATCTGCTGGTCACGGGCGCTCCAGAGCGACCTGTCGTTGTCGTAGATGCAGTGCTCGGCGCGCACGTGAAACCTGTCGAAACAGCCCTCGTTCTCGAGCACGCTGAAGTACAGCGCATACTCGGTCCACGGACGGGCGGCGGCGAGGAACACCCGCCAGGGAGCGTACCGTGAGCTGCCGCGGGTGCGGGAAAGCCACCATCTTTGCTTCAGGCCGCGGAAACCCCGCGAGTACGCGCCGAGCGCCAGCATGGCCTCGATGCGGCCCTTGAGCACGCGGACGCCCCCCGTGTGCAGCAGGGCGGGGGTGACGTTGTGGCAGCCGCGCCCTTTCTCGATGCGGATGCGCATGACCTTCTCGACGCGTTCGTACCAGTAGCGGAACCGCTCGTCGGCAAAGGAAACGCAGGCGCCCCGCCCGTCACCGACCAGTTCGTGGGCGCTGACCGGACGGCTGCACAGCACGTCCGCGTCGAACGTCAGGTAAAGCCCCTCGTCGAGATGTTCGAACATGGAGAGCTTGATGAGCTGCTGGCGGAACCAGCCGCTCATGCGGATATTGAGGTCGAACTCCGGGACGATGTTGCGCTCCTTCTCGACGCGGATCTCGAAGGGCAGGGAGGAGGCCGCGTACGCTGCCGCGATCTCGGCGTGCTGGTGGTCGGGACAAACCACCCAGAGCCGCCGCAGCCCGACGAAATTCCGCTCCAGCGACTCGACCAGCAGTCGGGAACGTTCCAGGTCGCGCGCGGCGAGCGGCAGGACGGCGTCGATCGTGTTCTGCATCGGCGTTGGGTGGTGGCGTACGTCTCGACGCCGCGGCGCCGTAAGCGGCCGCAAGTATTCTTCGGACCAACCCGGCCCGTCAATCAGCCGACGGATCGAAACACCTGTAAACTCGACCAGCGCGCCGCCAAGACCAGCAACCCGCGGCCGGGTTTCCGATGCCTTTTGCCGCCCTCCCACTCCGCAGCCGCATCAAGTATTCATTGAACGGGCTGCTCAGCCGCTCGACGGAGCCGCGGGTCACCGACAATACCTTCTTCGTGTGGGAGCCCTGCAGCCACTCGCACGCCGAAGTGGTTCCGGGATATGTCCACTACCTGCTCGAACTCGGTTTCGACGTGTCTGTGCTGCTGTCCCCCGCGCGCCTCGAGGAAGGTCTGTTCGAACGCTTCCAGCATCCCCGGCTACTGCTCAACCGCATGCCCCAGGCAGCGATCGTGCGGCATTTCGCGAGGCACGGGCTCGGCCGGGCGCGGGGGGTGCTGATCACCACCGCCCGCAAGATCGGCCATGAGGACTCCTACTCCTCGGAGTATGGGCTGTTCGCCGACCGCCAGCCCGGACAGCGGATACTGCTCGTGGAGCACGACATCAAGGTACCTCTGCAGCGCGGTTTCCTCGACGCCAACGTCATCACCCTGCGGCCGATCCGCCACGGGGGCGCAGCCACGCGCGGCGTGAATCCGCATTTCTTCGGTGACGTGCGCACGGGCCCGCGCGGCATGCCGGTTTCGCGGTTCATCGTGGTCGGTGCGCTGCGTTCGCGCAGCCGCAACATCGCGGCCCTGCTCGATGCGGTGGGCACGCTGCACCGCGCGGGCAGACGCGATTTCCACGTCACTTTCGTCGGCGACGGGGACCTGAGGTCGGTACCGGGGGAACTGCGGGCGTACTTCACCGTGACCGGACGCGTCAGCTTCAGCGAGTTGTACACACAGATGGAGCGCGCGGATTTCATCCTGAGCCTGCTCGATCCGCATAACCCGGATCACGATTTCTACGCGCTCACGGGTACCAGCGGCCACTTCCAGCTGGTCTACGGATTCACCAAGCCCTGCATCGTGACCCGCAAGTTCGCCGAGCCGCATAGGCTGACCACGGAGAACGGCATCATTTACGAGGACAACTCGCAGCTGGCGACGGCGATGCGGACGGCGCTGGATATGGACGCCGGGCGGTACGTGCAAATGCAAGCGGCGCTCGGCGGGCTGTCCGCAGCCATCCGGCGCGAGTCGCTGGCAGCGCTCGGCGAGCTGCTCGATCGCGGCTAGCGGAGCGGGCCTGCGCGCAGCAGTTCGTCCACCAGCCGCTCGTAGTCGCCGGCCATGCGGGCGACACCGTAATGCGCGAGCGCCTGACGCCGGCCCTCGGTGCCGAGTCGTGCTGCCAGTGACGGCTCGACGAGCAGGCGGCGCAGCGCCGTCGCCAGCGAACGCGGATCGCCGGGCTCGGCGAGCAGACCATTGACGCCGTCGGCGATCACCTCCTGTACGCCCGGTACCCGGCTGCCGACCACGGCGCAGCCGGCCGCCATCCCCTCGATGATGGCGAGCGGCATGCCCTCATGGTGCGTGGCGAGCACCGCCGTGCGGATGCCGAGCAGGCGCTGCGGCACGTCACTGACGACACCCAGCAGGCGCACCTGCTGCGCAATGCCTAGCTCGCGGATCAGCCGTTCGATGACTTCGCGTCGCCGGCCGCGCCCGTCGCCGGCGAGATAGACCGTTGGCTGCAGACCTTCATCGCGCAGCAGCGCGATCGCCCGCAGCAGCGTGGCGTGGTCCTTCTGGCGGGCGAAGCGCGCCACCATTATGAGCGCGTTCTCGCGCGTCCCGGCAGGCTGGCAATCGGCCGTCGCGAAAGGCTCGAGGTTGATGCCGTTGTCGATCGCCATCACCCGCGAGGCGGGAAAGCCGAGCGCCAGCAGCTGCCGACGCACGCCATCGCTGCAACCGACTATCCGCGAGGTCCGACGCGCGAGCCAGCGCGACTGCGCGAGTCGCCAGCGGGTATAGCGCTCACGGGTGTTGTGTTCGACGTGAACGAGGTGCGGGACGCCGGCGATCAGCCCGGCGTAGCGGCCCCACAGATGCTCGCTGAAGCCATGGGCGAACAGCACGTCCGGGCGGAACTGCCGACAGAGCCTGACCAGCGCGAGCACCGTCGCGAGGTGGGACCATCCAGGCACCGCGTGGACTGCAAGCCCGCGTGATCGCAGTTCCTCTAGCCGTCTGCTGTCCGTGTGGCGCTTGCGGCGCACCACGAGGATCGCTTTGGCGCTGCCAGTGTCGGTGGCAGCCGCGACCAGCTTGACGGCGACCTGCGTCGCACCGCCCGTGAAGCCGCCGGTGACGAAGTGCAGCACGCGTGGCACATCGGTACCCGACATCGCTCAGGCACCACGGATACGCGGCTTGTCGCGCAGGATCTCGCGCGCCGCGTTCATCCCGGGTACACCGGTGACGCCGCCGCCGGGGTGCGCGCCCGAACCGCAGAGATAAAGGCCGCCGACCGGCGTGCGGTAATCGCCATGGCCGAGTGCCGGACGGGCCGCCCACAGCTGGTCGAGGCCGAGCGCGCCGTGGAAGATGTCGCCGCCGGCGAGGCCGAGCTTCTCCTCCAGATCGAGCGGAGAGAGCGCCGAGCGGCCGACGATGCTGGCGCGGAAGTTCGGCGCCAGCGCATTGATCGTGTCGATGACGAAATCGGCCGTGGCCTCGCGCATTCCCGGTGTGCGCCAGCTGCGCTCCGGCGCATCGGGACGCGCCAGCTCGTAGTCGAAATGCTGGCAGAAAAGGCTCGCGACATGAGCCCCGCGCGGTGCGAGCGAGTCGTCGAGGGTCGAGGGGATCAGCATCTCGATGATAGGTTCGCGCGAGATACCGTGCAGCCGCGCCGAGGCGAAGGCGCGGTCCATGTAGCCGAGCGAGGGCGCGATGATGATGCCCGCACCGAGATGCGAGTCGTCATCGCGTGCACGCCGCGCGCCGAAGCGCGGCAGTTCGGCGAGTGCAACGTTCATGCGGAAGGTCGCCGAGCCGACGCGCCAGCGCTCGATGTGGGCGCGGAAATCCGCCGGCAGGTCCTCGGGCGCGAGCAGCGACAGAAAGAGCGGTTTTGGCCCGAGGTTGCCGATGATGCGCGGGGCGCCGAACACCCGGCCATCGGCCAGCTTGATGCCGCTCGCCTGCACGCCGCCGCTGCGCTCGCCGCTATCGGCGCTCCTGCCGCCCGCGCGTCCACGACCGGTGGTGATGATGCTGGCCACCGGCGCATCGCATTCGATGTGGACGCCGAGACGCCGCGCCTCCGCGGCGAGTGCTTGCGTGATCGCACCCATGCCGCCGACAGCGTGTCCCCAAACGCCCTGCTTGCCATTCACCTCGCCGAAGGCGTGGTGCAGCAGCACGTAGGCGCTGCCCGGGGTGTAGGGGCTGGCATAGCTGCCCACCACGGAATCGAAGCCGAACAGCGCCTTGAGTGGCTCGCTCTCGAACCAGTGGTCGAGGATCTCGCCGGCACTGCGCGTGAAGAACTCGTGCAGTTCGCGCTGCGCAGCGAGCGGCAGGGCGCGGAACCGGTTGCCGAAGCGCAGCACCTCCCAGAGATCGCGGCCGCGGCGCAGGTTGGTGGGCGGCGTGCGCTGCAGCAGCTCGCGCAGCAGCGCCACGGCACGGCCGAGCAGGGCGTGGAATTCCGGCAGGCGTGCGGCGTCCCGGGCGCTGTAGCGGCGAACCTCCGCAAGCGTTGCAGCGGCATCCGGCCCGGCGCTGAACGAGTCGCCGTCGGGCAGCGGCAGGAAGTTCTGCATCGGCCGCTCGAGGATGCGCAGGCCGTGCTCCGCAAGGCGCAGGTCGCGGATCACCTTCGGCTCGAGCAGGCTCACCGTGTAGCTCGCCGTGGAGTTGCGAAAGCCCGGCGCGAACTCCTCGGTGACCGCCGCACCGCCGACCAGGCTGCGCCGCTCGAATATGCCGACCCGCAGGCCTGCGCGGGCAAGGTAGCAGGCGCAGACGAGGCCGTTGTGGCCAGCGCCGATGACGAGCGCGTCGAAATCGGTTGCGGGGGGCTTGCGACTGGATGGATTCACAGGTACTGTATGGATGAACACTGCATGGATAAACAGGGGTGTACCGTGTCAGACCTCACGCCGCGTCAAACCGAAATCCTCCGCCTGATCCAGCGAGCCATCGCCGAGACCGGCATGCCGCCCACGCGTGCAGAAATCGCGCAAGAGCTTGGCTTCAGGTCTGCCAATGCCGCCGAGGAGCACCTGCGCGCGCTCGCCCGCAAGGGCGTCATCGCGCTCGTGCCCGGCACCTCGCGGGGCATCCAGCTCAAGGATATCCTGCGCGAGCAACTCGGGTTGCCGCTCATCGGCCGCGTGGCCGCCGGCAAGCCCATTCTCGCAGAAGAGAACATCGAAGCGCGCTTCAACATCGACCCGGACATCTTCTCGCCCAGACCCCACTATCTGCTCAAGGTCACCGGCATGTCCATGAAGGACGCCGGCATCCTCGACGGAGATCTCGTCGCCGTGCACCGCACGCCCGAGGTACGCAACCGCCAGATCATCGTCGCCCGTCTCGAAAACGAGGTCACGGTAAAGCGCTACAAGCAGGAAGGCCCCACGGTCTGGCTGCTGCCCGAGAACCCCGACTTCGAGCCCATCCGCGTCAACCTGCGCGAGGAACCCCTCATCATCGAAGGCGTGGTGGTCGGTGTGCTGCGCCGGGGTGCGACGTCCGGCGCGGCGTCGGGGGCAGCGGGCAAGGGTACGGTCGCCGGGCTGATGTAGCGCTCCGTCCGCCGCTCCACCCCCATGAAAACTCTGCAGTTGCGCTTCTCGCGAGGCGCCACGGACGCGCTTGCCCGCGAAAAACCCGCCAGCAAGCGCAGTCGCCTCGAGAGCTTCAGCTGTCCCTGCGGCTGTGGTCGCAGTCGTCCGTTCACCCAACCCCGATCACTACGCGCTTCGGTCTTCGTGACCGCGGACTCCGCAGCGCTGCCGACACCGTCGCCCGACTCCTCCGACTGAGACGACACCAGTCGTGCCCCGTCAGCCGCCATGCACGAGACCACTTCGCAGGAGCCTTCACTAGCGCAGTTGCTTGCGCATCCCGACATCTGGCGCGGTCGCAGCACAGTCGGCGGCGCCACCCTCGGCACGGGGTGTCGCCGGCTCGACGCGGCGTTGCCTGGTGGCGGGTGGCCGGCGGCCGGCCTCACCGAAATCCTCACCGCGCGCAGCGGCCTCGGTGAGCTGCGCCTGCTGGTACCGCTGCTCGTCCGGCTCGGCCGATGCTCGCCCGCGCGCTGGGCAAGCTGGATTTCCCCGCCGTTCGAGCCCTATGCGCCGGCACTCATCGATGCGGGAGTGCCGCTCGAGCGTCAACTGGTGGTGCGCACCGCAGATCCAGCCTGGGCCGTCGAGCAGGCGCTCGAGTCCGGCGGCTGTGCGGTCGTGCTCGCCTGGTTTGCGCCGCGCACCCCGGCGAGCGTGGCTGCATTGCGGCGTCTGCAACTGGCCACACAGCGCAACAAGGTGCCAACCTTCCTCTTCCGTCCGCTCGCCGAGGCATCGCGGGCCTCGCCGGCACAACTGCGACTGTCGTTCGCACCCGTGCCCGGCGGCGGTCGCCTGCAGTTGTTGAAGAGCCGTGGTGGCGAACGCCAGCCGCTCGAGTTGCGCTGGCATGAGTGGAGCGCACCATGACGCGGCGTGCGCGGGCGTCGTCGAGCCGTAGGGCACCAGACTCGCTGCGCCTGCCGATCGCCAAGACGACGGATATCGGAACCACATCGCGCAGGTCTGCGACCGGCGCACCGCCACCGCCACCGCAGCCGCCGCCGCCGCCGCCGCAGCCGCAGCCACCGCTTGAGTCGCTGTTCGACAGCGCGCCGGAGTCCTGGATCGCCTTGCAGTGCAGAGCGCAGGGCGTTGACGCACCGCCGCAACTCTTCAGGCTCGCCACCATCGCCGGCGGCTACACATCGCGGGTGAGTCTCGAGCCGCCGGATGCCGTGTTGCTCGAGGTGCGCGGCAGCTTCCAGCTATTCGGTGGCCCGCAGTCACTGTGCACAGGCTTGCTCGAACGTTGCCGTCAGGCGGGCTTGGCGCTGCACTGGGCGCTGGCACCGACGCCGCTCGCGGCGCTCGTGCTCGCGCGCTGCGGGCAGTCGGTGATCGTGCTGGCGCGCGACCGGCTGCCGGGGCTGCTCGCGCCGCTGCCACTCACGGCGCTGTGCTGGCCTGCCGCGACGCTCGAGCGGCTGGACGCCGTCGGGGTGCGCACGCTCGGTGCCGCGCTGCGCCTGCCGCGGGCCGGCTTCGCCCGCCGCTTCGGCCACGAGGCGCTGCTGACACTAGACCGGCTCACCGGCGCGGCACCAGAGCCGCGCCGGCCCTTCGTACCGCGCGAGCGTTTTCAGGCGCAGCTCGAGCCGGACTTCGAGCTGTGTTCGCATGCCGCGGTGTTGCAGTGCACCGGGCCGTTGCTGGCACGACTCGAACAATTCCTGCGCGCGCGCCAGGCAGGCACAGACCTGTTGATGCTCCGTCTGCAGCACCGCTCACGTGTCGCCACCCGCGTCGATCTGCGGCTTGCCGGCGCCGAGTTGCAGGCCGAGCGCTTTGCCGATCTGCTGTCGTTGCGTCTGTCCCGAATCGAGTTGCCTGCACCGGTCGTGCGCTGCGAGTTGCGCTCTGGCCCGCTGCAACCCTTCGCCACCCGCAGCGCCTCGATCTGGCGGCCGGGCGAGCACGGTGGCGGTGACGCAGGCCGCGAATCGTCCGCACTCATCGAACGACTGCGGGCGCGGCTCGGCAGCGAAGCTGTCTATGGCCTCTGCCTCGTGGCTGAGCACCGGCCCGAGAAAGCCTGGCGCATCGCCGAGCCGGGGTGCCGCGCGGTGGCCACGGCAGGGCCCATGCAATCACGTCGGCCGCTGTGGTTGCTGCACACACCCGAGGTGCTGTCCTGCGCGTTGCAGGCACTGCAGCTCGTCGATGGGCCCGAGCGCATCGAGACGGGCTGGTGGGACGGCAGCGATGTCGCGCGCGACTACTACGTGGCGCGTGATGCGGCCGGGGCCGAGTTCTGGGTCTACCGCGAGCGGCTGCCGCCGCACGGCTGGTACCTGCACGGCGTGTTCGGGTGAGCCGCGTCGGCCTCAGCGGCCGCTGAACTTTGCCGCGCGCTTTTCCACGAAGGCGGCGAAACCCTCGCGCGCGTCTTGCGTGCCATCGGCGAGCGTTGCCATGGAGCGCGCTTCGAGGGCGAGTTGCTGCTCGAGCGTGTTGTCGTGGCTCGCCACCAGCAGCCGCTTGACTTCGCCGAACGCCCGCGTGGGTCCGTTTGCCAGCGTGTTGGCGATCTCGGCAGCCTTGGTGGTGAACTCCGCATCCGGCACCACGACGGTGACGAGTCCGAGCTGCTTCGCCTCGGCTGCGGTCAGCAGCGGATTGAGCAGCATGAGTTCCCGCGCACGCGTCAGACCGACGATCCGCGGCAGGTAGTAGGAGGCGCCGCCGTCGGCCGACATGCCGATGCGGGTGTAAGCCAGCGTGAACTTCGCCGATTCGGCTGCGACCACCACGTCGCCACTGACGGCGAGGCTGAAGCCGGCACCCGCCGCGGTGCCGTTCACGGCGGTGATCAGCGGGGCATTCATGCGGGCAAATGCGGCCACCGCCACATGCAACGGTCCGGTGATGCGGTTGAGCAGGACGGCGGCATCGTCCGCGGCGGCCGCGAAGGACTGCACGTCGCCGCCGCCGCTGAAGAAACGCCCCTTCGCGGTAAGCAGGACGGCGCGCACTTCAGGGTTGCCCTCGCAGCGCCGCGCCGCCTCGAGCAGTTCCCGCGCGGCGTCCACGCCGATGGTGTTGGCGATTTCCGGCCGATTCAGGGTGATGCGGGCAAGGCCGTTCTCGATGCCGAACTCGAGGCTGGAGAAGTTCATGCGGGACTCCGGTGCAGGGCAGGAAACTGGCGGAACGGCCTGCGGCCCCGAGCCGCGTGTCTTCAACGCGGCGCGAGCCCGAGCTCGAATATCTCGAGCATACGCGAGGCGATCTGCTCCGGGGAGAGCGCAGCGTCGGCCCGATGCCAGTGGGCGATCCAGTTGAGTGCCCCCGCCAGCGCGAAGGCTGTCATCTTGGGGTCCGCAGCGCGGATGGATCCCTCGGCGATGCCCTCGGCGATGAGACGGCGCAGGCCGCGGTCGACCGCGGATTTGAGCGACTTGATGCGACGGCTGAGCGGCTTGCCGAGGCTTTCCTCTTCGAGGCGCACCATGCACCAGCCGAAATCCCCCGTGACCGCGATGGCGTAGTGGCGGGCGACGGTGAGTAGCCGCTCGCGCGCATTGCCGCCGCGGGCATCGGCCTCGCGGAAACCGGCGAGGATCTGGTCGACTCCCTGCCGGAAGCACTCGAACAGCAGTTCCTCCTTGCTGTTGACGTAGCTGTAGATGGTGGGCTTGGTGACTCCCAGCGCGGCGGCGAGCTCATCGAGGCTCGTGTTGTGGTAGCCACGGGCGGCAAACGCCCGCGCCGCGGCGAGGATAACCGCGTTGCGTTTCCAGTCGCGCTCGCGCGCGGGAAAGTCGGCTCTTGGGGTCGATTTCATGCTTGCGCGACCGATTTATTTGCCGGTAAACCCAAGTATACTCTTGAGTAAAGTCCGGGCAAATCGGTCCGGGGAGGTAGCCTGCCGTGAGCCAGTCGACCCAGCCTGCCATGCGCGATGCGGATGCGGGGATAGCCGAGACCGGCGCGCCGCCGCCACTGCGTTTCGTCACCGCCGCCTCGCTGTTCGACGGCCACGACGCCGCCATCAACATGATCCGCCGCCTGCTGCAGTCGCAGGGCGCGGAGGTGGTGCACCTCGGCCACAACCGCTCGGTGGCCGACATCGTCCGCGCCGCCATCGAGGAGGACGCTGACGGCATCGCGGTGAGCTCCTACCAGGGCGGACACAACGAATACTTCGCCTACATGGTCGACATGCTGCGCGAGCGCGGCTGCGGACACATCCGGGTGGTGGTTGGCGGCGGTGGCACGATAGCGCCCGCCGAGATCGCTGCGCTGGAAAAGCACGGCAT
>JBILMF010000178.1:0-5360 GCA_044375655.1 Steroidobacteraceae bacterium | reverse complement strand
TCCAGTCCCTGAACCAGATCGTGCAGATGAACTGGGGCACGCGTGCCGAGGTCGATCGCAAGACCGCCATCAGCGCCGCGTATCGCAACCGGGATCTGCTCGCCATGGTCGGCGGTCGCTGCACACGCTGCGGGACGGTGCAGTTCCCGCGATCGAACCTCTGCGTCAATCCCGCATGTGTCGCGGAGCACTCCCAGGAAGCCTTTCCGCTCGCCGAGACCACTGGACGCATCGCCTCGGTCACCAGCGACTGGCTGGCGCTGTCGAAGCACCCGCCGCAGCGATACGGCATGATCGAACTCGACCCAGGCACGAAACTCATGATGCAGATCACCGCTGACGGGGGCGTCGAACCGGCTGTGGGAATGCCGGTGCGCTTGCAGTTCCGTATCAAGGAAATCGATCCAATGCGCGAGTACCAGAGCTACTTTTGGAAAGCGTCGCTGGACCTGCCGCTGGCGGAGAAGGCCTCGTGAGCGCCGGAATCCGTGACAAGGTGGCGATCGTCGGGATGGGCTGTTCGCGCTTCGGTGAGCGCTTCGACTGCGACCTCGAGGATCTGCTGGTAGAGGCCTTCGACGAGGCGATCGCCGATGCTGGAATCGAACGCACCCGCATCGACGCAGCCTGGTGCGGCATCGCGGTCCCGGAACTCAGCCTCGGCCTCTCCGGCACGCCCGTGTCCGTCGCCCTGCGTCTGCCGAACATCGCGGTGACACGAGTCGAAAACATGTGTGCGACGGGCACCGAGGCCCTGCGCGGCGCGGCATATGCCGTCGCGGCCGGAGCCTGCGACGTCGCGCTCGCGATCGGCGGCGAGAAGCTCAAGGACACGGGCTTCGGCGGCTTGCCGGACATCGGCATGGGCCCGAAGAACGACCTGTACTGGCCAGCTATTTCGGCCCCGGGCGCCTTTGCGCAGTTGGCCAGCGCCTATCAGGCGCGACACGGGGTGTCGCGGGAGGACCTCAAGCGCGCCATCGGCCACGTCTCGTGGAAGAGCCACCAGAACGGCGCCCTGAACGCCAAGGCCCACCTGCGCAAGGCCGTGGATCTCGACACGATCCTCAAGTCGCCGATCATCGCCGAGCCACTCGGGCTGTTCGACTGCTGCGGCGTGAGCGACGGCGCAGCGTGCGCAATCGTCACCACACCGGAGATCGCGCGCTCGCTGGGCAAATCCGACGCCTTCGTGACGATCAAGGCCCTGCAGCTCGCGAACAGCAACGGCCGCGAGGCCTCGCACAGCTCCTGGGACGGCAGCTACTTCGTCACCACCCGTGAGGCGGCGCGCCGCGCCTACGCGGAAGCCGGGATCAGCAATCCGCGCGTGGAACTGGACCTGCTCGAGGTCCACGACTGCTTCTCGATCACGGAGCTCGCCACGATGGAGGATCTCGGCGTTTCTTCGGTGGGCGGCGCGCCGAAGGACATTCTCGACGGTTTCTTCGACCGCGATGGTAGCCTGCCCTGCCAGTCCGACGGCGGACTGAAGTGCTTCGGGCATCCGATCGGTGCATCGGGCTTGCGCATGGCGTACGAGGTCTACAACCAACTGCTCGGACGCGCCGGCCAGCGTCAACTGGCCTCCCCGACGCTCGGCCTGACGCACAACCTCGGCGGTTTTCCGCACCAGAACGTCTGTGCGGTGTCGATCCTCGGACTACCTGGCGCATGACCGGCCGAGACAGGTAGCCGCGGTCCGCCCCGATGCAGTTAGGTCAGCTCGCACGCATGGCAGGACGCAGACTCGCAGCGGGTTTTGTCGTGCTGTTCGGGGTGACGCTGGTCACGTTTTTCATCGCACACGTGGCTCCGGGCGATCCCGCGGAAATGATGGCGGGGCCGCGCGCCTCGCCGGAGCTGGTCGCCGACCTGCGCGCGCGGCTGGGTCTGGACCAGCCCGTGTGGGTTCAGTACGCGCGCTACATGCAACGTCTCGCCGAGGGCGACTTCGGAGAGTCCATCGCAACCGGGCGCCCGGCGCTTGCCGAGATCACGGCAAGGATCCCGGCGACGCTCGAACTGATGCTCGTTGCCTTCCTCATCGCAACAGCGCTCGGCATCGCACTCGGGGTGCTCACCGCAGCCTATCGCGGGACCTGGGTCGACACGCTGGCGCGCGGCACCTCGATCTTCGCGATCTCCACGCCGACCTTCTGGCTGGGGCTGCTGCTGCTGCTCGTGTTCTACGACTGGGCGGGCCTGCTGCCCGGCTCCGGGCGGCTCCATGCCGCGCTCGAACCGCCGCCGGAGGTCACGGGCCTGTACCTCGTTGATGCCTTGCTCGCAGGCGACAGTCTCGCCTTCCGCAGCGCCCTGAACCACCTGCTGCTGCCGGCCGCCACGCTCGCCCTAGGTTCGATCGGCGCGCTGCTGCGGGTGGTACGCGCCTCCATGCTCGAGGTGCTCTCCGAGGACTACATCCGCACGGCAAGGGCAGCGGGACTCCCTGGCCACACGGTGCTGCTGCGGCACGCACTGCCGAATGCCTTGATTCCGCTGATCACGGTGCTCGCACTCGAACTGGCCGGGCTGATGTTCGGGTCGGTCATCGTCGAGAGTGTGTTCAGTTGGCCGGGAGTCGGTCGCTTCGTGCTCGAATCGATCCTGCGGCTCGATTTCCCGGTGATCATGTGCTTTACGGTGCTCGCCGCGGTGGCCTATCTGCTTGCGAATCTGCTCGCCGACATGCTGTATGTCACGGTCGATCCGCGCATCCGGGAGATCTACTGATGTCGGTCGGCCCGGCGTCACCCCTGCGGCGCGTGTGGAGCACTTTGCGTCGGCAGCCACTCGGGATGGTGGCGGCCCTGATCCTCTTGCTGGTGGTCGTGTGTGCGCTGTTCGCGCCGTGGATCGCTCCTTATCCGCCCGACGCCATCGACCTCGCCTCCCGGTTGCAGCCGCCGAGCGCCAGCCACTGGGCAGGAACAGACGAAGTCGGCCGTGACATTCTCTCGCGATTGATCCACGGCGCGCGCGCGTCGCTCGGGGTCGGTCTCGGGATCGTGCTGATCGGATCCTCTCTCGGCATCGTGATCGGCAGCGTCGCCGGCTACCTCGGCGGAACGACCGATGCGGTGATCGGACGCATCGTGGACACGCTTCTGGCGATGCCGGCGATGGTGATCGCCCTCGCTCTGTCCGCGGCGATGGGCCCGGGTCTCGGCAACGCCATGATCGCCTTGGGCGGCGTGTCGGTGCCGATGTACGCGCGGCTCGCCCGCGGTCAGGCGCTGTCGCTCCGCGAGCGCGACTTCGTCCGCGCGAGCCGCGCCCTCGGCGCCGGCACGTTTCATCAGCTGAGGCACAACATCGTGCCCAACCTGCTGCCGGCAGCGATCGTCTTCATGACCTTCCATCTGGGCAACGCGATACTCGCTGCCTCGGCGCTGTCATTCATTGGTCTCGGCGCGCAGCCGCCGCTCGCCGAATGGGGATCTCTGGTCAGTACCGGACGTGGATTCGTGCTGCAGCACTGGTGGTACGCCGTGATCCCCGGAATCGTGATTGTTGTCACCACGGCCGCCATCAACCTCCTCGGCGACGTCGCCCGCGACGCTGTCGACGCGCGCGGAAGTCATTGAGCGACCCATGACGTCGGAGCTGCTGGTCATCGAAGGTCTCAGCCTGGAGTTCACCGACCGGGACGGCAATCGCCGCCGCCCCTTGGCGGGGATCGACATGGAGATCAAGGCCGGCGAGCTCGTCGGCGTCGCCGGGGAATCGGGCTCGGGGAAGTCGCTGACCGCTCTTGCGATACTCGGTCTGCTGCCGCCACTGCGCGACGTCGCCCTGTCGGGAAGCATCAGGCTCCGCGGTCGCCAACTGCTCGGACTGGCCGAACCGGAATGGCGTGAGGTCCGCGGGCGCGAGGTGGCGTACATCCCGCAGGAGCCCATGAACGCACTCAATCCGACGATGCGTGTCGGAGCGCAGTTATCGGGCGTACTCCGCCGTCGTCAGGGGCTGGACAAATCCGGCGCAGTGCAACGCGGCCACGCACTGCTCGAGTCGATGTCGATCCGCGAGCCTGACCGCGTCTGGAACGCCTACCCATTCGAGCTGTCGGGAGGCATGCGCCAGCGCGTGCTGATTGCCATGGCGTTCGCCTGCGAGCCGCGACTGGTGATCGCCGACGAGCCAACTACTGCGCTCGACGTCACCGTGCAGGCGCAGATTCTCGACCTGCTGCGCGAGCGAGCGACGGATGAGGGGGCCTCGGTGCTGTTCGTCAGCCACGATCTCGCTGTTCTTGCGGAACTCTGCCAGCGGCTCTACGTGATGTACGCCGGCTGTGTCATGGAGTCAGGACCGACCAACGACGTACTCGTCACTCCCCGGCATCCATACACCCGGGCGTTGCTCGAGTGCCGCCCGACCATCGCACGCCGCGGCAACCCGCTGCCCGTTCTCGGCGCCGGTCCGCCGGCGCCCGCCGGCGCTTGTGCGTTCGTCGGACGCTGCGCCGTCGCTGATCCACGCTGCGCCAATCGCCCGCCCTGGATCACCAGCAACAAGCTCGAAGTCTCGTCAGCGGCAACGGCTCACCGCGTCGCCTGCTGGCAGGAGCAGCCGACATGACGCCCGCCGGCCTCGAGGCGCGCAACTTGCGGGTGGAGTTCCCTAGCGGGAAAGCCGGCCGCGGCCCTTTCGTAGCCGTCGAATCCGTGGACCTTGCCGTGGCTCCGGGCGAGACGCTGGGTATCGTCGGTGAGTCGGGCTGCGGCAAATCGACGCTGCTGCTCGCGCTCGCAAGACTGATCCCCGTCGCCGGTGGCGAACTGCTGCTCGAGGGTGCACCCGCCAAGGGCGTCGCCGACGAACGCTGGCGTCGCGTGGTACAGATGGTCTTTCAGGATCCGTACTCCTCTCTCAACCCGCGTCGTCCGGTCGGAGAAATCGTCGCCGAGGGACTCGAGATCCGCCGTATCGGCGACCGTCGGTCGCGCATGCAGACCGCGCAAGCGATGCTCGATCGCGTCGGGCTCCCCGGTGCATTCATCCATCGACGACCGCACGAATTGTCGGGTGGCGAGCGCCAGCGCGTCGCGATCGCCCGCGCGCTAGCCCTCGATCCGCGGGTGCTGCTGCTGGACGAGCCTACCTCCGCGCTCGACGTTTCGGTCCAGGCCCATATTCTCAATGTGCTCGCCGACCTGCAGCATGAGCGCGGCATGACCTACATATTCGTGAGTCACGATCTGGGCGTCATCGGGCATGTCGCCGATCGGGTGGCGGTGATGAGCGGAGGCAGGATCGTCGAGACGGGCACGGCCTCCATGATCCTGGAGTCGCCGTCCCACGAATACACGCGCACACTGCTTGCCGCGCTGCCGAAGGCGCCGGCGGCGCTC
>JBILMF010000177.1:0-5399 GCA_044375655.1 Steroidobacteraceae bacterium | reverse complement strand
GCGCGCCCCGATACTGAAACAGTGGTCATATCAACACTCCATGTAACTTGTTGGAAAGATAACGAAAGATCGCAGCGTGGCTTCCGCGATGCCGCGATGGACCGGAAGCCTAGGGGCTTGGTTGCTAGCTGTCGTGCGTCCATGAACGAGTGGTCAGAGCGTTGAACGAGCGGCTGCCGTGGTAACGGCTGTAGAACACCGGGGTCCACGGGTCGGGAAGGATGGCGTAGACTCGCCGCCCGTGTGGGGTCGCGACGGCCCGTTCGAGGGCGGGACCCGGATGATCGATACACCTGGCAAACCACGCATCGTGGTCGTCGGCGGCGGCGCTGGGGGCCTCGAACTGGTCACCCGGCTCGGCGACAAACTCGGTCGTACAGGCCGGGCCGAGATCACCCTGATCGAGCGCGGCCGTACGCACTTCTGGAAGCCACACCTGCATGAGCTGGCCGCCGGCACCGTGGACCTCGACGTCCATGAGCTCGACTATCTCGCGCAGTCGCACTGGCACGGGTTCAGGTACCTCTTCGGCGAGATGACCGGCCTCGACCGGGACGCCCGCCAGGTGTTGGTGGGTCCGGTGTTCGACGAGTACGGCGAGGAGATCGTCCACGCCCGGCGCATCGGCTACGACCTGCTGGTGCTGGCCGTCGGCAGCCGCATCAATGACTTCGGCACGCCGGGCGTGGTGGAGCACGCGATTGCCCTCGACAGCACCCAGGAAGCCGACCGCTTCCATCGCCGGCTGGTGAACGCCTTCCTCCGCGCCCACGCGCAGAGCAAACCACTGCGCCCGGAACAGCTCAATGTTGCCATCGTGGGTGCAGGTGCGACCGGCGTTGAACTGGCAGCGGAGCTGCACAATGCAACCCGCGAACTGGTCTCGTTCAGTCTGGACAACATCGATCCGGACAAGCACATCAGGCTGCACCTGATCGAGGCCTCACCGCGTATCCTGCCCGCGCTGCCGGCGCGCATCTCGACGGCCGCACACCGCATGCTCGAGCAACTCGAGGTCGAGGTACACGTCAACGCACGGGTCGCCGAAGTTCTGCCCAAAGCGGTACGACTGGCTGACGGTACGGTGATCGCCGCTGAGATGGTGGTCTGGGCTGCAGGAGTCAAGGCGCCATCGTTCCTGCGCGAGCTTGGCCTCGGTGTCAGCCCGCTGAACCAGATTCTGGTCGATGAATACCTGCGCTCGCCGGACGACCCGCGCGTGTTCGCTCTCGGTGACTGCGCGGCCGCCGCCTGGCACGGCCACCCCGGACGCATGGTGCCGCCGCGTGCTCAGGCAGCGCATCAGCAGGCGTCCTACCTGTTCAAGACCATCCCGCGGATTCTCTCGGGCAAGAGCGCGAAGCCCTGGCGCTATCGGGACTTCGGTTCGCTGGTGTCGCTGGGGGACTACAGCACCGTCGGCAACCTGATGGGCAATTTCGTCGGCGGCAGCATCTGGCTCGAGGGTCTGTTCGCGCGCTGGATGTACCTCTCGCTGTACAAGATGCATGAGGTCGCCCTGCACGGCTACTGGAAGACTTCGCTCGCCACGCTCGGGCGCCTTATCGCGGCGCAAACCGAGCCGCGCGTCAAGCTGCACTGAGAGCCGGTCCCTACCAGCCAGCTACCTGACCATCCTTGCGGTGGTCCGATCCACCACGATAGACGCCGTTCACCGGCCGATCCTCGGCACCGTTGCGGGGATCGAAGCTCGGCACCGGTAGACGCGGATCGCGTGTGAACAGGATGCCCTGAAAGCCGCCGACCGCAGATCCGTCAACCTGCTGCACGGTATGGCCCTTGGCCTCGAGGGCCTTGCCCACCAGCGCATGGAGACCGCTTTCGAGCGAGAGCACATTGGTGCTCTGGTTGTGTGTGAAACGGGCGGCGTCGGTGGTCATCTGCACGTTCATGCCGTGATCGACGAGGTTCACGATGTGCTGCGCATGGCTTTCCGGCTGCACGCTGCCACCCATGTTGCCGAACGCCATCAACGGCTCGCCGTCCTTCATGACAAAGCCAGCCATGATCGTGTGGAAGGGCTGCTTTCCAGGCGCCACCACATTCGGATGACCCGGATCGAGCGAGAAGGCGGCGCCGCGGTTGTGCAGCACGAAGCCATAGGGACCCACCGATGCCCGACTGCCGTAGTGGCTGAACACGCTATGGACCAGTGACACCATGTTGCCCCATCGATCCGCCGCGGCCAGGTAGATCGTGCCGCCGGCTGCACCGCCGGTCACGCCCACCGGGCCAGCACGTTTTGGATCGATCTTGTCGCAGCGCGCCGCCGCGTACTCTTTGGAAATCAATTGCTGCACCGGCACACCGCCGAACCGAGGATCGCCATTGCTTGCGAGCAGGTCGGCATAGGCAAGTTTCTTTGCCTCGACCAGCAGATGCCATCTCATCGGGTCGGAAGGGCCGAGCGCGGCGAGATCCACGCCAAGTCGGGGCGCACAAACCTCAAGGAGGTTGAGCATTGCCAGCGCGGCGAAGCCCTGCCCCGGTGGCGGCAACTGATGCACGGCGTAGCCGTGGTACGTCGTCGAGACGGTCTCAACCCACTCGGGCTCGTACGCCGCCAAATCATCCAGGGTCATCACTCCGCCGTCGCGCTGCATCTTGGCGACGATCTCCCGCGCGATGTCGCCCCTGTAGAAAGCATCCTTGCCCTGCGTCTGGATGAGACGCAGCGCTTTGGCGAGATTCGGATTGCGGATTACGCCGTACAGGGGCGGAGCCTCTGACTGCTCGAGAAAAAGCGCGCGTGAATCCGCATCAGCCCGCAGGCCCTCGACGGCACCTAGCAGGTCCGCATGGCGGCGCTCGGCCTGTCCCCACCCCTCCTCGGCGATCCGTGCCGCGCGCTCGAATGTTTCTTTGAAACCCATCGTCCCGAGGCGCTTCAGCAGTGCGTCGTAGCCCGCGACGGCACCCGGTACCGTAGCCGCGTTCACCCCGGAGCGCGGGACCCTCTCCAGCTTCAGCTGATCCTTGAAGTACTCCGGCGTCCATCCAGCGGGTGCGCGTCCAGCAGCATTGAGCCCGTACAATTTGCGGTCGCGCGCAGACCAGACGATGGCAAAGAGATCGCCACCGATACCGGTGTCGTTGGGCGACGTCACATCCAGCACTGCGGCGGCGGCTACCGCCGCATCGACAGCGTTACCGCCCTGACGCAGGATCTCGAGTCCGGCCTGCGAGGCTAGCGGATCGCTGGTGGCGACCATGCCGTGGCGAGCCAGCACCTCGGATCTACCTTGCCCGTGCCAGCCTTGAGCGCGTGCTCCCGAAACCACCGACATGCCTTTGGCGGGCTGCGGAATGTCGGCGGTGGGAATGCCAAACGGCGTCATCGACTGCGCGGCGGCATCGGTGGCTGCTAAAGCGGCCGACGCAACCCCGAGGCCAATCAGCAATCAGCGACTGACCCAGAAACCCTTTGCCATGACTTCACCACCTACGACAACCACTCGACACCCGCGAATGTTTCGACGGATCGGTGGCCACGGCGACCTCAGCGGATCGGCAGCGCCGTCGTCGCTTTCGACTCCAGCAGCGAAACCATGGAGTTTACTTCGGTGACGCCCGGAAACTGCGAGAGTTGCTCGAAGAAGAACGTCTCGTAGGACTTCATATCAGGCGTGACCACGCGCAGCAGACAGTCGACACCGCCCAGAAGCACGTGGCACTCGAGCACCTCGGGCAGGCGCCCGACCGTATCCAGGAACGCCTTGACGTTTGCCCGTCCGTGGGCGGAGAGCTTCACATGCGCGAAAATCTGCAGCGACAGACCCAGCCGATCGCGGTCAAGCAAAGCGACCTGCCTGCGGATCACGCCCGCTTCCTTCAGCCGCTGGATCCGTCTCCAGCATGGGCCCTGCGACAAGCCGACCAGCGCACCGACCTCGGCGGATGAACGGTCTGCGTTTTCCTGCAGAGCGCGGAGGATTTTCCGGTCGTAACGATCGAGATTGATGCGCATAGATTATTTATTTTCGTCCATTTTTCCTCAAATTCTAACTGCGAAACATCATCCGTAACGATCTTTTTGAGCAGTCTTTGCGGAGACCGTGCGCGATCATTTCTCCGAGCAGGGCATCTTGCCCCGAAGCCGCACTATGAGTTCGTCCGACGCACCGGAAGATCTGCCAAGCCGAATCGATCTTGTTCGCGATCGCACCACCCGGATACGCGTGCGCGCAGATCGTGACGGCGCGTTAAAGGAAGTCGCCGCGCTGCGATGAAAGCGTTCGTGCTGCAGATGTTCGAAGTGATCGACGCCGGCGAGTGGGATCGCCTGCGCGACTTCTTCCACCCCGACGTCACCTATGTGCGACCGGGGTTCCCGACGATCTGCGGTCTCGCCGACCTCAATGATTTCTACCGGCGACGGCGCATCATCCGCACAGGCCTACACGTGGTGGAGAACGTCGTGGTCGAGGGCGATCGGGCGGTGGCGTTGGGCGAGCTCATGGCAACCTTGAATGACGGCCGGGAAGTGCGCGTGCGGTTCGCCGACGCCTACCTGTTCGTGGACGACAAAGTGGGAGAGCGGCAGACTTACTTCGGTACTCCGGCGGTCTGACGGCGCTTCGGGTCGCGGCGTATGTTGCGCGAGACGTCAAAGACGCCCGCGGATGGTCGACGCCCCGGCACTGCCATTCCCGCGCGGCCCATCACGGCTCGCCAAGGTACTCGGCGAAGGGCGTATCGAGGGGCCGGTGCCGACCCGCTTTGTCTGCGGCATCGATTCGGGCATACGCCTGCTGGACGTATCTCACGCCCAGCCACCGTAACGGCTCGCGCTCCCACTGCGGGGGCGAGTTTCGATGGATCGGTGAGTCTTCAAGGCCGGTCTGCCAACCGCCGATGAGACCCGCAAGCAGTTCACCAGCCAGCGCGGCGGTGGTGATGCCCCGGCCGCTGTAGCCGAGCAGCTGCGCAAAACCGTTGGCGGAATCAAAGTGAACGCTTGGCATCCAGTCGCGGGGCACTCCGAGATAGCCGCCCCACGCATGCGTGAACTGCAGACCCCGAAGCGTTGGCCACCACTCGCAGACCGCTTCACGCATGGCCTGAAACGACTCAGCCTGCAGAGCCGGATGTTCCGGCATCCGCGACCCGAGGCGGTACGGCAAGCCTCGGCTCCCATAGAGGATCCGTCCGTCAGCCGTCCGCGTCAGGTAGTCTTTCGTATACGCTTGGGAACACAGGCTCTCGCCCTGGGCCCACCCGACTGACGCCCACTGGGATGCCGTCAACGGCGCGCTCAGCACGATCATCGACGAAACCGGCAGCAGCACTCTGCGAAAGTCGGACAGGTCCGTCAGAAACGCTTCTCCGGCTGCGACTACGGCCCGCCGTGCCCGGACCGTGCCGGACCGCGTATAGAT
>JBILMF010000046.1:0-20018 GCA_044375655.1 Steroidobacteraceae bacterium | reverse complement strand
TGGTCGCTCTCGAGCGGCTGCCGCTGCGCGAGTACCCGGATATCAACCGGCCCGTGGTGTCGATCAACACCATATACCGCGGCGCGTCTGCGAACGTGGTCGAGAACAAGGTCACGCAGGTCATCGAAGACCGTATCGCCGGCGTCGAGGGCATCCTCAAGCTCGAATCCGACAGCTCCGACGAGCGCTCCAGCATCCGCGTCGAGTTCGACGTGGCACGCGACATCGACGACGCCGCCAACGATATCCGCGACCGCATCTCGCGCGTGGTCGCACAGCTGCCGCCGGAAGCCGATCCGCCGCAGGTCGCCAAATCCGACTCCAACGCGGAGTCGGTGATGTTCCTCAGTTTCAACTCCGACTCGATGACACCGCTCGAGGTCACCGACTATGCCGAGCGCTACGTCCTCGACAGACTGTCGACGGTTCCCGGCGTTTCGCGTGCGGTGCTCTCCGGCGGCCGGCGCGCCGCGATGCGTGTGTGGATCGACCGGCAGGCGCTGGCCGCCCGCGCGCTCACCGTCGGCGATATCGAATCGGCGCTGCGCCGCGAGAACGTACTCCTGCCCGCCGGCCGTCTGGAGTCGGAGCAGCGGGAGTTCTCGCTGCGCACGGAGGTGGGACTCGACAGCGAGGAGGACTTCCGCAATCTGGTGATCGGGCGCGGCGCGGAAGGCCATTTGGTGCGCCTCGGCGAGGTCGCCGACGTGCGGGTCGCCGCCGAGAACGAACGCACACTGATGCGCACAAACGGTGCACCGGGCGTCGGTATCGGCATCGAGGCGAACTCCAAGGCCAACGTGCTCGACGTGGTGCAGGGCGTACGCGCCGAAGTGGATCGGCTGCAGAAATCGCTCCCGGCGGGCGCCACTCTGGTGGTCAACGTCGACAACGGCGTCGCCATCGAGGCGGCGCTGCGCGAGGTGCTGATCGCCGTCATCTTCGCCTTCGTCTCGGTACTGCTCGTCATCTACGGCTTTCTCGGCACGCTGCGCAGCACGATCATCCCGGCGGTGACCATCCCTGTGTCGGTGATCGCGGCGTTTCTCCTCGTCTACGCACTCGACTACTCGCTCAATGTGATCACGCTGCTCGGCATCGTGCTCGCCATCGGCCTGGTGGTGGACGACTCGATCGTCGTGCTGGAGAACATCCACCGTCGCGCCGAACTCGACGAGCCGCCCATGGTCGCCGCCATCCGCGGCAGCCGCGAGATCGCCTTCGCGGTGATCGCCACGACGCTGACGCTGGTCACGGTGTTCGTGCCGATCTCCTTCCTGCCCGGCGACAACGGGCGCCTGTTCCGCGAGTTCGGCCTGACACTCGCCGCCGCGGTGCTGTTCTCGGCGCTGGTGGCGCTCACGCTCACACCGATGATGGCCTCGCGCCTGCCGCCCGAACGCGAGATGAAGCACGGACGCTTCGCGGTCTGGGTCGAGGGTTTTTTCAAGGCTCTGGCCCGGATCTACGAGACCCGGCTGCGACAACTCATGCGTCGGCCGTGGCTGATCGTCGGCGGGGTGCTCGGTCTCGGATTCCTCGGTGCCCTCAGCTTCAAGGCGCTGCCCGAGGAGTTCGCGCCGGCCGCCGACAGCGGCCGCGTCATGGTGACGCTGCAGGCCCCGGAGGGCGCGAGTTTCGAATACACCACCGAGTACGGTCGCAAACTGGAAGCGATCGCGCAGCGCGAGGTCGAGACCGGCGATGTGCGGCGCGTCACCCTGCGGGTACCGGCAGGTTATGACGGCGCCGGCGGCGTCAACTCGGCGCGCCTGATCGTCACCCTGGAAGACTGGAGCAAACGCGAGCGCTCCGCACAGGAGATCGCGCGCTCGATGCAGTCGCAGTTCGGCTCCCTTCCGGGAGTGCGTGTGAGCACATTGGTGCCGGGCGGGCTGCGCGGCGGCTGGGGCAAACCCGTGCAGGCAGTGCTCGGCGGTCCGGACTACGAAAGCCTCGCCGTCTGGTCAGAAAAGCTCGCCAAGCTCGCCGAAGATAATCCGGGCCTCGTTGGGGTCGACAGCAGCTACCAGCCGCGCAAGCCGCAGATCCGCGTCGCAATCGACCGCAACCGCGCCGCCGACCTTGGCGTATCGCTGCAGACGGTCGGCCGTACGCTCGAGACCATGCTCGGCTCGCGTATCGTCACCACCTTCATCGATCGAGGCCGCGAGTACAACGTGGTGCTGCAGGGACGCGCCGACGAGCGCGCCACCACCACCGATCTCACCAACCTCATGGTGCGCTCCGACCGCACGGGCGAGCTGATTCCTCTGGCAAGCGTGGTGCGCCTCACGGAAACCGCGGCGGCGACCGAACTCAGCCGCTTCAACCGGCTGCGTTCGGTGGAGATCGACGCCGGCCTCGCCGAGGGATACACGATGGGTGAGGCCGTGAAGTGGTTCGAGGAAACGGTCGCCCGCGAGCTGCCGCCCGAAGCCACGCTGATGTGGGACGGCGACTCCGGCGACTATGTGCGCAGCGGCGGCCAGCTGTGGACTACGCTGTTGTTCGCGGTGATCATCGTCTTCCTGGTGCTCGCCGCGCAGTTCGAGAGTTTCGTGCATCCGGCGATCATCATGGTGACCGTGCCGCTCGCGCTGCTTGGCGCCGTGTTCGGCCTGCAACTGCACGGCATGAGCGTGAATATCTTCAGCCAGATCGCGGTGATCATGCTCATCGGCATCGCCGCGAAGAACGGCGTGCTGATCGTCGAATTCGCCAACCAGTTGCGCGAACGCGGCATCGAATTCCGCGAAGCCGTCGTGCAGGCCGCGGTGGTGCGCCTGCGGCCCGTACTCATGACCAGCCTGTGCACCGCCTTCGGCGCCATCCCGTTCCTGTTCGCGACCGGCGCAGGCGCCGAGCAGCGTGAGCCGATCGGCGTGGTGGTGTTCTATGGCACGCTGGTCTCGGTGTTCCTGACGCTGCTCGTGGTGCCGGCCGTCTATTCGCTGGTGGCACGGCGCACGCGCTCGAGCGGCTACACCACGCGGCTCGTCGACCGGCTCCTCGGCAACGCGGCGCAGGATTCCGAACAGGCCAAGGCCTGAGCGGCACTGTTGCCGCGCCTGCCGCCGGCTCTCAGAGCACGGGATTCGGCAGCGCGTGGAATGCGTGCCGCAGGCTCTCGCCCCAGCCGCTGCGGATCATGCGGAAGTACTCGTCGTCGACGCCGATGCTGCGGTGCACCAGCACGCGCAGCGCGTCGCGCTTGAGACACAGCAGGTCGAGCGGCGGACCCACGGAGAGATTGGAGCGGATGGTCGAGTCCATCGAGATGAGCGCGCACTTGGTGGCCTCGGCAAGGCTCGAGGAACGTGTGATCACGCGATCGATGATCGGCTTGCCGTACTTGGACTCACCGATCTGGAAGTACGGCGTATCGACGCTGGCCTCGATGAAGTTGCCGGCAGCGTAGAGGTTGAAGAGGCGCGGCGCCTCGCCGCGGATTTGTCCGCCGAGGATGAACGAGGCGTTGAACTCGATGCCGTGATCCTTGAAGGCCTCGGCATCGCGCCGGTGCACGGCTCGCAGCGCGTCGCCGACCAGCTGTGCAGCGTCGAACATGGACTCGACACTGTAGATGCTGCGCCGGTCGGGGTGCACGGCATCCTCGTGCAGCACGTGCACCACGGCCTGCGAGACGGCGAGGTTGCCGGCGGTCAGCAGCACGAGCACGCGGTCGCCGGGGCGCTCGAAGACGTGCATCTTGCGAAAGGTATTGATCTGGTCCACGCCCGCGTTGGTGCGCGAGTCGGAAAGGAACACCATGCCGGTGTCCAGCAGGGTCGCAACGCAGTAGGTCATGGCCGATTCTACTGCTGCGCGGCGTGCTGCTGCAGCAGCCGCGGCCGCGGCGCGGCAGTCCGCCGCAGCGGACCGTCGCCGGAAACCTCCACCTTGGCGTTCATGGACTCGACACCGCCGCCGCGGCGCACGCCGCGTACCGGACAGGCATCGAGGTAGTCGCGGCCGACGGCGAGCCGGCAATGCTGCAAGCCGCCGGGCAGTCCGTTCGTGACGTCGATGGCAAACCAGCGCTCGTGCCGCGCCAGCCAGACATCGACCCAGGCATGGCTCGCGATGTGGTCATCGCGGCCCGTCAGCAGGTAGCCACTGACATAGCGCGCCGGCACTCCAAGAGTGCGGCAGCAGGCGATCATGACGTGGGCATGGTCCTGGCAGACGCCACGGTGCAGCGCGAAGGCCTGCGCCGCACTGTCCGAAACTTCGGTGACGCCGGGGACGTAGTCCATCGCTTCGCGCACCGCATGCGCGAGCGCCAGCGCTTCATCGCGTCCGGGATCGGCGTGGCCGTGCGCAAGCGCGAACTCCTGCAGGGCATCGTCGACACGGGTGAGCGGCGTTTCCGGCACGTACACGAGGGGTGACAACCGTCCCCGTCCCGATGGCGCGGCGTCGGGCACGTCTTCCGTCTCCACCGTACCGGCCACCAGGATGTGGATCTCGTCGTGCGGCTCGTCGAGGGTGAGCAGGTGCATCAGGTTGCCGTGGGCGTCGAGCTGCTGCGTATGCCGCCCCGGTGCAGTCAGGCTCCAGGCGAGCACGCGCTGGCCGGTCTCGGTGCGTGGCGTCAGCCGCAGGCTCTGCACGCTGTGCTTCACGGGGCGGTCGTATCGGTAGAGCGTTTCGTGGCGGATATGCAGCAGCATGCTCAACCCGTGGCGTCGGAAACGAGGAAGTCGCTGGCGATGCGCGCGCCAAGATCGCCGGTACGCTGCAGGAACCCGCCGAGGAAGGGACGCAGTCCGCCCGCCAGCACGTCGTCGATGCGACCGTACTGCAGACTCGCGTGGATCTCGCCGGCGCGTCGCAAAGTCTCGGCGGAGCGGTCGTTGGCGACCTTGGCGAGCACCTGATGCACGCGGCTCATACCGTGGCGCAGCGAGCGCGGCATGCCCTCGCGGAGGATCAGCAGTTCCGCAACGCGCCGCGGCGTAATCAGGTCGCGGTAGACCTTGCGGTAGATCTCGAAGGCGGATACCGAGCGCAGCAACGCGCTCCATTCGTAATAGTCGCCGGCGTCGTCGCTGTTGGCGGCCTCAGCGGCAAGCATCTCGAAGCGGGCGTCGAGGATGCGCGCCGTGTTGTCGGCCCGCTCCAGGTAGGTGCCGAGCCAGGTGAAGTCGAGCGCATCGTCGTGCAGCATCGTGCCCTGGATGACGCCACGCGCGAGATGCGAGCGGAACTTCACCCACTCGAAGAAATTGGCGAGTGCCTGCGCGGACACGGCGTCGCGGCGGAAACCGCGGATCTCGAGCCAGGTGGAGTTGAGTGTCTCCCACGTCTCGGAGGTCAGGGTGCCGCGCACCGCATGCGCATTGTCGCGTGCGCGGTCGAGGCACTGCTCGATGCTGCCCGGATTGCTGTGTTCGAAACAGATCCAGTCGATGGCGGCGGCCTGGCTCACCTCGCCGCGCGCGGCGAGGAAGGGCTCGAGCTGGCCGACGGTGGCGAGCGTGGAGGTCCAGCGGTGGCGTACCACGGCCTCCTCCTGGCGCAGCAGCGTCATGCGGCAATTGACGTCGAGCATGCGCGCCAGGTTCTCGGCGCGTTCGGTGTAGCGCGCCATCCAGTAGAGGTGGTCGGCGGTGCGGCTCAGCATGCCAGCACCCAGGTGTCTTTCGTACCGCCACCCTGGGAGGAATTGACCACCAGCGAGCCCTCGCGCAGCGCCACCCGCGTGAGACCCCCCGGCACCATCACCACGTCGCGCCCGGAGAGCACGAACGGCCGCAGATCGACATGGCGCGGTGCGAGCCCGCTGTCGACGAAGGTCGGGCAGGCGGAGAGCGCCAGTGTCGGCTGCGCAATGTAGCGCGCCGGGTCGGCGACGATACGCTCACGGAAGGCTTCTATCTCGGCACGCGATGCGCTCGGCCCGATCAGCATCCCGTAGCCGCCCGCGCCGTGCACCTCCTTCACCACGAGCTCGTCGAGGTGGGCAAGGACGTGCGCGAGATCCTCGGGCCGGCGCAGGATCCAGGTCGGTACGTTGGCGAGCAACGGCTCCTCGCCGAGGTAGAAACGGATCATCTCCGGCACGTAGGGGTAGGTCGACTTGTCGTCGGCGATGCCGGTGCCGACGGCGTTGGAGATGGTCACGCGCCCCGCACGGTAGGCGGTCAGCAGCCCCGGCACGCCCAGCATGGAATCGGGCCGGAACGCCAGCGGATCGAGAAAGTCGTCGTCGATGCGGCGGTAGATGACGTCGACGCGCCGCGGCCCCTGCGTGGTGCGCATGTAGACGATCTCGTCGTCCACGTAGAGGTCCTGGCCCTCGACGAGTTCGATACCCATCTGCTGGGCGAGGAAGGCGTGCTCGAAATAGGCGCTGTTGAAGGCCCCGGGCGTGAGCAGCACCACGGTTGGATCGCGCACCCCGGGCGGTGCGACGCTGCGCAAGGTCTCGAGCAGCAGGTCCGGATAGTGCTCCACGGGCGCCACGCTGTAGCGGGCGAACAGCTCGGGGAAGAGGCGCATCATCGCCTTGCGGTCCTCGAGCATGTAAGAGACTCCCGAGGGCACGCGCAGGTTGTCCTCGAGCACGTAGTACTCACCGGCGCCAGCGCGTACGAGGTCGATGCCCGCAATGTGCGCATAGACGTCCATCGGCACTTCGACGCCCTGCATCTCCGGCCGGTACTGCACGTTGCAGAGCACCTGCCGCGCGGGGATACGCCCGGCCTGCAGGATCTCCTGGTCGTGGTAGACGTCGTGCAGGAAGGCATTCAGGGCGGTGACCCGCTGCCGCAGCCCGCGTTGCAAAAACTCCCACTCGGCCGCCGGTATGATGCGCGGCACGATGTCGAAGGGAATCAGGCGCTCGGTGCCGGTCTCGTCGCCGTAGACGGCGAAGGTGATGCCGGCGCGACGGAACAGCAGGTCCGCCTCGGCAAGCTTCTCGCGGATGCGCTCGGGCGGGGTCGTCGCCAGCCACTGCGAGTAGGGCGAATAATGTTCGCGGACGGCGCCGCCGTCCGCGAACATTTCATTGAAGATGCCGCCCTGCGCCATCCGCACGCCTCCCGGGACCGATCATATACGAGGGGCCGCCGGACGCCGCACGGCGTCTCACCAGATCTTGCCGCCGATGTAGCGGCCCGCAGCCGGCACGTGTGGAAAGTACTCCACCGAGGCGAAGGCGCCGTGCCTGACATAGGGATCGTTTTCGATGATCTCGCGTGCCCGCGCAAGGCTCGGCGTGTGCAGGCAGTAGAGGCTGCCGACCGGAGCGTCGCTGCCATCCTCGTACAGCGGGCCGGCGACGTTCAACTCGTCCATCACCGTCTCGATGTAGGCGAGATGCTCGGGAGTATGCGCTGCGCGCACCGCCGCGCCGTTGGGGCCGTCGCGGCAGATCACGACGAACGCGGTCTTCTCGTACCTGGTCGACATGGCGGGCTGCTCCTGGAACCGGGGAGGGAGGAGGTTTCAGGATAACAGCCCGCCAGTCGCAAAGTCCCGATCAGGCGGCCAGACCCACCTCCGCCGCAGCCGACTGCTGCTCGAGGACGCGGGCCACCGCGTGAACCACCGCGGCGATCCTCACGGCACTCTGGATCGCCTCGCGTCCGACTTCGTGCTTGCGCAGCAGCTTTTCGTGCGACTCGATGCACAGGCCGCAGCCGTTCACCGCGGACACGGCCAGCGAGTACAGCTCGAAGTCGAGGCGGTCGATGCCGGGGTTCGCCATCACATTCATGCGCAACCGGGCCGGCATGGTCTGATAATCGGCGTCGCCGACCAGGTGCACGAACCGGTAGTAGACGTTGTTCATGCCCATGATCGCTGCCGCCGCCTTCGCGCCGACGATTCCAGCCTCGTCGAGCTCGCCGCCCGCAGCCGCCTCGATCGCCCGCGCCAGCGGCACGTGCCGCGAGGCGAGCGCGGTGGCGAGCGCCGTGCCCCATATCTGCCTTGCTGTCAGCCCAGGCGCTCCCTGCACGCTGAGCACGGAGCCGAGGTTCAGCCTCAGATCGCGGGCGTAGTCGGGGATGGATTCCCGCAGCCGTTCGAGTTCGCTCATGGTCAGGCCGCCTTCAGCGTGTCTTCGCCCTTCTGCCAGTTGCAGGGGCAGAGCTCGTCGGTCTGCAACGCGTCGAGTACGCGCAGCACCTCGGCGGGCGAGCGGCCGACGTTCAGATCAGTGACGTAGACGAAACGGATGACCCCCTGCGGATCGACGATGTAGGTCGCACGCTGCGCAACTCCGGCTTCGGCGTCGATGATGCCCAGTTCCGACGACAGCTCGCGCTTGATGTCGGCCAGCATGGGGAACGGCAGGTCCTTGAGCTCGGACTTGCTGCTGCGCCAGGCGAGGTGCACGAACTCGCTGTCGGTGCTCACGCCGTACAGCTGCGCGTCGCGGGCCGCGAACTCCTTCTCGAGCTTGCCGAAAGCGGCGATCTCCGTCGGGCAGACGAAGGTGAAGTCCTTCGGCCAGAAGAACAGGATCTGCCACTTGCCGGCAGCGCTGTCGTTGGTGAAGGGCTTGAACGCCGTCTTGACGTCGTTGCCCACCACGCCGGTGAGGGAGAAACGGGGGAACTGTCTGCCGATGCCGATCATTGAATGACTCCTTGTCTGTGGTTGCCGGGTCCGTGTTTCCTTGAATCCGGAGGCGCGCATGGTGGCCCCGCGCGTCTCGACAAGCCAATCGATTGATGTGATGATTTCGATAGACGTTCTGTATCGATACCGCGGGTCCCGCCGCCGCGACGGGGAGAGACCGCCGATGGCCGACATCAAGCTGAAGGACCTGCGCTATCTGGTCGCAATCGCCGACACGGGCCACTTCGGACGGGCGGCCGAACGCTGCTTCGTCAGTCAGCCCACCCTCTCCGCGCAACTGAAAAAGCTCGAGGAATACCTCGGTGTGCCGCTCATCGAACGGCAGCCGCGCCGCGCGCTGCTCACGCCCGCGGGGGCCGAGATCGTCGTCCGGGCACGACGCATCGTCGAAGCAAGCGACGAGGTCGTGGCGATCGCGCAGGCGCACCGCGAGCCGCTGGCCGGCAGACTGCGGGTGGCGTTCCTGCCGACCATAGGACCCTATCTGCTGCCGGTGGTGGCACCGCGGCTGCGGCGGGAGTTGCCTCGGCTGGAGCTCATGCTCTACGAGTACCAGACGGCGGTGATGCTGGAGCGTCTGCGGGCGGGTGACATCGACATGGGCGTGCTCGCGCTGCCGGTGGACATGGACGGACTTGCCGCCAAAACACTCTACGACGAGGCGTTCGTGGTGGCCGCACCGGCCACCCATCCGCTCGCCGCGCGCAAGCAGGTGAAGATCGCCGACCTGCAGGGCGCGACGCTGCTGCTGCTCGAGGACGGCCATTGCCTGCGTGACCAGGCGCTCGACGTCTGTAACCGCATCGACATCCACGAGAAACAGGACTTCCGCGCCACCAGCATCGAGACGCTGCGCCAGATGGTGGCAGCCGGCGCCGGGGTCACGCTGATGCCCGAACTTGCCGCGCACGGCAGCCATGCGGCGCCGCGCGGTCTCGTCTTCCGGCCATTCGTCCGACCCGCACCGACACGGCGTATCGGCGCCGTCTGGCGCCGCAGCTCGCCGCGCACGACCGCCATCGAGGCCATCGCCCGCGTGATCGCCACCCACGCGCTGCCGGCGCGCGGCCAGGCCTGAGGCCGACCGATGGGCGCCACCATCCTCTGGCTGCGACAGGACCTGCGTCTCGCCGACCATCCGGCGCTGCAAGCGGCGATCGCACGCGGACTGCCGGTGATACCGCTATTTCTTTGGTGCCCGGAGGAGGAGGGCGAGTGGGCGCCCGGCGCCGCCTCCCGCTGGTGGCTGCACCACTCGCTGGCGGCGCTCGCCGCCGACCTCGAGAAGGCCGGCTCCCGGCTCGTCATCCGCCGGGTCGACGACTCGCTGGCCGCACTGCGCTCGCTGGCGCGCGAGAGCGGCGCAAGCGCCGTCCATTGGAGCCGCCGCTACGAGCCGCTGGTCATCGCACGCGACCGGGACATCAAGCAGACGCTGCGCAGCGAGGGCTTCGAGGTGCGCAGCTTCAACGCCGGACTGCTGGTCGAGCCCTGGGACGTGCAGAACCTGAGCGGTAAACCATTCCAGGTGTTCACGCCGTTCTGGCGCAAGGTATGTGCGGGGCTCGATCCCCCGACCCCGCTGACGGCACCGAAGCGCATTCCGCCGCCGGCACGCTGGCCGGACTCCGTGCCGCTCGAGACGCTCGGCCTGTTGCCGCGCATCTCCTGGGACACGGGCATGACGCGCGTCTGGAGGCCCGGCGAGCGTGGTGCGGCGAAGCGCCTCGACGCTTTCCTCGACGGCCCCGTCAAGCGCTACGGGGAGGCGCGCAACCTGCCCGCCGACGCAGGCACCTCGCGACTCTCGCCGCACCTGCATTTCGGCGAGATCTCGCCGCGGCAGGTATGGCATGCGGCACCCGCATGGCGCGGCAGCCAGTTCATGGCCGAGATCGGCTGGCGGGAATTCGCCCACCATCTGCTGCATCATTTCCCGCGCACCACCAACGAGCCGCTGCGTGTCGACTTCGCGCGCTTTCCATGGCGCGAGGACGCCCGCGAGCTTGCCGCCTGGCAGCGCGGACGCACCGGCATTCCGCTGGTCGATGCGGGCATGCGCGAGCTGTGGGAGACCGGCTGGATGCACAACCGTGTACGCATGGTGGTGGCCTCGTTCGTGGTCAAGAACCTGCGCATGCACTGGCTGCATGGCGCGCGCTGGTTCTGGGACACGCTGGTGGATGCCGACCTCGCCAGCAACACTCTCGGCTGGCAGTGGGCCGCCGGTTGCGGCGCCGACGCGGCACCCTACTTCAGGGTGTTCAATCCGCAGAGTCAGGCGGAGAAGTTCGATCCGCAGGGCGAGTACCTGCGCCGCTGGCTGCCCGAGCTCTCCGGCCGCGGCGGTGCCGCCTACCCGCCGCCCATCGTCGACCTCAAGGCCTCACGCGAGGCCGCGCTCGCCGCCTTCAAGACCCTGCGCAGCCCCTGAGCGCCGGCAGCCATGCCTGCTCCCTGGTTGCTTGCGCTGCTCAGCCTCGCCTATCTCGGCCTGCTGTTCGCGATCGCCTGGTACGGCGACCGCGAGGCAGTTCGCGGTCGGCACCCGATCGCGAGACCCGTCGTGTACACGCTCTCGCTCGCGGTCTACTGCACCTCCTGGGCGTTCTACGGCACGGCCGGGCAGTCGGCAGCGCTCGGCTGGTGGCTGCCGCCCACGTATGTCGGCACGATGCTGCTCTTCCTGCTCGGCTGGAAGTTCCTCGACAAGCTGGTGCGCGTCAGCCGCAGCCAACGCATCACTTCGATTGCCGACTTCATCGCGGCGCGCTACGGCCGCGACCGGACGATCGCCGCCTTCGTCACGGTGATCGTGACCCTCGGGCTGATTCCGTACATCTCACTGCAGCTCAAGGCGATCGACACCACTTTCGTCGCGCTGGCGGGCGGCGGACTTGCCGATAACGGCTGGATCACGGACTCGGGCCTGTGGGTCACGCTGGTGCTGGCCGCATTCGCGATCCTCTTCGGCACCCGCCACGCCGACGCCACCGAGCATCACCCCGGCATGATGCTCGCCCTCGCCTTCGAGTCCCTGTTCAAGCTGCTCGCCTTCCTCGGCGTCGGCCTGTTCGTGGTATTCGGCATGTACGAAGGACCGGCAGATCTCGCAGGCCGCGTGCTCGCCGACCCGCAAGTGCAAGCTTTGCGTGCGCAGACGCAACCAGCCGGGCACTACCTCGCGCTGTGCGTGCTTGGCTTCCTCGCGATCTTCTGCCTGCCGCACCAGTTCCACGTCGCCGTCACCGAAAACTCGGGGGTGGGCGACCTGCGGCTCGCGCGCTGGGCTTTTCCCCTGTACCTCGTGGCGATCAGCCTGTTCGTGCTGCCGATCGCGGACGCCGGGCTGCTCACCTTCGGGCCTTCGCTGGCGGGCGCCGATCTCTACACCCTGCAGCTGCCGCTGCACGGCGGCCAGCCGCTGCTCGCCCTGTTCGTGTTCCTCGGCGGCCTGTCTGCGGCCACCGGCATGGTTATCGTGGCCTGTGTTTCGCTCGCCACCATGCTGTCCAACGAAATCGCCATGCCCGCGCTGCTACGGACGAGCGCGAGCCTGCGGCGGCGGGCAGATCTGACACCGGTGCTGGTCACCGTGCGGCGGCTGTCGATCGTGCTGCTGCTCGCTGCGGCCTACGCCTACTACCTGCTGATCGCGGCCGGCGACGCGCTGGCGCAGATCGGCGAGATCTCCATGGCGGCGGTTGCCGTGTTCGGGCCGCCGATCCTCGCCGGCGTCTATTGGCGGCGGGCGACGCGCATCGGCGCGCTGGCGGCGCTCGCCGCCGGTTTTCTCGCCTGGGGCTACACGCTGCTGCTGCCGACACTCGCCGATGCGGGACATGCCCCGGCAGGCTGGCTTGCGGCCGGACCCGCCGGTCTGGCGTGGCTGCGACCAACAGCGCTGTTCGGCCTCGAGGGCTGGAACGCTCTCGCGCACGGCCTGTTCTGGCTGCTGCTCGCAAGCACCGCGGGTCTCGTCGCCGGCTCGCTGTTGTCGCAGAAGTCCCTCCTGGAGCGTATCCAGGCGGCGGTATTCGTCGACGCCGCAGCGCGCTCCGACGACGCGGGCTATCGAACGGATCGGCCATCGATCACGCTGCGCGAACTGCGCTCGCTTGCCGAGCAGTTCGTCGGCGCCGCCCGCGCCGCCGCGCACTTCGTCGAGCTCGAGGCCGGTGTCGGCGAGCGCGCACCGGCCTCTGCAGTGCAAATCGAATCGGTACAGCGTCTGCTCGGCTCGGTGATCGGCGCCGCCTCGGCGCGGCGCGTGCTCGATGCGGCGATCTCCGGCCACGAGCTCGGCATCGAGGAAGTGGTGTCGATCGTCGGCGGCGCTTCACAGGCACTCGAGTTCTCGCGCGAGTTGCTGCAGGCGACGCTCGAGAACGTCGACCAGGGCGTGAGCGTGGTGAACGCCGATCTGCAGCTGGTGGCATGGAACAGGCGCTACACGGAACTGTTCCGTCTGCCACCCGAGGAGGTGAGGATCGGCCGGCCGATCGCGGAGATCCTGCGCTACAACGCCGTGCGCGGCGAGATGGGCGAAGGCGACCCCGAACAGCAGATCGCGAGGCGACTCGCACATTTGCGCCGGCGCACACCGTACGTCTACCAAAGGGTACGTCGCGACGGCACCGTAATCGAGATCCGCGGCCAACCCATGCCCGGTCCGGGCGGCGGCTTCGTCACCAGCTACACGGACGTCACCGACTATGTGCGTGCGCAACGGGCCCTGCAGGAGGTGAACGAGTCGCTGGAGCAGCGCGTCCGCGCCCGCACCCGCGCCCTGTCGGCGCTGAACGAGGAACTGCTCGCCGCCAAAGCCGCCGCCGAGCGCGCCAACCAAAGCAAGACGCGCTTTCTCGCCGCCGCCAGCCACGATCTGCTGCAGCCGCTGAACGCTGCCGGCCTGTTCGCCGGCGCGCTCGCCCAGAAGGTCGAGGGCCCGCCGCGTGCGCTGGTCGATGACCTCGAGCAGTGCCTGCGGGCGGCCGAGGGGGTGCTGACCGACCTGCTCGACATCTCGAAACTCGACGCCGGTGCGGTCCAGCCCGAAATCATTGACCTGCCGCTCGGTGAACCGCTCGGCGCGCTCGAGGCGGAGTTCGGTATGCAGGCGCGCGCCAAGGGGCTGCAGCTGGCGGTGCACCGATCCACCCTCGTGGTGCGCACCGATCCGCGCTTGCTGCGGCGCATCCTGCAGAACTTCCTCGCCAACGCCGTACGCTACACCGACAGCGGGCGTATCGTGGTCGGCTGCCGGCGCGCGGGTGACCGCGTCAGGATCGAGGTCTGGGACACCGGCCCGGGGATCGCCGAGGAGCAGCGCGGACGCATCTTCGAGGAGTTCTACCGGGTGCGCGCAGGAGGCGAGACCCGCGACCCGGTTGCCGGTCGCGGCTTCGGTTTGGGTCTTGCCATCGTCGAGCGCATCGCGCGCGTGCTGGACGCCCCGATTACGCTGCGCTCCTGGCCCGGACGCGGTTCGGTGTTCTGCGTCGAACTGCCGCTCGGCGAGGCGGCACCCGCGCGGCCCGTGGAATCGGGCGCGATACCGGTACTCGGTCCGCAGCGTGTGCTGGTGATCGACAACGACGCAGCGGCCATGCGGGCGATGTCGGTGCTACTCGAGAGCTGGGGCTGCGATGTGCGGGCGCTGGCTGACGACACGGCGTTGCCGGATGAGGCATGGCTCGCGGAGCTGGACCTGCTGGTAGTCGACTATCATCTGGAGCATGCCGAGACCGGCATCGGCATCGCGAAGCGGCTGCGCGCACGCCTCGGCCGCGAGTTGCCGGTGCTGCTCGTCACGGCCGACGGGGCAGAGGCGATCCGTGCGCAGGCGGAAGCCATCGGCGCACTGTTCTTGCGCAAACCGGTGAAGCCGCTGGCGCTGCGCAGCGTGCTGCGGCGCCTCGCCGACGCCGATGGCCAGCGCCGCGCTGGCCTGATGCCCTGACGGGCGGGCTACCGACGCGCGTTCTGCGTTCAGCGCTCGAGCGACAGCGGCTGGTCCTCGCGGATCTCGAGCTCGCGATAGATCAGCGTGGCCTGGGTGCGGTTGCGCGCACCGAGCTTGGCGAGCGTCGCCGAAACATGTGCCTTGGTGGTCTGCTCGCTGATACCGAGTTCGGCGGCGATCTGCTTGTTGAGCTTGCCCTGAGCGATCAGCTCCAGCACGCGGAACTGCTGCGGCGTCAGTGAGGCCAGCCGAGCCGCCAATACATCGCCCGGTCCCGGTGGTCCGACCGGTTCGGACGGCAGCCACTCGCCGCCATCGAGCACGGCGCGGATGGCGGCCACCAGTTCGGCGAGCGGCGCGGACTTCGGCACGTAGCCCGCCGCGCCGTAGGCACGCGCCTGACGCGACACCGACGGATGCTCCGCGGCGGAGACGACAAGCACGGCCATCGCCGGATGCTGGCTGCGCAGCCAGGCAAGCTCGGCGAAGCTGCGGCTGCCGGGCATCATCAGGTCGAGCAGCACGAGATCGGCGGACTCGTTGGCCGCCGCGCTGCCGCGCAGTCCCGCAGCGTCGGCGCACTCGACGAGGCTGGCGCCGGGCGCTGCCTCGAGCACAGCCTGCCTGAGCGCAGCCCGGAACAGCGGGTGGTCGTCAGCGAGGATGACCGTGATGCCGGTTGCGGACATGGGCGCCGCGATTATAGGCCGAGCCGGCCGCTCCCTAAGACCTACCTGCCGCTCCCAAAGACCTAGAACAGCGAAAACAGCAGCACCGCGAGCGCGGTGCCCAGCACCGGGACCACCACGGTCAGCGCAAACATGGCCGGATACGCCGCAGGGTAGGTCTCCTTGCAGATCGCGCGCAGCGTCGTCACCACGTAGCCGTTGTGCGGCAACGAGTCGAGCCCGCCGGAGGAGATCGCGACCACGCGATGCAGGGCCTCCGGATCGACCCCGAGCGCCGTGTAGTGGGGAGCGAGGATCGGCAGCGCGATGCTTTGGCCGCCGGAGGCCGAGCCGGTCAGCCCCGCGATCACGCTGACCGCCACCGCGGCACCCACCAGTGCCGGACCCGGCAGCTGGGTCATGAAATCGACGGCCGCAAGGAATCCCGGGGTCAGCCGCGCCACGCCACCGAAGCCGACCACCGCAGCGGTGTTGGCAATGGCGATCAGCGCACCCAGCGCACCCGCCGCAAGGGCCTCGCCCAGCCGGCCACGCAAGTGGCGCCACTGCAATGCCAGGCTGGCCAGCACACCTGCGCCCAGCGAAACGATCAGCGCCGATTCCTTCAATTCGTCATGCAGCAGGAACGAGGCGACCAGCACGATGAGCAGGGGCAGCAGGGCCGCCGCGACCGGCGGCAACGCGCGCTCGGCGCTGCCCGGGTCGCCGGTACGGGCAACGAAGGCCTCGCCGCCAGCCACCGCGACACCCACCATCCGGCGCAGCCACCAGGAGCCAAGGACAATCATGAACACCGCGACGACCAGGCTCACTTCCCAGCCGGCATAGGGCGTGGTGCCGAGGTACTTGATCGGAATCCAGTTCTGGATCTCGGGCGACCCCGCCGAGGTCATGGTGAAGGTCACGGAGCCGAAAGCGATGGTGCCGGGAATGAAGCGACGCGGCAGATTGGCCTCGCGGAACATGGCGAGCGCGAGCGGGTACACCGAGAACGCGACCACGAACAGGCTGACGCCGCCATAGGTCAGCACCGCGCAGGCGATGACCACGGCGCCGATCGCGTTGGCGCGGCCCAGCCTGCCGATGATCCAGCGCGAGACCGCATCGGCGGCGCCGCTCGCCTCCATGACCTTGCCGAACAGCGAGCCGAGCAGGAACATGAAGAACCACGCCTGCACGAAGCCGACGAAGCCCTGCATGTAGGCGCCGGTGAAGTTCGCGCCGCCGTCGACGGCGAGTTGCGGGAAAAGCGCGAAGCCCGAGGTCACCGCCACCAGCAACGCACACAGCGGCGCAGCGACCAGCAGCTCCACGCCGCGCAAGGTCAGCCAGACGAGCAAGGCAAGGCCGACCAGCAGGCCGATCAGACTGAGCATGCGCGGTGCCCCCCCGAGATGCAGTGTCGCGAGTGTCGCGTCTACGCCACGCCGGAAACCATGATACGAACGTATTAATGCGCGCGCGGCGATCGATCGGTAGCGTGCCAGCGACGGGGTCCCCGCGGGCCCCATTCATCCGCCAGAAGTGCGGGCCACTATTTGAGGGGGAAATCCATGCAATTGCAGCGTTCCACCGTGCTGATCGCCGTCTGCGCCGCTTTGGGCGGTATCGCGGCTACCGGGCACGCCAACCCGCAGGCGTCGCCGGCCACGCCGGCCGCCGAAGAAAACCTGTTCGAGGTCATGGTCACGGCGCGTCGTCGCGAAGAGTCGCTGCAGGAAGTGCCGGTCGCTGTGACTGCGCTGTCGAGCGACATGCTCGAGGCGACCGGTGCCATCGACCTCACCGCCGTCTCGCAGGTGGTGCCCAACGTCACGCTGGAGAATTCGCGCGCGACCAACAACACGCTGACCGCCTTCATCCGCGGTGTCGGCCAGCAGGATCCGATCGCCGGTTTCGAGCAGGGTGTCGGCATCTACCTCGATGACGTCTACATGAACCGCCCGCAGGGCGCGATCCTCGACGTCTACGACGTTGAGCGCATCGAGGTGCTGCGCGGCCCGCAGGGCACGCTCTACGGCCGCAACACGATCGGCGGCGCCGTGAAGTACGTCACCCGCCGTCTCGACCCCGACCAGTCGACGCTGCGCACGCGGATCACCGCCGGCAGCTACGGCCAGCTCGATCTCGTCGCCCTGGGCTCGCTGCGTGTCAACGACACCTTCCGCCTCGGCGGAGCGGTAGCGCGCCTGTCGCGTGACGGCTTCGGCAAGAACCTGCAGACCGGCGAGGGCAACTACGACAAGGACGTGCGTTCGGCGCGCTTCTCGGCGGAGTGGCAGCCCTCGGATGCGCTGTTTGCGCGCTTCGCCTACGACTACACCGACGACGACTCGACGCAGCGGCAAGGCTATCGCCTGCGGCCGACCGTCTCCACGGCACAGCGCCAGCTGCTCACCAACCGCTTCGACAGCGTGGCCGGAGCGCCGCAGCTCTCGCCGCTCGCGAAGAGCGCGTTCACGGCCAAGGGCTACTCGCTGCAGCTCGAGTGGACCATCGACGAGCGCTGGAGCATGAAATCGATCAGCGCCTACCGCGAGGACGAGGCGAAGCTGCCGATCGACTTCGACTCCACGCCGGCCCCGAGCTTCGACGTGCCGGTCATCTACATCAACGACCAGTCGAGCCAGGAGTTCCAGCTGCTATTCGACGACGGTCCGCTGACCGCGCTGATGGGCGCCTACTACCTCGACGCCTCGGCCTTCCACGCGTTCGACGTGCGCTTCAACACCGTGTCGCAGTTCACGCTCGGCGACGTGGAGACCAAGACCTGGGCAGCGTTCGGCGAAGTAACCTGGGACTTCACCGACCAGCTCAGCCTCACCGTGGGCGGCCGCTACACCAGTGACGAGCGCGATTCGCGCGTCGTCCGCCAGACCTTCGCCGGCCCCCGCTCCGCCTACTTCGGCGGCACCGGCGCCAACCTGACGGTGCCCGTGGTCGTCGGCGGCGTCGAGGTCGTGCCCACGTTCAAGGGTCAGCGCAAGGACACGGCGTTCACGCCGCGCGTGATCCTCGCCTGGCAGCCCTCGACCGACCTCAACCTTTACGCGTCCTACTCCGAAGGCTTCAAGGGCGGGCTCTTCGATCCGCGCGGCAACTACGCCAATCCGGACATCCGGCGCGGCGTCGAGCCGGAGGTCGTGGAATCCTACGAGTTCGGCCTGAAGACGCAGCTGCTGGACGGTCGGGCCACGATCAACACCGCGGTGTTCTTCGCCGACTACACCGATGTGCAGATCCCCGGCTCGGTGGTGGTGACCACGCCGACCGGCACCACCTTCGTCGGTACGCTCACCAACGCCGGCGCCGCCGAGATGAAGGGCGTCGAGTTCGAGAGCATGTGGCGGCTGACGGATGGTCTGTCGGCGATGGTGTCCGTTGGCTACATCGATGCCGAGTACACCGAGTTCATCGTCAACAACACCAATGTCGCCAGCCAGCGCGATGTACAGAACACGCCGGACTGGACGGGCAGTGTCGGTCTGACTTACGGCTGGCAGTTCGGCGCCGGTCGGCTGTCGATGACCGGCTCGGCCGCCTACCGGGGAGCGACGCAGCAGTTCGAGACCCGCAGCCCGGGCCTCGACGACGATGCGTTCTGGCTGCTCGACGCGGGCATCAACTGGGCCAGCGACGACGGCAAGTGGAAGCTCGGTGTGCACGGCCGCAATCTGGCCGACGAGGACTACATCACCTCGGGATACTTCTTCCCGGGCGCGGCCACCGACGACTCCGTGCTGGCGTTCTACGGCAACCCGCGCACCTACTCGGCAACCATCGAGTACCGGTTCTGAGCGGCTGACCGCCGGGGCTGACGGGGACCGCCGCGGGCTGACCGCGGCGGTCCCTCAGCTCATCTTGCGGTCATCGAGTCCGATGCCGCGGGCGATGATCTCCTTCATGATCTCCGACGTCCCGGCGTAGATGCGCGAGATGCGCGCGTCGGTGTAGAGCCGGCTGATCCGGTACTCCTCCATGTAGCCCGCGCCGCCGTGCAGCTGCAGGCACTCGTCGGTCACGCGGCCCTCGAGTTCGCTGCACAGCAGCTTCGCCCCGGCGGCGATCTCCGGCGTCAGCTGGCGCTGGTTGTGCAACAGCACGCATTGGTCGACGAAGGTCTGCAGCGCATCGATCTGCGCGCGCATCTCCGCAAGCTTGAAGCGCGTGTTCTGCAACGCACCCACGGGCTTGCCGAATGCGCGCCGCTCCTTCACGAAAGCGAGAGTGATGTCCCAGGCCACCTGCGCGCTGGTCACGTACTGTGCCGCCCCGATCAGGCGCTCCTCGGCGAGGAAGCGCGTGAGGTAGCGGAAACCCTGGGTCGGCTCGCCGAGCAGGTTGGCGGCAGGGACGTGGACGTCGCGGAAGAAAAGCTCCGAGGTGTCCTGCGCCTTCAGGCCGATCTTCTTCAGGTTGCGGCCACGCTCGAACCCCGGCATGCCGCGCTCGACCAGGAACAGGCCGATGCCATGCTTCTGGGTGGGATCGGTGCGGGCCGCCACCAGAAAGACGTCACCGATCTGGCCGTTGGAGATGTAGGTCTTGGAGCCGTTGAGCACCCAGTACTCGCCGCGTAGCTCGGCGCGAGTCTGCATGCCGGCGAGATCACTGCCAGCGCCCGGTTCGGTCATCGCGATACCGAGAATCTTCTCGCCGCGCACGCAGGGCGGCAGGAAACGCTGCTTCTGTTCCTCGGTGCCGAGCGCCCCGATGTACGGGGCGACGAGCCGCGAGTGGAGCGTCAGGAACAGTCCGAGCTCGCC
>JBILMF010000004.1:0-59026 GCA_044375655.1 Steroidobacteraceae bacterium | reverse complement strand
CGGACGCATCCCCGGCATTCACGTTGACACCTGTAGGCGTGACGATGTCCTGGCCATCGATCCGCGTAACCACCTGCGGCACGACGATATCGGACCAGTAGAGCCGATAGACGTCGAGCTCGATGCCGAGGCGGCGACCGAAGAATTCAGCTTTCATCCCGAGCTCGATGCTCCGCAGGATCTCCGCGTCGAAGGGGGCGGGCACCGTCACCTCGACTGCCGGATTGGCCAGAAAGCGCACCCGCGTCGGATCGAAGTCCCCGGACTTCGCCGAGCGCGCGGCGCTCGCGAAGAAATTAAGCCGCTCGGAAGGCTGGAAGCGCAGCGTACCGCGCCAACTGGCGAGATCCCACTTGTCGGCGCGGCGTGCGTTGGTGCTGCGGTCGACGAACGAGCGGCGCTCCTCGGTGTAGCGGCCCTCGACGAAGCCGGTGAAGCGTGGACCGAAGTCATACTCGAGCGAAGCGAAGGCCGATGGGGCAGCGCCCTCCTCGACGATCACGGCACCGAAGCCGGCTCCGCCGGCGGGGTCGACGAACCACGGCAGGAAGAGCGCATCGCCACCCCCGCGTGCGGTATCCACCACGGTGGTCGGTCCGAACGGCGTGCAGGCGAGGCAGAACGCGCCGAAATCGGCCGGCAGACCGGCGGTCGCGATCGCACCATCGAGCCCGCTGGCCGAGGCGTTCTCGTAGTAGTAGGCGCCGAGCGTGTAGCGCAGCGGACGCTGTCGATCGCTGGCGTAGCGGATCTCCTGGCTTTTGTCGAAGGTGTTGTCGACGCCGCCGACCTGCAGCAGGCCGGTCTGCAGGCGTCGCAGCGGACCGGAGCGCGTGCCGAATACGCCGGGGCCCAGCGGCACGGCCACCGCCGGGGCAGGCTGGTAGGTAAACCAGACCGTGTTGCCGGTGTTGCGCGAACCATCAATCAGGTAGCCCTGCTTTACGCGCGAGTAGCCGGTGATCGACTCGAGCATGCCGCCGCGCAACGGGCGGGACAGCTTCAGGTAGCTGCGGATCAGATGCCGCTTCTCGCCGACCGCCCCGGGCATGGTGACCAGTGAGTCGCGTGGGATCGCCGGAAACTCGCCGCAGAAGTTGAGCACGCGCGCGGAACGGGGGAACGTCGTGCCGCCGATGTTGCCGCTCAGTCCGAGATTGCGGTCGCGGACCCGTCGATCCTCGCAATTGGCGGCAACGGCGGTCGTGGCCGAATTGTCGATGTCGTCGCTCGAGATGTAGAGACCAAGCTCGGCGGCGAGACCCTCCCCGCGATCCCAGAGTACGGAGCCGTTGAACGTCGAGAAGGCATAACCGCCGATGGTTTCCCGCGTGCCGGGTCCCGCGTAGCGGTTCTCGTAGGAACCGTCCCACTCGTCGTGCAGCAGCGTCGCCCGTCCTTTCAGATCGCCGAACAGCGGGCCGCCAAATGACAACGAAGCGAGTCGCTTGCCGCGATTGCCCGCGCTCAGCGTCGCCCGCGAACGGAACTCGTCCGTGGGCTTGGCGGAGACGTAATTGATGGCGCCGCTGAAGGCGTTCCTGCCATACAGCGATGCCTGCGGTCCTTTCACGACCTCGATGCGTTCGAGGTCAAGCTGGGTGAAGTTGATTCCTTCCCGACCCGACACGTAAACGCCGTCGAAGAAGATGGCAGTGTTGAGTTCGCCAAAGATGTCCAGAGGCGCCACGCCGCGGATCACCGGCGCCGGCAGGAATTCGCCGAGGACGTTCGAGAAAGTCAGTCCCGGCGTGAACGCGGCCACGTCGTCGAGATTGCGGATGCCGCGTGCCTCGATCGAATCCGCCGAGAACGCCGTGATCGCCAGCGGCACGTCGATGAGGGATTCCGCGGACTTCCGCGCCGTAACCACGACCTCCTCGAGGACCAAGTCGCTCTCCGCCCCCTGGGCGAGGGCGGCCACAGGCGCGAGCAGAGCGAGCGTGACGAGCGCAGCCCGTACGGGCCAACGCCCCGTCCGGGGGTCGTCCATGATCACCGTGCCTCCATGGCAGGTCGCTTGCCGATTCGGCCGCGTAAAGTACTGCATCGCGGCGTCTGCAGCCAATTGGCAGCGCGAGTCGCGTCGATAGTCGGATTCTATCGACCACGGGCCGGGCACCCGGGGACGCCGCCCGGGTGGCGGTCGGTCAGATCGCGACCAGCAAGCGCTTGGCAAGCCGGCCGTGGAAGCGGCCGACGCCGCGCGCGAGATGCATGAGGGCGGTGAGCAGCAAGCCGCTGAGGGCGAGACAGGCCAAACCCACGAAGAGCGACTCGATACCGGTCGGCGCTCCTGACCGGCCCGGCCACTGGATCGCGGAAGGCAGGTCGGCACCGAGCGCACGCAGCAGTTCCGCGCCGCCGCCGACGAACAGCCCGAGGCCCAAAGCGACCAGCGAGATCGCCAGCGTGAAGTAGATCACGCCGAGCGGCAGCATCAGCACCTGGTAAACGAGCGTGGTCCAGGTACGCGCACTGCGCAGCATGGCAGCGATGCGCGACCACCAGCTGCCGACGGCCACGGGCGGCGGACGGCGCGGCATACGCTCGCCGGTCAGGGCCTCAAGCAGACGGCCCTCGGCGAGCGCGAGCACGCGTGTCAGCGCGATGAAGGCGAGGAACACCGGGATGCCGAAGATCAGCACAGAAAGACCGATGGACAGTGACAGGCCGGTCACCACCACGGTGAAGTAGAGGACGCCCGTGACCAGCGAGAGCAGCATGAACATCAGCGATGTCCAGCTGCGGAAATCGCCGTAGACGGCAAAGAAACGGCGCAGCGGCGTGCTCACGCGGGGGGTGGCCGCGTGCCCCGGGCGCGAGCGCGGAGCAATCGCCGCCTGCACCGTACGGTCCGTCTCGCGATAGGCCGCAGCAACATCCTCGGGAGCGCCATAGGTACCCGCGATGGCGGCCAGCACGGCTTCTTCGCTGTCGGCAGGCCGCGCAGCGCACTCGGCGCGCAGGTGTTCTTCGGTGTCGCTCAGCGCGTCCTGGATCATCGCCGGATCCGCACCGTCGAGCGCGCGACGCAGTTGCTGGAGGTACTCGCTGATGCTGCGCGGCACGGGCGGCCGGTACTCGGATGAGGGTTGCTCGTTCATGGGGTCGGATCCTCGGAAAGTGCGGCAGGCAGCGGCGGCGGGCCGGTGAACTGGTCGACGAAGTCGCGGGTTTCACGCCAGGCGGTGCGCCATTGCTCCAGGACGCTGCGTCCTTCGTCGGTGATGCGGTAGTAACGGCGTGGCGGTCCGGAGTACGACGGCACGATCCGGCTGGACAGCCAGCCGGAGGCGGCAAGCGAACGCAGCACGGGGTAGATCGTGCCTTCCTTGAACAACGGCTCGCCTTGGCGCGAGCGGTTCAGGCGTTTCGCGATGTCGTAGCCGTAGAGATCTTCCGATGCCTCGGCGAGCACCCCGAGCAGCACCAGGGCTACGAGGCCGGAATTCAGATCTCGCTGGAACTTGCGATCAGCGTCTGTCATGTAGGTACTGTACTAAAGACAGTACTGTGAATCAACTAATAGTGAATAGTTACTAATGCAGAGCGCTTCGCTGACTTTAACGATACGGCTAGTGGCGGGGCCCGCACACCCGGACCCCGCCTCTGTTCCGCGGCTCGAACGGCCGCGCGTCGATCTCAACTACCGGCGCCTCCCGCCCGCGCCAGCAGCGCCGCAATCTCCTGCCGCCGTCCCGCATCTGCAGTCTGGCGACCCGGGCGCGGCGCCGCTGCCTGCGCGATCTTCAGGTGCTTGATGGCGAGCGCCACCTCACCCTCGTCCAGCAAGAACTCGGCGTAGAAGAAGTTCGGGTCGATACCGGTCGGATTCAGCGACAGCGCCGCCTCGAGATGCCGTCGCGCCTTCTTGTCGTCGCCGAAGGCAACCGGAAAGCCGGGCACCTTGTGGTAGAGGGTGCCGAGGCTGGTATGCGCCGATCCGGCGAGCGCGGCGGCGTCGATCTTGAGCGAAGTCTCGAGCACGCTGCGCGCCTGCTTCGCCAGCGACAGCGCCCCGAAGCCACCCTGCGCGCCGGCCTGGCTCGAAAGCACGATACCCTGCCACACCAGCGGCTCGGCGCGTCCCGGATTGCCTGCTGCGAGCGCATCGGCCTGACGGGCCAGTTGGCCGAACTGCGCCGCTTTCTGTCCGTCCGGCTCGCCGGAGTAGTTGATGCGTGCCCAAGCCTGCTGAATCTCGAGCAGCTCCGCGTCGAACGCCGCGGCGTGTGAAGGCACGGCGGCAGCCAGTGCCAGCAGCGTCGCGAGGACGCGGGTCCGGATAAAGATCTTCATGGTCTTGCACCTCCTTGAATGAACTGCCGGAGCACCGGCAACTGTCTGCTCAATGCGCCGTCCACCAGTGACGGAAACAGCGAATTCACGCGTACGAAGAACGCTTCCGGCCAGCCGACCACGGCGTTCGCCTGCCGGCGCGACAGCATCCTCGCGAGGACTGCAGCGACGCGCGCGGGCTCATCGACGCGATTGCCGAGCCGCCGGTTCATCTCGCCGGTTGCCGCAGTCATCGCGGTGCGCGTGGCCCGCGGCGCGATGTGGTGGACCTGCACTGCGCTGCCGGCAAGTTCGCGGCGCAGCGCCTCGGAGAACCCGCGCAGCCCGAACTTGCTGGCCGAGTAAACGGCCTGCGACGGATAACCGATGTAGCCGAACACCGAGCCGATGTTGACGATGTGCGCCTCGGGCAGCGAGCGCAGATGCGCCAGCAGGGCCTGCGTCAGGCACAGCGGTGCCACCAGGTTCGACTGCAGCAGGGTCTTGATCTCCCGCGTGTCAGCATCCTCGAAGAACCCGCTGCTGCCCATGCCGGCGTTGTTGACCAGAATGTTGATGCCGGTTCCATCCCAGGCCACGGCGCGCTCGACGAGACGCAGCAGATCAGCCTCGGACGTGAGGTCCGCAACCAGCGTGTCGATGTTCTGCGGCGCGCGTGCGGCCACCGTCTGCAGCTTGGAGGCGTCACGGCCGACGATGAGCACACGGGCGCCATCGGCGGCGAGCCGCAGCGCGATGGCCTCACCGATGCCGCTGCCGCCCCCGGTGACCAGCGCCTTGATGACGCCGCTCACGCGGCTACCCGCTCGAGGCTGCGGAAGACGTTGCCGTAGAGCCAGAACATGGCATGCGCGCAATCGACGATGGCCGCGCGGTCGGCCGGTCCGTCGAGCCGATTCACGATATCCGCAAGATGTCGTGTGTGCTCCTGATCCAGCGTGCCGTGGCTGCGCAGGTAGCCGAAGGCGCGGTCGGGGAGCGCGAGGGCCGACTGGATGCGGCTCGCGGCATCGAGCGCGAGGGCGACGCTGGTACCCTCCAGCACGAACACCATGCCAAAGAATCCGACCGGGTTGCGGCGCATGGCCACGTCGTAGGCATAGGCCACCATCGCATCGGTCTCGACGTGCGGCTGCGACGAGCGCACGCGCTCCGGGTCGCCGCCGGCCGCGGCAATGTCATCGAGAATCCACTGCTCGTGTCCGTGTTCCTCCTCGACGTAGTGGACGAGTTCGGAACGCAGCCAGGCCTTCGAGTCATCCAGCCTGCTGCCCACCGCCATCAGCAGCGGCACGGTGTTCTTCACGTGGTGATACGCCTGCGCGAGGAAGGCTGTGTACAGCCCGCGCGTCACGTCACCGTCCAATGCCCGCTGGATCACGGGCGCCGACAGCAGGTAGCGCCGTGACTCGTTCGTCGACCGGACGAGGTCTGCATAGGGCTCAACAAAAGTTTCAACCGGCGATGGCATCGGCATACAACTCCTCGATCAATGCGGCGTAACGGGAAAAAACGACTTCGCGACGGATCCTGCCGTTCGCGGTCACGGCGCCATCGACGGCGCCCAGCGGTTCAGGCAGCAGCGCCCAGCGGCGTACCTGTGCGTACTCGGGAAGATTGCGGTTGGCGGCCGCGATCGCAGCGCCGAGCCGGACGTGGCCGAGCGCGGCAGCAGCGGGATGGACAAGGGCGCACAGGAAGGGGCGCGCCTCGCCGAACACCACGGCCTGTGCAAGGTCGGGACTCGCCAGCAACTCGCGCTCCACCCACTCGGGCGATACGTTACGCCCGAGGCTGGTGATCAGCAGGTTCTTGCGTCGACCGCGCACATGCAGGAAACCATCGTCATCGATGAATCCCAGATCCCCGGTGGCGATCTCGTCGCCGTGCTCGCTGCCGTCGCCGTCGCCGTCGCCGTCGCCGAGGTAGCCGCGCATCGTGGCGCCGCGCACATGGATTTCACCTGCGGCGTCGATGCGCACAGTGGCATGCGGCAACACCCGCCCCACACTGCCCTTGCGCTCGGCACCCGGCAGGTTCAGGGCGACCACCGACGCACACTCGCTCAAGCCGTAGCCTTCGTGGGCCGGAAGACCGGCAGCCTGCGCCGCGTGCAGCAGGTCCGGCGACACCGCCGAACCGCCGACGGCGATGAACTTCAGTCCAGCGGGCGGCCGCCAACCGCTCTCCGCCGCGTACACGAGCACGCGCAGCAACTCGGGCACCAACAGCAGGCTCTCGGGCGCGTATCGCCCGAGACAAGCCAGCATCCGGCGAACGTCGAGGCCGCCGTAGCCGATGCCGGACTCCTCCAGCGACGGCAGGCAGACCGTCGCGCCCAGCGCCGGCGCCACTTCGACGCTGACGAGGTTGTCGAGTAGCGTGGACAGCGGCAGCAGACAGAGATGCCGCGTGACCCCGAGCGGCGCCAACGCCGCCGCAAGCGAGGTCACCACCGCCCTCATCGCCTCGCGGGTCAGACAGACTCCCTTGGGATTACCCGTGCTGCCGGACGTGTAGGTGATCTTGGCGGTCCCGGCAGGCAGTGCGGGCGATGGCGCGGCGCGCGCCGCGCGTGCCCAGCGCTGCAGACCAAACTCACCCGTGTCCCGCAGTTGCCACGCGCCCGGCAGGCCGGGCAGTTGCCGCGGGTCATCGGTGATGATCCGCTCGACACTGGCGTCCTCGATGACATGCGCGAGTTGTGCGGGGCTGAAGTGCCGCGGCAGGGGCACAGTGACGGCGGCACTGCGCTGCAGCACCCGATCGACGATCGCCCAAGGCACACCGTTGTCGGCAAGCAGACCGCAGCGCACCGCCTGTCCGCAGTCCTCGGCCAGCCATGCAGCCACCGCCGCCTCGCTCGCGGCGAGTTCACTGCCGCCGAGCGCACGCTGCGGATCGAGAAACGCGGCGCTCACGCAGCCACCCGCGCACAATGACCGAGCCAGCCTGCCATGACGCGCGGCGCCGTTTCGTAGTAGCGACCCCAGCGGTCCGTGCTGTCCCGCAGACGCGTCGCGTCGGCTCCGCCGAGATCGACCAGCGGTGCGCCGAAACTCGCCACCAGCTCGCAGACGCGCCGGGTACCCGTGAAAACGAGCCACTCGAATCCGGCTCTGACGAGAAACTCCGGCAGGCGGCGGACGAGCTCAGCGGTCGCCGACCGGTCGCAACCAACGAAATTCCCGACCTCGACGATGCGGCGGCGGTCGAGTCGCTGCACGGGACCTGCCGACTCGCCGCGCTGCGCCAGCGCCCGCTCGATCGGCGCATCCAGATACTGCTCGAGGAACAGTCGGCCCGCGGAGGCACCGCGATAGCCGAGGACTGCGAGCGGTCGGTCGGCGGCATCGACATAGCCGAGTAGCTGCGGCATGAACTGCAGCAGCTGCGCACCATGCACCTCCGCATAGCGCGCGCGGATCAGCTGCTCGTAGGCATCCCGCAGGGGATCGCCCGGAGCCTGTTCGAGGAGCCGTGCGATACGGGACCCTGAGGACATCGCGACTGCGTTCATGACCGGTAGGACGGTTGGTCGAGCGGAAATCCATCGCCGCGATTGATCCGCGCTGCGGTAGCCGTCTAACCTCCCGAGCCGCGATGTCGAATTCGGATCACTTTCAGCTCGAGCGGCTCCTCGCAGGCGACGAACGCGCTTTCAGGGAGTTCTTCGATGAGTACTTCGACCGTCTCTACCGTTTCGCGCTCTCCCGGGTGCGGCACGACCCGGGTCTCGCCGAGGAGGCTGCCCAGCGGGCCCTGTGCCGGGCGGTGCGTAAGCTCGATGGCTTCCGCGGGGAATCAACGATTTTTTCCTGGCTCGCCGGCATCTGCCGCAACGAGCTGGCGGATCTGCTCGAGGCCTCGAACCGCGATGCGGCGCGGCAGGTCAGTCTGCACTCGGACCCAGCGGGACAGCAGGCCGCAGAGCAGCATGCCGCTGAATCGCGAGATGGACCTGAGGAGCGGACGGCGGCCGGCGAGCTGTCGCTGCAGATCGAGACGATCCTCGACCGACTTCCCGGCCGCTATGGTGAGGTGCTGCGCTGGAAGTACCTCGACGAACTGTCGACCGAGGACATTGCCATACGGCTTGCGGTGTCGCACGACGCCGCCCAGTCGACCCTGCAACGCGCACGACTCGCCTTCAGGTCGGCAGCGGTCGCCGCAGGACTCGAGGTGTAGACCATGAACGATGAGGACATCGAAAAGGCGCTGCGGCCCCTGCGCGATCTGCCGCGGGTACCGCCCGAGCGCCGCGCTGCCGCCTTCGATCGGGTGCATGCGCAGTGGCGCGCGGAACTCGACTCACGACAGGCCGCGGCGGCCGCGTCGCGGCGACGTGCCTACGCCGTGGCGGCAAGCGTGCTGCTCCTGGTGTTCGGCGGCATGGCCGTCTGGTTCAGCGCGACCCGCAATCCGGCACCGCAACTCGTGGCAACGATCGCTGCGGTGCATGGCGGAGGCGACTTCCGGGTCGACGCCTCGATCCGCAGCGGCGAACGCCTCGAGACGCGCGGCAGCACGCTGTCGTTGTCGCTCCTGTCGGGGCTCGTGGTGCGAGTAGCCCCCGAATCCGTGCTGGTCTTCGACGACGCCGGGCTGCTCGAACTCGAGCGCGGCCGGGTGTTCGTGGACTCGCAACCCGCACGCATGCCCGATCCGCTGATCGTCCGCACCGTACTCGGCGATGTCAGGCATCTCGGCACGCAGTACCTCGCGAGCTTCGAGCGCGGAGAGCTCGAGGTAGCGGTGCGCGAGGGCGTGGTCGCCCTGCAGGGCACGCAAGCGGCCGAGCCGCGCGCGACCGCGGCCGCCGGCGAGCAACTGCGGCTATCGGCCGCGGCGCCGCAGCGCATCGAGCGCGGCGTCGTCGCAGCGGCGGATGCACGCTGGGACTGGATAGAGACCGTCCCCGCACCGCTCGACATCGAGGGACTCAGCCTCGACAGGTTCCTGCAGTGGTACGGGCGCGAGACCGGTCGCGAAGTGAGTCTCGACGGCATCGATCCGCAGACACGGCTGCACGGCAGCGTCGCTGGACTCATGCCCGAAGATGCACTCGATGCCATCGCCGCAGCGGTCGAACTCGAGGTAATCCGCGAGGACGACGGGGTTGTGGTGCGCAGGCGCTGAGCCGCGCGCGCTACAGCCTCGCTCCCTGCTGCCGCGCCCTCCCGCCGCGCCCTCCCGCCGCGCTCCCTATAATGCTCCGGGTGAATCCCCGGATCGTGATCGGTACGCTGGCTGTCCTGCTTCTCGGCAGCCTGTCGATGGCCGCTGCACCGTCGACGAATCCACATACCATCCCCGCCGGCACGACCGTCGCCACCGCCTTGAATCAACTGCGGCGGCAGGGTCTCAGCGTGCTGTTCAGCGACCGGCTCGTGCCTCCCGCGCTGCGCCTGCGTGAAGACCTGCGGATCGACTCACCGCGCGCTGCTGCCGAGCGGCTGCTCGCCGAACATGGCCTGCAACTGCGCAGCCTGCGACCCGGCCTGTTCGTGGTCGTGCGCGGCGCCGCGGCTGCCGCCCCGGAAACGGCAGCGCCTGCGGAGCCCGAGCCGCTCGTTGAGGTAGCCATCTATGCAAGCCGCTACTCGGTCGAGTCGCCCGGCGCAGGCCTCACTCAGCTCACGCGCGCCGATGTCGAGAATCTCGCCGGGCTCGACGAAGATGCGCTGCGGGTAGCTCAGACACTGCCTGGAACCGCCAGCACGCCGCTGGGTGCGCGCACCCATGTGCGGGGCGGTCTCGATGACGAGACGCTCGTGCGCTTCGATGGCATTCCGCTGCTCGCGCCGTTCCACTTCAAGGATCAGGGGTCGATCCTCGGCAGCATCGAGCCGGTGACCATCGAGGCACTCGACTTTTTCAGCGGCGTCTTTCCCGTCCGCCATGGCGATCGCCTGTCCGCCGTGATGGACATCCACCCGCGCAGCGCAGGCAACGGCAATCATCACGAGATCGGTCTGTCGCTGCTGGCTGCACACGCACTGTCGGTGGGCGAGACCCGAGTCGGCGGGGAACCCACGCGCTGGCTGGCGTCTGGCCGCAGCAGCAGTGCCGGCTGGGTCGCCCGTGCCGCCGATGTCGACGGCGTCGAGATCGAGTTTTCTGATGTGCTGCTGCGCGGCGAACGTGCGGTCGGCTACTGGACACTCGTGGCCGGCCTGTCGGTGCTGCAGGACGAACTCGACTACCGCAAGGACGATACAACCACCGGGCGCGAGCGTTCCTCGGCCGGCTATCGCGACGGCACCGCGTGGCTGCGCGCCTCGCACGACGATGCGCCCGGCCGCCGCTTCGAGGTCGCCCTCGCCCGCTTCGACTCGCAGGCCGACCGTCGCGGCGAGATGGCTGGCAACCCGCTCGTCGCGGGCCTCATGACCGAAGATCGCCAGACGCGCGGCTATTTCTTTGATCTATCGTGGCGCCAGCCCGGCACCTGGTCGATCGGCGTGCAAGCACTCGACCTCACCAGCCGATACGACCACTCCATCAGGGTGGCTTTCGATCCAGCGCCCGCCGCTCTGTTCGTCCGCTCGGCCACCATCGACCGGCAGACAATGCTCGAGGCACAGAGCCGCGCGCTGGGCGCGTATGCCTCGAGACTGCTCAACCTCTCGAGCCGCTGGCGACTCGATCTCGGCATCCGTGCCGATCGGCGCAACCAGCCGCAGTCCGCGACCGATTGGTCGCCGCGCATCGCCATGGAGTATGAGCTCGCCGAAGGCCGCTTCCTGCGCGCCGCGGCCGGCCGCACCTCGCAGGGACAGCGCGCCGATGAGCTGCAGGTCGCCGACGGCGAACCGGTGTTCCATCCCGTCAGGAAGGCGCAGCAGTGGGTGCTCGGCTATGAGCAGTTGCTCGCGGATGCCGGCGCATGGCGGATCGAGGCCTATCGCAAACAACTCATCGATCCGGCACCGCGGTACGAGAACCTGCTCAATCCGGTCGCGCTGGTTCCGGAGATGGAGGTAGATCGGCGCCGCATCGCAGCAGACGGCGGCCTCGCCTACGGGCTGGAACTGGCCGGACGCTACGTGCTCGATGCGCGCTGGTCGGGTTTTGCGAACTACACCTGGTCGGAGGTCGAAGACGACTTCGGCAGGGTGCGGGTACCACGCAACTGGAACCAGCAGCATGCCGTGATGGTCGGGTTGCTGTGGCGCGCCGGGCCGTGGACCCTGTCGGGGCAGGGCCACTGGCGCAGCGGCTGGGGTCGCACCGAATTCTCCGCCGTGGGGGGCGGCGGGCAGACGCCCATCCTCGGCGAGCGCAACCGCAGCCGCTGGCCGGCGCAGTCCGGGCTGGATCTGCGGGCCGCGTGGCGCAAGCAGTTGCCCTCGGGTTCACTCGAAGTCACCCTCGACATCAACAATGCGACCAACCGCAGCAACCCGTGCTGTACCGAATTGCGGCTGGGTGCAGGGCGTCTCGAGAGTCGCACCCGTTCGTGGTTGCCGCGCTATGCCAATGTCGGGATCGTCTGGAGCCTGCCCTAGGTCCGGTCAGCGGGCCTGTCCCGGCACACAGAGCTTGATGTCCCCGCTCATCGTCTGCACCTCTACCCGGCCCTGACCATCACCGCTCTGGAACTCGCGTCGCTGTCCGGCGAACGGGTCACCACCGTCGGCAGCAGACGTCTTGGGCCGAACGCCGGGACAAAGGTCTATGCCGCCGCTGAATGAGCGCAGCTGGAAACGCGCGGCGGGCGGGGATGCGAAATCGATGTCTACCGTTCCGCTGACCGACTCGACAGCGAGGCGTCCGGTAGGTTCGAGCGCGAGACGCAACGCCAGATTTCCCGACACCGACTTGAACTCGGCATCGGTCACGGACCCCAGAGCGAACTCCGCATCACCGGAGACCGTGCGCACTTCCACCCGCCCTCCGGCACTGCCACTGACCTTCACATCGCCGCTCGCGGTGCTGATCTCGAGCCGGCGCGTCGCCGCCTTCGCGGCGAGCCGCAGATCGCCGCTGACCGTGCGGGCAGCCGCCTCGGCCCCGAGTTCGGCATCGACGTCGCCGCTGACCGTTGACAGGATCTGCTCGCCGCGCAGCTGACGCAGGTCGAGATCCGCGCTGACGACAGCGACGTTGAGCCGGCTCTCCGTGGGCACACGGATATCGAGTACGGCCTCCCCGGATTTCCAGCGAGCGGGCGACGACTTGCGCTGGATCACGCGGATTACCGTCTTGCCACCGCTGCTGCTGACCTCGAGCCGTTCGACTCCCTCCTCGAGCGTGCCCGTGACGGTGACCTCGGGACGGTCCCAGCCGGTGACGCTGACCCGCCCCGAGGTATTGACGATCTCGACGCTACCGCGTGATTCGGCGGCAACGCGTTCGTTGACAGTCCGGGTTGCCGCGTCGGCGAGCGGCGCGCCAAGCATGCCGATGAGAGACAGCGCGGCGAGCGGATGGCGGATGGAAACTCGGGACAATCGTGACTGGATATTCATGTTTGGCTCCTGATGGCTACCAACCGACTGCTCGAGAGCACGTCGGTCATCAAATCGATTTCGTGTTCTCTGGTGCGTTGCCAGAATTCAATCAGCAACGGATTGGCGGGATCCGCGACGAGAGCCGCCGCAACGTCCGCCTCCGCCTTGCGCACGATCTGGAGGTCCTTCTCGATCTGTGCACGGGTCGCAGGCGCAAGCTGCGCCAGCACGGCAGTGAACTGCTGCTCCAGAGTCGTTCTGGCCTTGACGAACACCGCCGCATCGGCCGGGATCCCGAGCGCTCCCGGCGGGCCCACCGACGGCGACGGTGTGCGCTCGAAGGCGCGTGGCAGCAGCAGTACTGCCAACACGACCGTGGCAGCCAGCGCAGCGGCGGGCATCAGGCGGCGGCGCCACGGCAGGGTGCGCTGCGCAGGCAGCGCATCGACGGGCCGACGGGCCAGCGGCAGCGCGGGGCGGATGCGCAACCAGAGGTCCTGCTGCGGCGCGATCTCGCGGCGCAGCGCCGCCAGCCGCCGCTCGAGGGCAGGATCAGGCACGTCGTCGTTGGCTTGCATGTCGTTGGCATTCACGTCGTTGGGACTCATCGGTGATCGACTCCTGTGCCGAGGCGTGCGGCGAGCAAACGCCGCGCCCGATGCAACTGGGCCTTGCAGGTTCCCGTGGCGATACCGAGTTGCTCGGCGGCCTCGTCGTGCGAGTGGCCGTAGAGCGCGACCAGCACCAGCACGTCGCGGGCGCCCGCCGGCAAACCGAGGATTGCGCGCTCCACATCCAGCGCCGGCGACTGCTCGACCGCTCCGGCGAGTGCCTCGAGCGTTTCGGCGTCGTCGATGGTCCGTTCACGGTCGGCCGCAAGTCCGCGGCGCCGCGCCAGCACGGCATGGACTGCAATGCGATGCAGCCAGCTCGAGAAGCGGCTGCGACGCTCGAACGAGGCCAGGCCCCGCCAAGCCGCCACGAAGGTTTCCTGAACGCAGTCCTCGGCGGTCGCCACCTCGCCCGACATGCGCAGACAGAGCCCATACACCCGGGGCATGTGGCGACGATAGAGCAGCTCGAACGCGGAGAGGTCTCCGGCGGCTGCGGCTACGACATCACGGTCGTCGTCGGCATTGTCAGGTGGTGGATTCAAGATTGTTCCAGCGAGCCAGGGAACGCCATGGTGTGGGGTCGATACCGCTTGGAGGAACGCGGGTGGCGGAAGGTTTGAATCGGCCGTGCGGATTCTCTCGAGGCCGTCTGGCGTCCAAGGCGCGGCAACCGCCATCGACGCCGGACAGGCTTCGTCGACGCAGTACAGGCGAGGGCATATCCTCCCGGCAGGCAACCCATCGGAAGAGAGGAAACCGTGCGTAGGTACAACCTTACCGTCCTGCTGATCGCCTGCACCCTCTCCACCCTCCCCGGATCCGCGGCGGCAGAGGGCACCCCCTCTGCCCTCACGATAGCCGACTACCTCGAGTACGAGCAGGTCGCCGACCCACAACTCTCGCCGGACGGCAAGACCGTGATCTACACGCGGCGCTGGATCGACCGCCGCAACGACTCCTGGGAGTCTTCGCTGTGGATCGCCGGGGCGGACGGCTCGCGCAGCAGGTTCCTGATCGAGGGCAGCAATGCGCGCTGGTCGCCGAGCGGCGATCGGATCCTGTTCATCGCCCCCGACGAGCACCGGAAACCGCAGATCTTCACCAGATGGATGGACGCAGAGGGTGCGGTGACGCAGATCACCCGGGGGGAGGTCCGCCCGAACTCCCCGACTTGGTCGCCCGACGGCAGACACATCGCCTTCGTGGCTGTCGTGCCCGCAGCGGAGGAGTTCGCGATCCCGCTGCCGAAGCCGCCGGAGGGTGCAACATGGACGAAAACCCCGCGCGTGCTCGACAGGCTGCACTACCGTCAGGACTTCGTCGGCTTCGTCGATCCGGGTTTCAGCCATCTCTTCGTCGTGCCTGCCGAAGCGGGCTCGGCACGCCAGCTCACCACGGGTACATGGCACGTCGGCGCGCAGTTCGACGGACTTTTCCTTGGTGCGGGGCTCGATTGGACCCCTGATGGCCGGAATATCCTGTTCGACGGCTGGAACGAACCGGACGGCGACCTCGCGTACCGGCGGTCGCACATCTATTCGATCGATATCGACACCGCCCGCACCACCCGCCTCACGAGCGAGATCGGCTTCTGGTCCGACCCGAAGATATCGGGGGATGGCAAGGCGATCGTCTACCTTGGCTACCCGACAACCAACAAGACCTACGAGCTGCCGCGCCTGCACGTCATGCGTCGTGACGGTTCGGGTGCGCGACAGCTTTCAGCAGACTTTGACAGGCCGGTCTCGGATGTCATCTGGGAGGCAAATCACCGCGGCGTATTCTTCACTGCCGAGGACGCGGGGTACATCAACGTTTTCCACATGGACCTCGAGGGCAAGGTGCGACGCGTCACCTCGGGGCAGCACACGCTGACGCTGAACTCGACCGACTCAGGCACAAAGTTCGGCGTCGGTGTACGCGCAGACTTCCGCGAACCGGGCGATATCCATCGCATCGCACTCGACCGCACTGGCGGGATCGAGCGTCTGACCCGCGTAAACGATGATCTTCTCGGCCGGAAAGTGCTGGGCGCGCAGGAGGAGATCTGGTTCACGGCCGCAGATGGCAGCCGTGCGCACGGCTGGATCGTCAAGCCGCCGGACTTCGACCCGGCTCGGCGCTACCCCCTGATCATGGAAATCCATGGCGGACCGTTCGCGATGTACCGCGGCCAGTTCGACTTCATGTATCAGCTGTTCGCGACCAGCGGCTATGTAGTGCTTTACACGAACCCGCGCGGAAGCACCGGCTATGGCGAAGCGTTCAGCCAGGCGATCGACCGGGCCTATCCATCCGTGGACCATCTCGATCTCATGGCGGGCGTCGATGCCGTGGTCGCGCGGGGATACATCGATACCGATCGCCTGTACGTCGGCGGCTGCTCGGGCGGCGGCGTGCTGTCGAGCTGGATGATCGGCCATACGGATCGCTTCGCGGCTGCAGCCGTCAGATGCCCAGTGTCCAACTGGCTGTCCATGGCGGGCACCACCGACATCCCCGGATTCACCCACTCATTCTTTGATAAACCGTTCTGGGTCGATCCGGAAAAGTGGCTGCATCATTCACCGCTGATGCACGTGGGGAAAGTGACGACTCCAACCATCATCATGACGGGCGAACAGGATCTGCGCACGCCGATGGCCCAGTCGGAGGAGTACTACGCCGCACTCAAGATGCGCGGCGTACCCGCGAAGCTGATCAGGTTCAACGATCAGTATCACGGCACGGGAACCCGGCCCTCCAACTGGATGCGGACGGTGCTCTACATGACCGAGTGGTACGGCCAGTGGACCGAGAAAGGACAGAAGAGCAAGGAAACCGCGGCGCCGGCGAACCCGTGACGGCGCAGGACACCGGCGGCGCGCCGCCTCACTGGAAGTCGCGGGGCACCCGCTCGGTCCATTCGCGCTCGCGCACCACCTGGCCGTCCCTCAACAGCTGACGCAGGTGACGGTAGTTGAAGGTCGTGGCATCGCTGACGATCTCGGTGGTGCCGCGCAACTCGATCTTCTGGCCACGCCACTCGCTCCTGATGAAGGCTGTACCGACAAAGCTCGACTTGGCCGGGTCGTCGTCGTCCACCGTGAACTCGACGGTGACGTCCTCGACCTCGGGATTGAACCACTGGAAAGTGCGCCGGACCGTCGTGGTGCGCGCGATGTCGTCACGCGAATGTCTGCTGCTGCGCGGGCCGTTCCAAGTGGTCGCCGCTGCTCCGGTTCCAGCCTCCTCGGCTTCGGCGACGCCCACGTTGCGGCTGCCGACGCGGACGGCGGCGCGCTCCGCCGCCGACTGTGGCTGCGCCGGCAGGACCGGCAGCGTCAGCGTCGATCCGCCCTCACCCACCGCGAGGCGCATCTCCACCGCATCGGCCGACGGCCAGTAGGCCGGGAACATCGCATTGGCGACCGACACGCTCAATCTGTGTCCGGGCTGGAAAATCCACGACGTGAAGTGCATCGGGACATCCAGCGTGTACCGCTGCCCGGGGACCATGGCCTGCGGTTCCACGGAGGATTTCCGGTGTGCGCCGTTGATCGCGCCGCCAGTGATCATCGTGGTGGAGCCGTCAGGTGCGACGTCCGACAGCTTGACGACGAAGTTCGCGCGACTGGCATCCACCGCCGCCTCGAGACGCACGACCGGCCGACCGAGGATCTGCGTCTCGGCCGTGAAAGGGGCGCTCTGATACACGAGGGCCGTGGAATCACCCGGCCGCTGGTCCGGCGCGACGTCGATCCAGCCGATGCCGGCCGACACGCCGGTCGACGGAATCATGCGCAAGCGGTGCTCGGCGGCCGGACCGCCCGTTCGGGACACCGCACGCTCTGCAGTCAACGCCCAGTCTTCGGTGGTGATGGGCGCATCCTTCCAGCGAGCGAAACTGCGCCATTCGCCAGGAATCATTGAACGGTCGATGATCGGCCGGTACGGACGGCGCATGTAGACGCTGACTTCGGGCCCGGGGGGCGCAGCGCGGCCTTTCTCACCCTTCAGGAAATGGTCCCACCACTCGAGCGTTACCCGGCCGAGGTCGGCCTCTGGACCGGGGAAGTCGCCGCTGTGGTTCCAAGGGCCGACGACCGCACGCACCGGCCCGCTCGAGCGCTCGAGAGCGCGCAGCACCGCGGTGCGGTACGGATCGTGCCACGCGCCGATCATCATCGTCGGCACTGCGCCCGCCTGCGGATTGACGTCCCGCCGCAGTTCGCGGCTCCAGAATGCGCCGTCGCGCTGCTGCCGCAGGAAGGCAAGACTCCACGGCTGCTGGTCGAAGCGCTGGCGCAGCATCTGCTCGTCGAAGGGATCGGACTCCGCAGGAATCGCCGGCATGGTCAGCCCCGGAGGGCCCACCAGCATGAGGTCCGCCGCGATGACGTAGTCATCGACGTGAAAGATCCCGTCGGGAAAACGTACATCCTCGTGATAGAGGTTCTCGGAGGCCATGATGGACACGACCGCCTCGAGCGCGGGCGGCTTGCGCGCGCCAACCAGCAGGGAATTGATGCCGCTCCACGAGGTGCCGAACATGCCGATACGGCCTGTCGACCACGGCTGCCGCGCCAGCCAGTCGATCAGCTCGACGGCGTCGGCCAGTTCCGCTGTGGAGTACTCCTTGTCCGGGAACGTGCCGTCACTGTCGCCCGTGCCCCGTACCTGCGCGTACGCGACGACGTATCCGCCCTTGACGTAGTCGTTGTAGAACGGGCGGGAGAAATAGCCGCACGGACCGGCGTAGCCGTCGGTGGTGAACAGCACCGGAAAGCGCTGGCCACGGCGCGCGTCGGGCGGCTTCACGAGGCAGACGGACACCTCCGTACCGTCCGCCATCCGCACGCGCTGCTGCTCGAGGGCAGGCCGCCATTCGGTTCCGCCATCTGCGTCATCCGCCCTCGCGATGCCGGAGATGGCTGCGACCAGCGTTGCCACGAACAGCAGCGCCGCGAACTGATACGTTTTCAATGTATTCCCCCGAACGCTCAGGACCCTTGCCGAAAGCGTACGAGGGGTCCGGCGCAGCATTCTACGCGACGCCCTCGCGGGGGCCCGAACTCCTCCAAGACCCGCCGATTTGCCGCTTTGTCATCGACCTGCCCGGCGTACAGTTTTGGCGGGTTTCATATATCCGGGGGCAGGCAGATGATCGACCTCGACCGCGATTACCGCATGACCATAGGGGGCGAGCTCGTCGGCTCGACGCAAACCGTTCCCGCATTCAATCCGGCGACGCGCGCGCAGATCGCGCAGGTGCCCGACGCCAGCCAGGCACAGCTCAACGAGGCCGTGGCGGCGGCAACAGCAGCCTATCGCAGCTGGAGCAGGACGTCGTGGGACGAGCGCGCAGCCGCGCTCGTCGCCATGGCCGAAGCGCTCGAGGCGAATGCCGACGCGATGTGCCGGCTGCTGATCCGCGAGCAGGGCAAACCGCTCGCCGGCGCGCAGATGGAGGTCTTCGGCGGGGCGCTGTGGTTACGCGAAACTGCAAAGCAGCGGCTGCATGACGAGGTGGTGGAGGATGGTCCGGACCGTCGTGTCGTCACGCGTTTCTCGCCGCTCGGCGTGGTGGGCGGCATCGTGCCGTGGAACTTCCCGGTGCTGCTCGCCATCTGGAAGATTGCGCCAGCGCTGATGGCCGGCAACACCCTCATCATCAAGCCCTCGCCGTTCACGCCGCTTTGCACCCTCAAGCTGGGCGAGCTGTGGAAGGACCTGCTGCCGCCGGGCGTGTTCAGCGTCGTTTCCGGTGGCGATGAGCTCGGCAAATGGATGACCGTCCACCCCGGGATCGCCAAGATCGCCTTCACGGGCCACACCGACACCGGCAAGCACGTGATGCGCTCCGCAGCAGGTACGCTCAAGCGCCTCACGCTGGAGCTCGGCGGCAACGACCCGGCGATCGTGCTGCCCGACGTCGACCCGAAGACGATCGCGCCGCAGCTCTTCTGGGCTGCGTTCCAGAACAACGCCCAGTTCTGCAACGCCACCAAGCGCCTCTACGTACACGAGGACATCTACGACGAGGTGCTCGCCGCGCTGACTGACTTCATCAAGACACAGAAGGTCGGCGACGGCAGTGAGGCAGACACCGCGATCGGGCCGATCCAGAACCAGCCGCAGTACGAGAAAGTGGCCGAATTCTTCGAGGACTGCCGCAAGAACGGCTATCGCTTCGCGGTCGGCGGCGAGATCGACCGCAACGCCAAAGGCTGGTTCATTCCGGTGACGCTGGTCGATAACCCGCCGGAGAACTCGCGCATCGTGGTCGAAGAACCGTTCGGCCCAATCCTGCCGGTGCTCAAGTGGAAGGACGAGGCCGACGTGATCCGCCGTGCCAACGACACCGTCTACGGGCTCGGCGCCTCGGTCTGGGGCAACGATCTCGAGGCCGTGCAGCGCATCGGCGCGCAGCTCGAGGCAGGCACCGTGTGGCTCAACGAGATCCACCAGTACTCGCCCCATCAGGCCTTCGGCGGCCACAAGCAGTCGGGCATCGGTTGCGAGAACTCGCTGCACGGCCTGATGGAGTACACCAACTGGCAGACCATCACGCTGCAGAAAAAAGCCGCCCTGGGCACTGCGGCGGCCTGAGAGCGGATTGTCGGCGGAGCGCTAGGTGCCGCCCGTGGCGTCCGGTGCGGCAGCCCGGTGCAGCGCCTCGATGCGCTGCTTCTCCGCCTGCCATGCGGAGCGCAGGGCTTCCTCGTTCGCCGACACGAGGCGCTGGACATGGCGCTGCACATCGCCCTGGCGCAGTTCGCCCGCGTGCTCGATGCGCTCGGTGCTGCGCACATGGGCAATGAGATGCAGCGCGCAGCCTTCGGCAGTCGGTGTGACCTCGTAGCTCACCGATAGCGATAGTCCTTCGAGGTAGTCCGCATCGAGGGTCAGCAGTCGGCGGACGTCATCGATGACGGTAAAGCGCGCGACGCGCCGGTCCACGCGGCCCTGATCGACCTTCGAGACGATGGTTCCGCCCAGCCAGGCAGCGGGCTCGTCCTCGATCTGTGCGACCGTGAACCCCTGATCGCGGAACTTGTGGCCGAGCACGTACATGCGCTTCAGCTCCGCCCAAAGAAAGTCCGGCGGTACCCGCATGTCGGCGACGTGAGCGGCCACGAATTTGACCGGAACCTCGGAAACTGCAAGGCGGGGCGGCTCCGCCGGGAAGGCCACCAGCGCGCCGCCTGCGAGCACGCAGGCGGCGATGATGGCGACCGGATTCCAGCCTGCTGGTCGGGGCATCTTCAGAACTGGTACTTGATGCCGGCGCCGATCGTCCGCGGCTGGGTGAAAATCGGTTCAACAAAGGCACCGAAGGACGGGTTCACCTGCTTCAGCTCGTTACCGAGATTGGTGCCGTACCCGAACACCTCGAAGCTGCCGAAGTCGGCACTGACGCGCGCGTTGACGAGCGTGCGCGAATCATTGGGCGAGACTGCCCGGAAGCCGAGCGCCGCGATCTGCCGCAGGATGATCGATCCCTTCTCGGTGTAGTTCGCGTCGAGGTTGACCGTCCACTGGATGTTGCCCGACTTGGCAGGACGCCACTCGGCAGCGACCGAGATGTTGTTCGGCGGCACTAGATCGAGTGGATCGCCAGCCCGCTTGTCGACGGCTGTGGTGGTGAAGGTAACGTCGTTGCGGCCCCAACTGGTGCTCAGGCGGAAAGTGTCTGTCGGCCGCAGCACCAGCGTCAGGTCAGCACCCGTACCATCGGCCTTGCCCGAGTTGAACACCGCCGTCCTACCGGTCGGCGTGACGTTGGTGCTCTGGATTTCGGTGTAATCCTGGTAGTAGAGCGCGGCCTCCACATAGAGCCGATCGTCGAGGAACGACAACTTCGTACCTACTTCGTACGTCCAGAGGCTCTCCGGCTTGAAGGTCGGATTCGGAGCCCCCGGCGCGAGGTTGAAACCTCCCGAGCGAAACCCGCGGGCCGCCGCGGCGTACACCAGCCTGCCATCGAAATCCGCCCGCAGCGAAACGCGCGGATTGAAGGTGTCGAAAGTGGCCGTGCCGGACACCGTGCTGGTGGCGTTCAACCCTGGACCCCTGGCATCGAAAGTCGTGGTAACGCCCTGTTGCGCCAGTTTCTCGCGGAAGTACCGACCACCGGCCTCGAGAGTGAATCGGCTGCCGAAGTCGAACTCGAGGTTGCCGTAGAAGGCGGACGTCTCGGTTTTGACACGCGGATCGATGCGATCGTTGGCGAAGCCGAAGGCAGGGAGGGGCGCGGGTCTGTAAGTGGTGAACTGTGGCCCGTCCGCTGTCCCCTCGGCGACCGTCGCACCGACCAGATAGCGGAGGCGCTGATCGCTGCGGGATGTCAGCCGCAGTTCCTGCGAGTAACGCTCGAAGTTGCCCGTGGCATCGCTGATGACCGACGTGAACAGCGGTGCGCGCAGCAGGGTGTTGTAGAAGGGCCCGATATCGCGCCGCGCGAAGGCGCTCTGGTCGAGGTAGCCCGTGACGCTCAGCAGCGTCACCGGTCCGAAATCGTAACTCGCCTGCAGCACACCCAGCGTGTACTTCTGGTCGGCCGGAGTGAACGAAGTCTGGGCCGTCTTCAGTCCGTCCAGCGAGAAGCTGATCGAGTCCTGGGTCGACTCGTTGTAGAGACCCAGCAGGGACACCGTGAACTTTTCGTTCGGCTTCGCCAGCAGCTTGCCGCGGACCGTGGTGATTTCGCGGCCGTTGTAGTTGTCGCTGCTGGGGCTGTCGACCCAGCCACCCACCTTGCGCTTCTGGACTGCAAGACGCAGTCCGGCAACGCCGGGGGCGATCGGCAAACTGGCGACACCCTCCGCGCGATAACCCATCTTGCCGTCCTGCGTGCTGCTCGCCTCGGCGGCGACCGATGCCCGGAACGACTCGAGATCCGGATCGGCGGTGATGTAGCGGATCGTCCCACCCATCGAACTCTCACCGTACAGGGCAGGTTGCGGACCACGCAGGACCTCGATCCGCTCGAGGTCAATCAGCTGCACCTCGGCGACGCCGGCCGCCCCAGGGTTGGTAACGGAGAACTCGTCGATGTAGTTGCCGACGGTGGCCTGACCGACGTACTGCGAAATGCCGCGCAACTGGATGCGCTGCGACCCGGGGCCAATGTCGACGAGCCGCAGGGATGGCACCATCGCCTGGATGTCATCGAGGCTCTGCGCGCTGCGCCGCGCGAACTCCTGGGCGGTGATGGCGCTGATGGCGACGGGAACCTCGGAGAGCTTCTGCTCGCGACGCTGGGCAGTGACGACCACCTCGGCCAGAGCGCCGTCCTCGGCTGCCGCGACCGGCAAGGTGGCGGCAAGGGCTCCGCCGACGAGGGCAAGGCGGACGAAGGCATCGAGCGTGCCGTACCGGTTTCGTTCTTTTGTCATGAGATTCCTCCACGGTAACCCCAATGGGGGCCCCTACCGTAGGCTAGACCCCGCCGGTAGCGGGCTTTCGGGCTGGCGTTACCGAATAATTGGGCGTGCGTTACTTGCGTCGCGCGAGGCTAGGCGGCGGGCAATGATCCCCTGCCGTCGCGCGTCGATCGGAAAGCGCCAGATCAGCGGTACTGCCAACGCCAGCAACAACGCCGGTATGCCGCAGAACACGATCAGCAAAGCCGTCGTCGCGGCCTCAGGCTGGCTCGCCGTCCGGGCATCGAAACCCGCCATGCCGATTGCACCCAGCGCGGCGGCCGCGCCCACATTGGCCAGCGACTTGTAGAAGACGTTGTAGATCGCGAAGTAGGAGCCGCCGTAGTCAGCCCCGTAACGCAACCGGGCGTAGTCGATCACATCCGCGAGCACCGCCGGCGCAGCCACCGGGAAGATCGCGAACGAAATCACCACGCCGAGCTGGATGATGATCAGCGGCACCGTGCCCTGCGGCCCGGGAGGCACCAGCGCAAAACAGGGGATCAGCACCGCACCCATCACGCACGCGACCGCCCACGCACGGTGCTTGCCAATCTTTCGGCACAGCCAGCCCCACGCCGGGACCGATGCCATCCCGGCGACCACCGTCATCAGCAGCAGACCGGCGAGCAGCTTCTCCTGGCCAAGATGCGTGACGATATAGAAGAAGAGCACACCGTTCAGCACGCCGGGCGCCAGCTGATAGAGCAGGAAGGCCGCTGCAAACACGCGCAGCGGGCGATTGCGCAGCACACCCCGCCACTCGAGGCGGGGACCTGCGGTGCCGCCCGGGTTTGCCGCGAACCCCGCGGGAACGAGCAGCAGCGCCGCCAGCGCGAACGCCGGCAGTGCGATGAGCGCGACGATCGCCGTCCAGCGCAGGCTTTCCGCCGTGAAGGTAGCGGACGGGAGGAACGGCAGATAGGGCAGTGCCATGAAGGTCGTGACGCCGAGATAAGCGCACACCGCACGCCAGGTCGCGAGGCGGGTGCGCTCGTCGTACTGCCGGGTGATCTCCGGCATCCACGCCGCGTGGGGCACCTCGACGAGCGCCCAGCCCAGGTAAGCGAGCAGCAACCAGACGAGGAAGTAGGTTGCGGTAACCGGCGGTGATGGAACGAACAGAAACCAGCTCGCCGCCATGCAAAGCAGGGTTCCAGCGAATATCCACGGCTTGCGGGAGCCGCCAGACTGTCGGTGCCGATCCGAGGCATAGCCGACCAGCGGATTCAGGAACGCATCGGCGATGCCCGCGATCAGCAGTACCGTCGCGATGACCGCCAGCGGCAGGCCGAATTCACGCGCGTAGATGCCCTGGATGATCCCGCCGACCGGCCCATGGATCAGCGACTGGGAAAACTGTGGCAGCGCATAGGCGGCAACGACGATCACCCCCAGCCTTGGGGGAGTGGCCGCGCCCGACTCAGCGCTTGCGCCCATGTTCCACGAGCTGTTTCAGCCTGACGAGATCGGCTTCCAGCTTCTCCAGCGTCGATGCAGTGACGATGCGCTCGAGGTCGCGTCCGCTGCCGACACCCGGCGGCAGGGGCACACGGCAGCGTGCAACCGCAGCGCAGCAGAGACGCGTTCCTCCCTGCTCGGCGAGCAGCGAGTACGAGACATAGCCGTCCGTCGCATCGCCGTCCTCCGTGCGCAAGGTCTGCAGCTTCCACTCATGAGGCAGCGAGCGGATCGTGCGCATGATGACGTACACGGTCGAGTCGCCTGGTCGCTGGCCGACGCGCAGCGTCTCGCCCTCCTCGCCTTCTGCGGCACCGCCGAGTCGCTCTACCGAAACGACGCTGGGCTTCCAATCCTGCAGACGCGCGAGGCCGCTCCAGACCTCGGCGGGCGGTGCGTCGATGGTGACGACGCTGCGGACCGCCATATCGAACTCGACGGCTGGGGACGGCATCATCGCGTCGGCGCAGTGGCGTCCGCCGGGGCGGCCACGTCGCGCAGAACCCGACGCATCGTGTCGATCACGAACTCGGGATGCTCGTAGGGAAAATTGTGGCCGCTGCCGTCCGGGGCGAAGACGCGTACGGAACGCGAGGAGACGTCCATGTATCTCTCGCGTGTCAGGGTGTAGAACCGCTGCAAACGTATGGTCTCCCGCTGCTCGGGCGTTGCCTTGCCGCCGAGGACCTCCTTCGCGACGGTCTCGAACTCCGCCATCCGCGGCGGTGCGACGAGATAGACCGGCATGTCACCAAGGTCGCCGTCGTACACCGTCTCCTCGTAGCCCAGCCCGCCACGACGCAGTTCCTCGAAACTCGAGCGATTCGCCGCATACGTTCGCGGGGAGTCCTCGATGGCGCGCAACGCCTTTTCCGCGTCACCGAGGCGTAGCTTCACGAGTTGCGAGATGCGCGCGAATTCCGCGGGCTCCTGCCGCGGAAATAACCGCTCCGCCAGCTCCCGGTGCAGACCGAAAGCGCGCTGGAACATCGTGACGGTCGCCTCGCGAAACATGTCGTCGATAAACGGATTGGGTGGCGCGTAGTTGAGTGCATCGGGAGGTGTTGCGTCGAGCAGCACCACCGCGGCGGCAAGTTCCGGGTGACGCCGCGCGATGTTGGCCAGCAGCAGTCCGCCGAACGAATGTCCGGCGAACACGAAAGGACCCCGCTCGCCGGCGTTCCGCAGTGCCGCGACCACCTCCGCGACCTCCCGCGGTGTAGTCCGCGGAAACGGGCCGGGGTCGCTCCAGCCGGAGCCGGGTCGATCGATCAGGATCGAGCGTGTCTCGCCACGCATCGCGGCGTGCAGGTGATACAGGGCGAATCCGCCGGCGTGGCCTCCGGGCATCCAGACAACCGTCGGCCCGCCGCGCGCATCGCCCTCGGCAAGCAGGTGCAGGCGATAGCCGCCCACATCCACCAGCTTTCCGGGGACGGGATGCTCTGCACGGACTTGTGCGACACGCACCAGATGATAGGTGGCACCCGCAGCCAGCACCCCGCTGCCGGCGATCACGATCCAGCCGACGACGAGCGGAGAACGACGGCGACCACGCCGCGACCAGAAGACGAGCCCGCCGCCGGCAATCGCCATGACGGTTGCAATGACGAGGCCGGACCAGTCATGGCTCATGAACGAAAGCAGATAATTCATTGACCTTTACCCCTGCTGGGCAAGCTGGAATGGCTTGCGATCGTGGATCTTCAAGGCGGTATCGAGAAACTCGCGGACAGCCGGCACGAGCAGCTCGGGCTCGAAAACGAGGCCCGCGTCCGCTGCGGGTATCTCGGCGACATGCCAACCGAGCGCGGCAAGCTCGGCGCGGCGGCTGCGAATCGTCGCGGCAAGCGGCAGCGGGCAACTGCCGGCGGACGTCGCCGCGTGCTCGCCGTAGATCACCGCGCGGGGACAGCGGATTGCAGGCACCGTACGCGTCTCCCAGGCGTCGCCGAGGCTGTCGTAGAAGGTGCACCACTGCGCGTACTGCGAGGGCGAGCGCAGGACTGCGCGCGCGTGCGGTGGCGGGTCACCCAGCTGCGCCCGTGCCGCGGCAGCGATGCCGGAGTAAGGCATTCCCAGCGGCGACCAGCCCGCGCAGACGAGTGCACTGACCCGTTGGCTGCGCGCGGCGAGCGCCATCCCGGCCACGGCGCCGAAAGTGCCGCCCCACCACGCGAAGCGCTCGAAGCCCGCGGCATCGGCGACTTCCAGCAGATCGCCGATGACGCGATCGACCGTGAGCTCACTGGGCGGAATCGTCGTGCTGCCGCCTATGCTCGGATAGTCGATGAACAGTACACGGTAGCTGTCGAGCAGGCGTTCGAGGAATCCCCGTCGTACCCGGCCGGCGTCCTCCCCAAAGATTTCGGCGTGCGAGGCCATCAGCGGAAAACCGAGGAACAGCGGCTCTCCGGATCCGTGGACCTCGTAACGCAGTCCGGAGACGGTCGTGCCCGAAGACACGGGCGCGTCGTGGACGGCAGGCTCGTGCATCAGGCTGCCGCGCTGCTCATGCCGTCGATCCACGACCGCATGTGCTCCTCGAGCAGATCGAGCGTGACCGGCCCTGCACCCGTCAGCGCGTCGTGGAACGCACGCAGGTCGAGGCGCTCGCCAAGGACACCCGCAGCATGCGTGCGCAGGCCGCGGATCCGCAGTTCGCCGACCTTGTAGGCAAGTGCCTGCGCCGGCATACCGATGTAGCGGTCGACCTCGGCCTCGATCGTCGACCGCGGCAGCGTCAGGTGCTCGGCCATGTAGCCGATTGCCGCCTCGCGCGACCAGCCCAGCACGTGGATGCCGGTATCGACGACCAGGCGTACCGCCCGCCACATCTCCATCTCGAGCTGACCGTAATGCGCAAAGGGATCGTCGTAGAGCCCGAGATCGTGGCCGAGTTGCTCGCAGTAGAGCGCCCAGCCTTCGATGTAGGCGGTGTAGCCCATCATTCCGTAGCGCCGAAACGCGGGGAGCTCGTCCATTTCCTGCAGCAGCGCAATGTGCATCAGGTGTCCGGGCCAGGCCTCGTGCAGCGTCAGCGGCACATGCATCGTTGTCGGACAGCGATCAGGCAGCCCGGTAACCCAGAAAACCCCGGCACTCCTGCGATTGGGTGGATTCGGCTGCGCATAGGCCGGAGGCAGCTGCGCCGACTGCGCCTCGGGTATGGACTCGATCCCGTAGGTCATCCGCGGAATCCGTCCGAAAAACTCCGGTATCCGTCGCTCGATGCGCTTGGCGAGCACCTCCAGCCGCTCCCGCAACTGCTCCTTGGTTTTCAGTTTGAAGCCGGCATTGGTCTCGAGATGGCGCCGCATGGCTGCGATGTCCGCGCCGAAGCCGGCCCGCGCCGCCACCGCAGTGATCTCGCTACCGATCCGTGCCACCTCGGCGAGACCCGCTGCGTGGATCTCCTGTGGAGTATCCCCGGTGGTCGTGTACTCGCGGACGAGAAACTCGTAGTACGCCGCACCCTGCGGCTCGTCGTACAAGCCGATGGAGTCCCTGCACCGACCGGCGTAGTCGTCACGCAGCATGTCGCGCCATTGCGTGTAGGCGGGACGCAGTTCGGCGGCGATCAGCCGCGCCAGCCGCTCGCGTGCGCCCGCGAAGCGCGCATCGCCCCGGGGCAGCGTCGTGAACGGTCGCATCCACACGCTTTGTTCGTCGGGTAGGCCAAGGTGCGACTCGACCGCAGCGAGAATCCGCGGCAGCAGCGGGCGCGGCAATCGGTACCCGGCGGCCGCTCCGGCAAGCAGCCGCCGGCGACGATCGGCGAGATAGCCGGGCAGGGTTGCCAGCCGCGCCAGGTAGTCCTCGGCATCGTTGCGGTCGCGGATCGTCGTCGTTTGCAGGGCGAAGGCGATGATCAGGTCGGGACTGTCCGGGAACATCATGGGACGCAGATGCGTCGCGTAGCGGTGATGCTCGACGATGGCGCCGAGCTCACGTTGCAGCAGGCGATGCGAGTGCCGGTTCTGCGCCGAGAGCTCCCCGCTGGGTATGCGCGCGAGCCTGTCCGCGAACGCGAGTGCCGCGGCAGCCCGTCGATCGTGGTCGTCGATCGACTCCCGGAACAGTTGGCGCCGGTAGCGCGGATCGCCGACATCCTGCGCGATCGTCGGGAACTCCTGCAGGCGGAACTCCCAGAACTCCGCTGCCAATGCCTGCAGTCGCTCGCTGGCCGTCACGATGTCCCAACCTGCGGCATAGGCTCCACCAGTCCATTCGACCACGACAGGTCACTCCCCGGGAGGCTAGCTCCCGCGGGCAACGGGGTTTCGGGCTGCAGTTACCGAATTATCGTGTACCCGTTACTTGCGCAGAGTGCTGAGCCGGCGCGCGGCTGCGCTGGGGCGTACCTCGGAGGGCAGGCTGCCATAGCGCGCCCGAAACGCCTTGCCGAAGCTGCCGACATCGCTGTAGCCCGCAACATGGGCAGCGTAGGCGACTGAGGCGGTGGCCGAGGCAAGCATCCGGTACGCCGTCTCTAGCCGCACATCGCGGTGGTACTCCCCGACGGTCGCGCCGAACAGCATCTTGAATCCGAGGGCGAGCTTGCGGCGGTTCAGGCCCACGCGTCGTGCCAGCTGATCGAGCGACACGGGTTCGAGACAGCCATCGAGGATTCGACGGGCCTCCTCGAGCGCACGACTATCGCGGTGGCTGAGCTTCAGCGGCGGCTCGACCGCTGCCATGGGCTCCTGCAACTGCTCGATCGCAAGGCACACCAGCTCGACCACCTTGGCGCGCAGATAGATCGGCCGGACCGCCGTGCGGATCGAGGGCATCAGCAGTGAGCGGACCGCTGAATTCATGTCGGATGTCAGTTGGCTGGCATAGAAGAAATCCGTCGCGTCGCCGGACTGGAAGCGTCGCAGCTCGGTCGGCAGGGAGACCTCGGGCGCATGCAGGTCCCGATCGGCAAAGGAGGGCCGGAAGGCGATGGTCACGACACGCCACTGGTCGGAGAGCACCTCGCGCACGAGGGATTGGGGCTGCGAGGAAGTCGCCAGCAGGAATGAGCCTCCGCCCACAGTATGCTGATGACCGTCCGGCATCTGCTCGCAGGTCAATCCATCGAGGCGGAAGTGCAGGTACAACCAGCCACGGGTGTCGAGGCACCACCGGCCGGCACGCGCCTCGGTAGCCGGGCCGGCGCTGAAGTCCGAGCGCACGAGCAGCAAGTCGTCCGACAGATCGAGTACCTCGCTCAGGCCAGCACAGGCGCGCGGCGCGAGGTCGCGAAGATCGCGGAAAACCGTCAGATCACCGGCAGGCTCGGGCAACAGTGGCAGGCACCGGGCGACTCCGGTGCGCCGCGCGATGCCCTGCAACTCGGAGATCGACATGGCAAGCGGCGACCGCGCGCCACCGGCTGGAGTGATCGTTTGCTCCGTCGAGGTACCCACAGACGCTTGATGCTCGCATCGGAACCCCCGCGGTGCAACGCCGCCATCGAGGGACAGACTGCCGGCGCGAAGCAGCAGGACACCAAAAACGAGTAACGCTTGCCCGAAAGCCGTCCCCCGCAGCCCGTAACATCGACTCCGACGGCCCCATCTCCGACACCCCGGGGCCGTTCAATCGCCGCAGAGAGGAGGCTCGCCCTTGTCCTTGACCAGCCCGAGCAACACGAACGACCGCGTCCGCCGACGGCAGAGCTGCGCCGCCCCTCTGTTGTACGGGGTGTTGCTGCTGGTGGTCATGCAGACCTGCTTGCGACCCTCCACGGCGCTCGCCGCCGACGATCCGACCATCACCTTACTGACGACCGCATGGCCCGGTCCGTTCGGCGGCCTGCCGCCCGTCGATCAGGTGACCCCCGCGGCGCTTGAGTCGGTTTACCGGCATGCCGTGGAACTGAAGCGGGCCGAGGTCCGGGCCATCGCCACGCAGGCCGCACCACCCACCTTCGAGAACACGGTGGCGGCCCTCGATGCCAGCGGCACGGCCCTGTTGCGGATCGAGCGTTTGCTGAAAATCTACACCGGCAGCGCGAGCGACGAGCAGATCAGGGCGGTTGCCGGCCGCGTGGTGCCGCTGTCTGCCGCGCTGGATGACGAAATCGCGTTCGATCCATTGCTCAATGCGCGCATCAGCGCCTTGCATGCGGATCTGCCGCGCTCGGCACCCACTGCTGAGGCGCAACGCCTGACACAGGTGATCTATGAGGATCTGCGAAGCCGCGGCGCAGGCCTCGACCCCGCTGCCCAGTCGACGCTCAAGGAAATCAACAGCCGACTGGCGCAGCTCATGGGCAAGTTCGGCCAGAATCTGGCGCGCGAGGAGGAATCGCTGGTCGTTTTCGTCGACGACCCTGCCGAACTGCGCGGGCTGCCGCCGGATCGGATCGAAGCGGCCAAGGCGGCAGCGGTAACGCGTGGCAAGCCCGAGCTATGGGCGATCCCGATCCAACGCCCGGCCGTGTGGCCAGTGCTCACCCGCGCCGACTCGCGCGCACTGCGCGAGCGTGTATTTCACCTGTGGGACGGCCGCGGAGCGCAGAGCGGCGAATTCGACAACCGACCGGTCATGGCCGAGATCCTCACACTGCGCGGCAGGAAAGCGCGCCTGCTCGGCTACACGAGCTACGCACACTACGCAGCCGCAAGCCGGATGGTGGGCTCGCCCGAGACCGCCGAACAAATGCTGCAGCGCGCATGGAAAGTCCTGCTGCCGATCACCGAAGGCTACCTTGCCGAACTGCAGGCGCTCGCCAAGGCCGAGGGCGCCGACTTCGAGTTGCAACCCTGGGACCGGCTGTACTACGCCGAGAAGCACCGACAGCTCAGACTCGACTTCGACAGCGAATCAGTCCGTCCCTACCTCACGCTGCAGAACGTGATCGACGGCATGACGTGGGCCGCCGAGCGCGTCTACGGCCTGTCGCTGCGCGAACTCACAGGCGTACCGACGGTGGCCCCGGAGATCCGCGTCTACGAAGTAGCCCGCGGCTCGCGGACGGTGGGCGTGCTGTATCTCGATCTCTTCCAGCGCCAAGGCAAGGGGCCGGCATCGTGGGCGACCGAACAGCGCACGGCGGAGCGGGGCGAGCCCGAAGTGCTGCCCATCGCCACTCTGCACTCCAGCGTCGTGCAGCCCGCTGACGGCTCCGCGCCACTCCTCGAGTGGGAGCGGGCCAACGTGATCTTCCACGAGTTCGGGCACGCACTGCACTTCATCGCCAACGGCACGCGCTATCGCGCGCTCGGCAGCCTGCGCGTACCCGCCGACTTCATCGAGACGCCCGCACTGCTGCAGGAGCGCTGGCTGCTGGATCGCGAAGTACTGCAGCGCTTCATGAGGCATCACGAGACCCGCGCGGCCATGCCGACGGACCTGATCGAGCGTATCGAGCGTGTCAACCGCGCCGATCGAGTGTTCAGCCTGAATCTGGACTATCTCGCCACGGCGATCGTAGACCTGCAGATGCATCGTATCGCCGACGGGCGCACGGTCGATGCCATGGCGGTCGAGCGCGACACGCTCTCGAGGCTCTCGATGCCGACGATGATCACGCCCTTGCTGCGGGTAGCGCATGCACCGCATCCTTTCTCGGAACTATACGGCGCAGCCGTCTACACCTACTTTTGGTCAGACGCGCTCGCAGCGGATATCGCCGAGAAGTTCCTCGCGGCACCGGGCGGACTCTACGATCCGCAGGTGTCGGCGCTCTACCGCCGGACCATCCTCGAGGCGGGCAACTCCCGGCCCATAAGCGACGCGTTCCGTGAGTTCCGCGGCCGCGACCCGGATCCCGACGCACTTTTCCGGCGTTTCGGGCTGCCCACCCCGCCCAGCGCGGAGAACTGACGCGGGATCGCCTTTCTGAAGAAGGGCAACGGGTCAATTCGCTGCCTTCCCAGCAGCGTGCCTGGCGGGGCATGGCTCGAACTGGAGTCTCCAGTACGACTGTGAAGGCTGGATTGCGGATTTATGTTGGTCGCGGTTACGGGGCCAGCGGCTCCGTATAGAGGTCGCGCAGTTTCTTGCGGTCTGCTGCGTCCACGCCGAGCGCGGATTCGAGATAGGCCTCGACGCTGCCGAAGTCGGCCTCCATGCCGGCGAATGCGGCCTCAAGGAACCCCTGCTCGACGCCCATGAACACCTGAACGACATCGGCGGGCAGGCGGGCAAACAAGCGTGCGTTCGGGTCGTCCGCGGCGTCACCCGACGCGGGCTTTGGCTTGTAGAACCGGTTGGACAAAAGGTAGTCATCCAGGATTGCAGCCCGCGGAACGCCGAGCGCCGTCAGGATCAGCGCAGCGGCCACGCCCGTGCGGTCCTTGCCCGCCGAGCAATTGAACGCCAGCGGCGCGTTGCCCTCGAGGAGCTCCTCAAACATCGTGCGATACTGACCGGCAAACTGGCGCGGCAGCTCCCGATAAAAACCGGCAAACGCAGCGCGGGCCGCCTCGGCGGTGGGCGTATCCCGCAGCACCGTGGTAACCGCCGCGAAATCAAGCGCGTAATCACGCTCGAGGCGTCGCGGTGCTGCGCCACCCTCGGGCCAGCGAATCGGTTCGCGCAGACGCTCATCGGTCGAGCGCAGATCGGCGATCACGGAGATGTTCAGACGCTGCAGGTAGTCGTAGTCGGCAGCGGTCAGTCCGGCCATGCTCCCTGAGCGGTAGAGAACCCCGCTGCGCACCCTGCGCCCGTCGATCGTCTGGTAGCCACCCAAGTCCCGGAAGTTCACGCCGCCCTGCAGGGGCAAGACCTCGGCCGGCCGCCCGCCCTGCGCGGGCTCCGCGGCAAGCGCGGCAGACCCCTGCGTCGCATCCAGCAGCAGGACGACGCCGATCGCCAGCGCAGCGAGCGGCCCGAAGATGAAGCGAAACAGGCGTTGACGGGACATCAGCGTGACCCCATGCGAATGCGGGCCTCGAGACCGTAAGTCCGCGGCTCATTGAAAATGCCGTAGGTACCCAGGGTCGGACTCACGCTTTTGTAAAACAGGTGCTCGTCGTCCAGAAGGTTTCTCGACCAGAGGGACAGCTCGCCGATGGCGTCGAGTTGAGGCAGGGGGATATCCACCAGGGAAATCCGCGAATTGACCGTCATGGACTTGTCGGTGAGCGTCTGCTCGATCTCGCTGGTGTACGAACCGTCGGCCCAGCTCCCCGATACATGCAGCTTCAGCCTCGCGCCTCCCAACGGAATGACGTAGTCGATCGACGCGCTGCCCGCGCTCTTGGGAGCATATAGCGGAAGCACCCGTGCCAAGGGGTTGCCAGCAACATAAGGGTTCGGCGCCAGCAGCGGGTCTGCCTGCAGCCGCGTGTAGTTCAAACCCATCGTCAGGTTGGCGGTCGGCGCCGCCAGCAGTTCGATTTCGGCGCCTTTCGACTTGCCGTCGGTCGTCGCATTCGTCGTATCCGAGACGGTGCGCTGCGATCCTCCGACCACAAACGGAAAGAAGAAATCCATCTGCCTGTCCTTGATGGCGGCGTCGAACAGGGCGACGTTCAAGCGCAAGCGCCGGTCGAGCAGCTCTGTTTTCATGCCGATTTCGGCGGACTCGACCTCTTCGGGCGAAAACGCCCGGTAGCTGAGCGAGCGGGAATTCGCACCGCCAGCGCGAAAGCCGGTGCTCCACTTTGCGTAGCCCATGGTGTCCTCGGCGAACTGCCAGGCTGCCGCGACCATCGGGTCGACGCGGCTCCATGAGCTATCGAAAGCGAACGACGCGGGCGCACCATTCACAAGGAACAGTCTGCCGTCCTTGGCATCCTCGGTGTAGCGGGCACCCAGCGTCAGCCGCAGTCGCTCCAGACTCACCGGGGCCCAGGTCGCCTGACCAAAGAGTCCGACGCTCTTCGTATCTGCCCGGCTGGCCCGGTCAATGACGATCCTCGACAGGTCGAGTGGGGTGGTGGCGGGGTTGGTGGTGTAGGCGGTGCCCGTCGCATTCCACAGGTTGAGCTGCGGCGACTGGGCGTCGTCGTTCACGGACTCGCGATAGTAGAAGGCGCCCAGCACATACTCGAGCCGCGACGTGTTCCCGACCAACTGCAGTTCTTGGCTGGACTGGTCTTGTCCGACGTTGGCTACGCTGTAGCGGGCAAAGGGCCGACCGGGTGCGAAGGTCGATATCGCATCGATCAGTCCCTGGTCGAGCTGCGACTGGTCGAGTTCGCGGTAGGAGCTGATCGACCGCAGTCGCAGTGCATCGCTCAGCGCCCAGTCCAGCACCAACGTGTGTCCACTGGTCTTGCCGACGCTGTTCGCCTGTTCACCACCCAGAATCGAGCGTTCACGCCGCGACAGTGAAGCGCCCTCGCGCTGCAGCGGACTGGCGAAAGGACCCGGCACCAGCAACTGCGCATGGTAGGGCGTCGTCGTATCGCGGGAGTTGTCGTAGGCGTACTGGACATCAAGTCCTTCGGCAGGCTGCCACAGCGCTGCGATACGGAAACCGCGCTTGTCCCAGCTGTTGAAGTCCGTCGTTCCAGGCACTGCGTTGCTGGTGCTGCCGCCGCGCTCGTTGACCAGCGCATCGATCTTCACGCTGACATCTCCCACCCGCGGCAAGTCGAGATGCACCACCGCGTTTCGCCCCTCGAAGTTCGCAGCGCCAACGCGCGCATCGAGACGGAAGACGCCCGACGGCGCCTTCGTGACGATGCTCACCGCGCCGCCTTGCGTGTTGCGGCCAAACAGGGTGCCTTGCGGACCCTTCAGCACTTCGATCCTTTCCACATCGAGGAGCGCGGTGCCGAGCCCCTGGGCACGGCCGAGGAACACACCGTCCACATAGACGCCTACACCGGCATCCCGCGCCGGTTGGTTGGCGTCGAATGACGCACCGACGCCGCGTATGCCGATGTTCAGGGCGGACGACCGCCCGACGAACGGGGCAATGCGCAACGAGGGAATCGCTCCGTCCGCAAGGCTGCCTAGGGAGATTGCCTGACGGCTCTCGAGACTCTCGCTGGTCAACACCGAAATAGAAATTGGTGTCGTCTGCAGATTCGTTTCACGCTTTTGGGCGGTGACGATGACCTCCTCGAGGGCCGCCGGACCGGCAGGCTGCTCGGCAGGAGCCTGGATGGACATGACGACGCCACCAAGCATCAGACCCATTGCCAAGGCATTGCGACGCATCAGTCTCTCCCCTCGAGTATCCGGCAACCATGTTCTGCGGCCGCTAGTAAACGACGGGGTGATGACCGAATTATTGAGGGGTGGTTACGGCGTCATTTCAAAGTGGCCCGCGCGCGATTACCCGGGGCGGCCCCGTACGGTCGTTGCGCGACGACGGCGGGTAAACCTCGGCCGAAGCTCTGCACCGTCGTTTCAGTTCAGTGTCGTACTCGAACCGAACTGGTTGATGAGCGCCTGCTGACGCCGCCGGCTTACCGGAACCTCGAGACCGTTGGAGAGCGTGAGCAGGCAGCGCGTACCACGTCGCCGCAGCGTGCGCACATGTGCGTTGGCGATCCACCAGGAGCGATGCACGAGCTGCCCACCGGACTCGCACTGCTCGGCAACGTCCTTCAACGCACCGAGGATCAGGGCGTTACCGCGGCTGGTGTAGATCCGCACGTACTGCAGCTCGGCACGCGCGGCGATCAGATCGGTGCCGAGTGCCGGCGGCAAACGCTGCAGACAGGAGCCCGTCGCGGGCGGTGCCGCAGGCGACGCCTGCTCGGCGGGTACCGGTGGTGCCGCAGATGGGACCGCCGGTGCCGCGGGTGGGGCCGCCGGTGCCGCGGGTGGTGGTGACGGTGCCGCGGGTGGGGCCGCTGGTACCGCTGGTGCCGCGGGTGGGGCCGCTGGTACCGCGGGTGCCGCGGGTGGTGCTTCTGGTGCCGCGGGTGGTGCCGCGGGTGGTGGTGACGGCGCCGCCTCCGGCGGAACCGACACGGGCTCGACAGCGCGCCGCCGAGCCCACCAGGCCGGAAGTCCGAGCAGCAGTGAGACCAACAAGGTCGGACCGACGAGCTGCAGCCATTCTTCGATGATTCCGATGGGCCATTGCGCCGGACTAGCGAGCGGGTCGTCATCGGTGACCACACCACGGGCCAGCAGCGACTGGTCGATCAGCATCGACAGGGGGGCGAGCACCAGCGAGGTGAGCAACCCGGCTGCCATCAGCAGCACCGGATCTGGCCAGCGCGCCGTGACCGGCCAGCGGGCCAGGGCAATGACGCCGACGCGCAACGCGGCGAAGCCTATCGAGAGGTGCAGCGCCCACACCATGCCGATCAGCAGCAACGGAGCTTGCAGTCCCTGATCGCTGCCCAGGGAAACCACAGCCCCGAAGATGACGAGACCTGCGGCCACGAGATAGGTTGGCTCGACAAAGTCGAATCGAATCAGAGGCTTGTCGTCTACGGCCATTCCCTGCAGCTCGCGCGTCCTTCGGCGCGCGAAGTGTACCAACGCGTCAGCTGCTGCTTCCACATGCACCACTGATTCATCGCGCCGACCGTTCGTTCATCGGTTGATGACACGTCGCCCGAGCGAACCTAGCGTCGTCCTCCAACGCCATGCCGCAAGACTCGAAATGCAATGGCGGGCAGGTTTTCACATCAAGAGGTACGACCATGACTCACGGAAACACGCGGCTTGCCGGTGCCCTGCTGGGTATCGCGTCGTTCTTTCTCAACGGCTCCGCGCTTGCCGGGGAAGCGGACAACGAGGCGCTCGTGCCGCTGCCGTCGGTGCTCGATTTCACGGGCGGCGACGGTTTCAGCATCGCCATCGGACCGGCCGTGGAATACGAAGGTGCCTACGACGGCTCGGACGAGATCGAGTTGGAGGTCCAGCCCGCTGGCGCGGTGCAGTACAGAAGGGGCAATCACCTGTTCTTCCTCGAGGGGTACGAGCTCGGCTGGCGCAGTCGCCTCGCCGACCACTGGCTCGTGCAGGCCGGCATCCGCAACGAGGATGGCCTCGAGCCCGACGACTCCGACGATGGCCGGCTCAAGGGCATCGTACCGCGCGACTCCCATGTCGTCGGCTTCCTCGAGGTACGGCGCGGCATCGGTCAGGACTGGCGCAATTGGGTAGCCGCCCGCGTCATGGGGGGGCAGAGCGATTTCGGTTGGCTCGGCGTGCTCGCCGCGGGGCGCCGCTTCGGTCAGCAACTCGACGGCACCGGAACCGAGATCTATGGCTTCGTCACCTTCGGCAATGACACCTTCATCAACAAGGATTTCGGTGTGACTGCCGCCGACGCGATCGGCTCGGGCCTGCGCCAGACCACCTTGGGCGGAGGCTACCGCTCCACCGGTCTGCAGCTCGTTCACCGCCGCCACCTGACGGATAGGCTCCACGCGATTGCGCAGGCAGGCGTGGAAACGTACTCGAGCGATATCGGTGCGAGCCCGATCGCACGTAAGGATTACGAGTTCGAGCTATCACTCGCTCTCGTCTGGCGGTTCGGGCGCTGAACCGGAGGGCGGTGTCGTGGAGGTATCAAGACCCGGGAAATCACCTGCTACCAGTGACGGGGTGCCCGCCGGCGCAGGCGAACCATCCCGGGTGCTTGCGGGGCTGGTTGGCGTGTTCATCCTTGCGGCGGTACTGCTGATCTGGGTGGACGACGCCCTGCCCTACCTCGAGTTCAGCGAGATGGCCTACGGTCGATTCTGGGATCGCTTCGGTCTGCTGCTCGCTCACCTCATCGGGGGTTCACTGGCGCTCTTCATCGGCCCTTTCCAGCTCTGGAGCGGACTGGTCCAGCGTCGCATGCGGCTGCATCGATGGGCCGGCAGGCTGTACGTGGCCGGCGTGGCACTAGCAGCGCTGAGCGCCTTCCCGCTGTCGCTCCATACGCAAAGCTGGACCTTCGGTGTCGCACTGTCCGTCGGCGGTGTCATATGGATCGTGACCACCGCCGCGGCAGTGCTCGCCGTGCTGCAGCGGAAATTCGTTGCGCATCGCGAATGGATGGTACGCAGCTACATCATGACTCTCGCGTTCGTCAGCTTCCGGTTGCTGCTCGAGGTTCCGGCGATCGAGCGGCTCGGCTCGGAAGCGGAGGTCTCGACAACCTTCGGCTGGCTCTCGTGGGTCGGGCCATTGCTGGCCTACGAGTTCATCCGGCAGACGAGGCACGACCGTCTGTTGCAGCGGATGCCATAAGCGCCATCGGAGGTCGTACGCTTTGTACCGTGCAAGGTCCGCAGCGGCGCCTCACTTCACTTTGGCAACAGTGCCTCGCTGGATCAGCGACATGTCGAAAACCACTTTGCGACGTGGATCCGTCTGATCGCGTGCTTTCCGCAGCACGGCGTCGACAGCCTCGGCTGCCATGTCGCCGATGGGGATCTCGACGGTGGTCAGGGGTGGGTGACTGATCTGCGCCCACGGGATGTCGTCGAAGCCGACGACCGAGAGCTTGTCGGGAATCGCCAAACCGATCGAGCGTGCGTACTGCATGACTCCGAGGGCGATCAAATCCGCGCCGACGAAGACTGCGGTAGCCGCGCGGGACCGGATGGCCTCCTTGACCTTGGGCTCGAGATCGATGGAAAAGCCGTTGCTGACATGGAATGCCAGCTCTGCGTGGTGCTTGATGTAGCTCACTGCGCCATTGCAGCGCTCACGCATGCTGAGGATGTCAGTGGGCCCCGAGATGACGCCAATCAAACGGTGGCCCGCCCCGACGAGGTATTCAGCAGCGAGCCGCCCGCCACCCGCGTAGTCGGCCTGGATCGACTCGATGCCCGGCAAGGTCCGATCGATCACGACCGTGGGCACGCCGTCGATCAGAGAGCCCGCCGTATTCCTGTCGCCGATCGGAAACCAAACGATGCCGTCGACGCCGTGCTCGACGAGCAAGCGCAGCGACTGCGTCTCAAGGTCCGAGCTCCCCTCGGTATCGGTGACGAACACGCTGTACCCGTGGTTCCTCGCGGTCTGGATGACCGACTGGGCAAGTGCCGGAAAAAACGGATTGTTGAGGTCGGGCAGCACAAGACCCAGTGCACGCGTGCTGCCGGTCCGCATCGCACGCGCATTCAGATTTTGTCGATATCCAAGCTTGCCGGCGATCCGCAGCACATGTTCCCGCGTCACCTCGCCCAGCGACCCCGTACCGTTGACGGCATACGAGGCGCTTGCGAGCGACACTCCTGCAGCGCGTGCGACCTCCTTCAGCGTCGGACGCTTGGGTGCAGCCCGTGCGGTCTGCTTTCTGGGTTTTGCCTTGCGGCCGCCTGAAGTCATGCGCTGCACTCGTGTCCGGGAAACGATGGTGCGATGCTGGCGGCGGGAATTGCAACCAACCATGATGGGTTGACATAGTGAAACGTTTAAGTGATCGTCACGCCGGCCTGCCAGAACGGGGACCGCGGTCGCGATGAACGAGATTGCCCGAGCGATTATCGGCATTGCCGTCTTTGCTGCCATCGCCTGGGCGGTCGCGGAGAACCGCCGGCAGTTCCCGATCAAGCCCATGGCGATCGGCTTCGCGAGCCAGGTGCTGCTGGCGATCCTGCTGACACAGGTCCCGGTGATTGCCGCTGCGCTCGGCACCCTCGCCTACGGCGTGGACAAGTTGCAGTCGGCGTCGCAGGCTGGCGCCGGGTTCGTGTTCGGCTACCTCGGCGGCGGACCCCAGCCCTTCGTCGCTGCGGAGGGCGGCTCCTCGACGCTGATCTTCGCCTTCCAGGCTCTCCCTGCGGTGCTACTGGTGAGCGCGCTCTGCGCCCTGCTTTGGCATTGGAAGGTCCTGCGCTGGTTCGTCGCCGGTGCCGCGAAGGTGTTCGGGCGGCTGTTTGGCGTCAGCGGACCGGTGGGTGTATCCACCTCCGCCTGCATTTTCCTCGGAATGATCGAGTCGCCGCTGCTCATCAAGCCGGTACTCGCGAGGCTCAGCCGCGGCGAGATCTTCATCATCATGGTCGACGGCATGTCGGTGATTGCCGGCTCGATGATGATCCTGCTGGGCGCGATGCTCGCACCGAAGATGCCGGACGCATTCACCCATCTGCTGACGGCATCTCTTATCAGCACACCGATGGCCATCGGTTTCGCGCGCGCGATCGTGCCGACGGCAGACGCCGGGCGGGACGCGCCGATCCCGCTCGACAACCCGTACCGCAGCAGCCTCGATGCGATCTCACACGGCACGATGGTCGCGCTCAAGATGGCTGCGGGTATCGTGGCATTCCTGATCGTGTTCGTCGGGCTGATCGCCCTGCTCGACTCCATGCTCGGAGCGATCCCGCACGATGGCGAGCCGTACACCCTCAACATGCTGCTCGGCGTGGCTTTTGCGCCTGTCGCCTGGCTGATGGGCGTGCCTGAGGCCGACCTGCAGGCCGTTGGGGCCCTGCTTGGCACGAAAGTCGCGGTCAACGAGGTCGTTGCCTACAGCCAGCTCGTGGCCCTGGAACCCGGCGCCATTTCCGAAAAGGGCATGCTGATCGCCACCTACGCGCTGTGCAGTTTCGGCAACCTCGGCAGTGTCGCGATACTGATCGGCGCACTCTCCGCCATGGCGCCGGAGAAGTCCGACGAAGTCGTGCAGCTCGGCTTCAAGGCGCTGCTCGCGGCGACGCTCACCACGTTTCTGACCGGCACGGTCATCGGCATCCTCACCAGTCTCTGAATTCCAAGGCATGACTTTCACACCACCGGCGTTCATTGCATTCACTGGAGTCGACAGGCTCGAACTCCGCGACGGGATGGAGCAGCTGGCGAATCGCTACCCCATCGAGTGGGGAATCCTGATCGACGAGAGCCCGCGCGGGTCGACCCTCTTCCCGGCGCCCGACATCGTGCGCGATCTGCTCGAAGGTTCAACGCTGCGTTGGGCAGCGCACATCTGCGGTGCACTCGCGACGCGGATCGCGTCGGGTGAAGAGAAGACACCCCAGGCCCTGCTGCGACAATTCGGCAGGCTGCAGATCAACCACGGCTTCTCCGGAAGCACACCGGCGCAGGCGCGGCACTGCAGCGGCTACGCCAGCCTGGTCGGCGCGCGGGCGGTTTTGCAATGTCAGGGCGAGTTCCCGCGGGATAACCAGGTCGACTGGCTGTTCGACGTTTCTTTCGGCCGGGGCAGCAGACCAGCAGCCTGGCCCTCCCTGCCCGGCGGCGGAGCCTTCTGCGGATACTCGGGCGGGATCAACGCCGACAACGTCCGCGATATCCTGGCGGCGATCGCTGCTGCACCAGGCTCGACCTACTGGATCGACATGGAATCGGGCGTGCGCACCGATGGCCTGCTCGATCTCGGCAAATGCGAGGCCGTCTGCCGTGCCGTCTTCGATTGAAGCTGGCCGGGAGACCGCGCAGCGCATCGTGGTCGATACCGACCCCGGGATCGACGATGCCATGGCCCTCTGCTTGCTGCGCGCCACGCCCAGCATCGCCATCGACCGGCTGACGACGATCTTCGGCAATGCGGACGTGGCGACCACCACGAACAACGCGGCACTGCTCTGCCGACGATTCGGCATCGACGTGCCGATACACCGTGGCGCCGCAGCGCCGCTGGTGCGTGCGCGGGGCGCGAACCCCGTGCATGTGCACGGCCGTGACGGCCTGGGTGATGTCGGCATCGACCGTGCGGACCTTGCGCCGATAGATCGAGCGGATGCCGCCGCCGCCCTCGTGGCATGCATCAATGCCGCGCCCGGCAAGCTCCGCCTGCTGGCCCTCGGTCCGCTCACCAATCTGGCCATGGCGCTGGAGCTCGACCCCACGATAGCCGACAAGACCCGCGATGTGGTGATCATGGGAGGTGCGTTCGGCTGGCACGGACGGCGCGGCAATGTCACGCCGCACGCCGAAGCCAACGTATGGAACGATCCACACGCAGCCCAACGGGTTCTGGACGCAGGCTGGCAGATCACGATGGTGGGACTGGACGTGACCTCGCGCTGCGTTCTCCCCGCGGTCGAGGCCGCGCGATTGGCGACAACCGGGAGTGACCATGCCCGCTTTTTGTACGCCATCTCGAGAGGTTACGAGGCGCTGTATCGCCAGAGCGACGGCCTCGAGGGCTGTTGCCTGCATGATGTGGCTGCTGCAGCTTTTCTCGTCGCACCGGAACTGTTCACCCTGCGCAGCGGACGCATCACGGTAGCCACAGGGGGGGAACACATGGGTATGACCTCGCAGGACAACGCCGACTTCAGTCGACACCGGACCTGTCTCGAGGTCGCCGCCGGGCCGGTGCTGAAGCTTTACAGGGCAGCGCTGAACAAGGGAAGCACCGCTGCCTCATGACCGACGGACTGCTCGGCAAGGTCTTGCTCGCGGGGCTTGGCGCTGCAGTCGCCGGCGAAGCGGCGAGCGCAATAGACCCCTGCGACGGCAGCCTCAAGCCGGTGGCGGGGATCACCATTGCCGCCGAAACGACGATCGCCGACCGACGCTTCGGCGGCATCTCCGGCATCGACTTCGAGCCTTCCAGTCGACGGCTGCTCTATGTCACCGACGATCGGGTGACCGCGCAGGATGCGATCGCGTTTCTATCGGCGGAGCTCTCCGTCGCTGATCCGGTTTCCGGACTGGCGCCCGCAGCCACGAGGCCCCTGCTTGGCTTGTCCACAACCGATGGAATGGACGTCGAAGCCCTGCGCATCGATCCGCGCACTGACGATTGGTGGATCGCGAGCGAGGGCGGCGCGGAACCCGCCGCCCCGCCCTGGATCGGTCGTTTCGACCGGCAAGGCCAACTGCGCTCGCGCATTACGCTGCCTCGGCCTCTGGACACCCTCCCCCACAACCGCTCGATCGAGGCGCTCGCGTTCGATGCGCAGGGTTACTTGTGGGTAGCCCTCGAGAACGCGCTGCCCATCGATGGCCCGCAGGGCAACAGTGAGCGCGGCGCGGACCTGCGCGTAGTCCGGGTGCAGATCGGCGACCAGCCCGTGGTGAGCGGCCGGGCGACCGCGGTGATCGAAGAATCTTTGATGTACCGCACGGAACCTGCAGAGATCGGCGAGGGTGGCGAGTCGGACATCGGCATCAGCGAAATGCTCCGCGTCGGAGACGCGTGGTGGGTGATGGAGAGAGCCGGTCTGCTCGGCAAGGACGGCCGCTACCGCTTCCGGAGTCGACTGTTCTGCGCCGCGAGGGACCAATCATCCGATGGTCGGTTGCGCAAGACTCTGCTGCTGGACTCGGCGCGCCTCGTCGAGCCGCTCGAGGCCAACTTCGAAGCGATGACCATCATCCCGCGTGACGGACTGCCGCCGCTGCTGGTCATCGTGAACGACAACAACTTCGCACCCGGTGTCGCCACCCGGGTGCTGCTGTGGGAAATCAGCCGGCGTTGAGACACGCCGCGCCGCGGTACCCGCGGTGCACTTTCAGAATCTTGCCTGCAACGACAGCGTCCAAGTCCGGGGCGCGCCGATGAAGTAGCGATCCAGCGTCCGTACCGTCGGTCCAGTCAGCAACCCGAACTCCGGTTGCGTGGCCGTGGCGCTGGTGACGGAGCCGATGTAATCCTTGTCGAAGAGATTGTCGACATTGAACTGGGCGGTGATCTGCTCGGCAAAGCCGCTGGACGGCAGCTCGTAACGCAGTGAGGCGCCAAACACGGAGTAGCTCGGGATCGACTCGACGCCGACCACATTGAAGGTAGTCGGCGCGACGATGTGGCCACCGACACGCTCGCCGACATAGCGTCCAGTCAGAGCGAGGCTGAGGCTGTCGAGCAGTTCCATATCCAGCTGCCCATACAGGCTGTGACGGGGGATGTCGCGTACGCGCTTACCGGCGATCACGCCCACCGCCGCCAGATTGCGGAAGTCGACGGATCCAGCGGCAGGATCATCGTGCTTGGCGTCTTGCCAGGAGTACGCGCCGTAAATCCGGAAACGACCGAGATCAGCGATGGCCGTGAGCTCGACACCGCGGGTCTCGAGTCCGCGGATGTTGGCCGCCCGTGTGGCCACGTTACCGCGCACGATCTCGTCCGGGTCGACCACCGTCGGATCGCGAGGCACGATCCCGATGTTGTTCTTGAGACGCAGCGTGTACAACTGCATCGAAAGCGCATAACTGTCTGCGGCGTAACGTACACCGAGATCGAAGTTCTCGGTCTCGATCGGATCGAGGTCGCCGGGGGCGATGACAGCAGTCGAACCGAGGAAGGCATCCTCGGGTATGCCGGCAAAGTTGCGGGCCAAGCCGCCGAAAACTTCGATGGCGCCGCTCGCTTGCCAGCTCATCGCGATTTTGGGGTTGAGCGACGAGTTCTGCGAGAAGCGCACAACTGGCCGATACTCGAGCGGCGAGGCCGCCTCATAGCTGATATCGAACCAGGTGACGCCAAGGTCCACGCGCAGCACGTCCGGGATCACGCGGATCGAGTCCTGTGCGTAGAGCATTGTTGTTTCGATTGTGGTCGAGCGCTCGTATTCCACGAAATTGAGCAGGTCCCGGTTGTAGGCGATGCTCTGCGCCGAATTCGTGATCGGATAGAAATTGCGTCTCTCGCTGGAGTCACCGCCCTCGAACCAGCCGCCGAAGCGGAAGGTGTGGCGCGAGTCCTCGTTGCCGATCGCCAACTCGCTGGTGATGCCGTACCGATCCCGGTCACGCGGGGTAACCCGCATGTCGGCGGGTCCGCCGACGACGTTGCTGTTGCGCGTGGTGATCAATGCCGGACGAATTGCGCCGCCCGTGGCGCCATAGCTGGTGACGGCGCGCGGATCAGATCCCGTAAGCCTGCGCTGGCGGTCCTGGTAGCGGAAGGATTCTCCGTCCAGAGTCTGGAAATACGGGTTGACCGTCAGGGTCATCCTGTCGCTCACCCGCCAGGTGGCGTTCAGATAGGCAAGTACGTCTTTGCGAGTGCCGCCGAGGGCGCCGCCAAAGTCGATGTCTCGCGCCGGAATGCCGGTCAACGCGTCGAGCGCCCGATCGGAGTCAGGACTGGCGAGGAACTCGCCGAGCGTCACGATGTTGAAGTCGTTATCGGACTGGTCGTTCCAGCTCACCCGCGCCTTGATCGACGAGCCGCCCGCGAACTCCTGCACCAGTTTGAATTCGACGTGGTCGCGCTCGGAGGAGCGGCTGCTGGGGCCCGCCCAGATGTCATTCGCCTGGTGCGAGGCGGAGAGCATGGCCGACAGACCGCCGTCAGTGCGCCCGGAGTCGGCGCGCAGGAAGTAACGGCGGTAGTTCTCGGAACCCGCACCCAGCTCGGCGGTGACGCCGGCGGTCGCGGCGGGGTCCGCGGTGATGAAGTTGACGAAGCCGCCCAGCGCGAAGCGGGAGGGCGCGCCGATGTCGCCCGCGCTCTGCGAGACGACGATGTTGGAGATGTTGCTCGACTCGATGAAGCGTTGCGGCGGTGATCCGCCATTGAAGCGGGCATCGCCCGTCGGAATGCCATCGAGGGTAAGACCGATCTGCTCCTTGTTAAGGCCGCGTAGATATAGCTCGAATGAGAAACTGCCACCGCGCGCGTCACCCGTGGACACCTGCACACCGGGCACCCGCGAGAGATTCAACATCACGTCGGATCCCAAGGGTCGTTGCTGGATGTCTGCGGCATCGAGCACAAAGGTCGCGCGACCCTCGCCGGCACCGAGTTTCTTCGCGAGCACCACCACTTCCTCGAGATCTTCCGGGCCTTGCGGCTGGGCGAGCGCCGGCAGGACGGGCAGCAGGGCAACGGTCGAAGCGACAAGGGGTGCGGCGGCGCGGCGGGCGAGCTTCATCGCAAGGCCTCCAGTGAATTTAATGAAAATGAAACGTTTAAGTTAACGGTTCACCGGCTTTATACGGACTAGGCCTGGGGGAATCAAGCGTCGCGGGTCAGGGAGGCCAGCTCCGCCATCAGGGCCTCGATGCGCGGGCCGGGCATGAAGGAGCCGCGGAGACTGTTGGCCGCGAGCGTGGCGATTTCCGCCTTGGACAATTGCAGGGCTTCCGCCACCGCGACGTAGTTGTCCAGCACGTAGCCACCGAAGTATGCCGGGTCGTCGAGGGCCCGGTTGCCGTGATCCACGCGCTCGACCTTCAGCACATCCAGAGCCTGGCGAACGTAATCGGCCGGCCCCTCCTCACCTGCATGGGCGACGCATCGGAGGCCCAGCTCGCGGGCGGCGGCAAACACTCTCTGGAACTTCTCCGGCGGATTGCCCCTCTCTGACGAATCGAGCCCGACCCCGGCAAGCTTGGACAGATGCGCCCGCGCCTCCACCAGCGTCTCGAAAGCGCTTTGCTCGGGAAGGTGCCTGAGAAAACAAAGTATGAGTGCAGTGGATATGCCGAACCGTTTTTCCGCGCACTCGAGCGCCGAGTATATGCCGTCGATCACGACGTCGAAGGGTACGCCCCGGGCTGTATGACCTTGGGGATCAAAAAACACTTCGGCATGCCGGACCCCGTCGGCATGGGCACGCTGCAGATAGGCGAGCGTGAGGTCGAAGAAATCTTCCTCGGTCAGCAGGACGGACATCCCTTGATAGTAGATCTGCAGAAAGTCGTCGAGCCGGGAAAATCGGTATGCAGCCCTGACCTGTTCGACACTGCTGAAAGGCAGGGCAATGCCGTTCCGACTGGCAAACCCGAACATCATCTCCGGTTCGAGAGTTCCCTCGAGATGCAGATGCAACTCGGCTTTGGGGATGGCGCGCAGCCATTCGATGGGAACAGTCATTCGGGCGACTCCTGCTGACCACTGCTGCTCGACGGTACGATCACGCCGTCGTGGGGCTCTCTGATCGGCATCAGCAGCCTCCCGAAGGCGCGGAGCTCACGAGCTCAGGCGCCAGTGTATCGCGGGGCTTCGCGACTTTTCCGCGTGGAAATGCGACGATGCGACGTGCGACGGATACTCCACTTCTGGACAGCGCAAATGCCCATGCACTACTACACCGCGCCGCGAGCTGATCATCTGGCCGTGCCGGGCTGCATCGCTTGAGCCGCTCCTCCCCCGGCGGCAGGTCGCTGTCGCGACGGCAGTTGCTCGCGCTATCGGTAGCCGTCATGGCTGGCGGCCCACTTGCCGCCGGCTCATCGACGACATGTCGTATTGGTTTGCTCGGGCAATGTGTGCTCGGCCACGACCTGCGTCGGCGACCATGGCCGGGGATGGAGCCGCTGCGCGCCCTGTTGCGCTCGCAGGACGCGTGTTTCAGCACGCTCGATGGCGTGGTCCGCGGTCTCCGGGCGGGTCCGCCGACGCGCAAACCGGACACACTGCACGCGGTCGACCCCGTGGTGCTCGATTTCCTCGCTGACTTCGGCATCAACCTGCTTGGCATGTCAAACAACCACGTGTTCGATCTGAGCACCGGAGGCGTCCATGACACCCTCGATGCGCTGCGTGCACGACAGTTCACCTTCGCGGGTATCGGTGACTCGCTGGCGGAGGCCGCAGCGCCGGCGTTTCGACGCGCGGGCACGGCGCGCCTGGCGATCGTCTCTGCAGCCACGGGCATGATCCGCGAGGGCGGTGCAGCCACTGAGGCACGTGCCGGTGTCAACGAGATCCGCGGTACCCGCGATGAGGGTCTGCGTGCGGATGATGTCGCCCGCGTGACCGAAGCGATTCGACGCGCCCGCGCCGAGGCGGACGTCGTCATCGCCTACCTGCACGAGCATCAGTGGTTCGCCTGGAAAACCGATCCCGCGGTGACACAGGATTGGCAGCGCGAAGTGGCGCGACGCATGATCGATGCCGGCGCCTCGGTGTTCGTCGCACATGGACCACCGCTGATGCATGGTATCGAGATGTATCGCGGTGCACCGCTGCTGCACGGGCTCGGCAGCCTGTTCTTCCAGACGCGTAAACCACCCGACGCATATGGCGTGGAAAACTGGCGCAGCGTGGTCGCCGAGTGCCGGTTCGTGGATGGTCGCTTCGCCGAGGCGCAACTACGGCCGGTGGTGCTCGCTGCGGTCGGGGAGGACGGCCCAGAGGATTTCGAGACCCGCGGTCGACCCACTTTGGCGAGCGGCGACTCCGCCATGCAGATCCTCGAGGCGCTCGCGCAGAAGTCGCGCCGACTTGGCTATCGTCTGCGAGTCCGCGACGGACGCGCCGTGCTGCGTGCCTGACCGTCCGCATCAAGCGTCGCCAGCCATCGCCGACTGTGTTCGAGGAACTCGCGTGCCAGGCGCGTGGGGCCGGGTGCAGCCGCCGTGACGAACGCGTACTCGTGACGCAGGCTCGGTCTGAAGGGCAAGGCGATAAGTCCATCGCGCAAGTAGGAACGGGCGAGCAGCGCGTTGACGATGCCGATGCCGATGTACTTGGCGGCCAGACCGCAGGCCGAGCCGATGGTATGGGTCTCGATGCGAACGTTGGGCACCACACCTGCATCGCTGAAAGCAGCCTCGATGCGCGCCCGCGATCGGCCGCCGTAACCGAGCAGGATCAAGGGTTCCCCACGCAACCGATCAGGATCGAGAAATGGCTCGCGGGCCAGTCGGTGGTCTTTGGCGAGTACGCAAACCGTGTCGCTCGAGATCAGCGGTACCACCGCCAGATCCTCACGATCCACCGGAGTCTTGACGAAGCCCGCATCCACCACGCGACTGGCGATCAGGGCTTTTGCGGTTTCGACGCTGCGTGAGTCGATGCTCAACCGGACATCTGGAAACCGCTCAAGAAATCCGGCGACGATTTCAGGCAGAACGCCCTCCGAAAAGCTCGGCGGCGCCACCAGCCGCAAACGACCGACGCGCAGGCGGGCGATATCCTCGGCGAGATCGTGCAGGTGGGCGATGCTGCCGAGGGCGAGTTCCGCTTCCTCGAACAGCAACAAGGCGTCAGCGGTCGGAGTGAGTCGGCCGCGATCGCGGTGGAACAGCGCAAAGCCCACCTGACGCTCGAGCTTGGCGAGCAAACGGCTGGTCGCGGGCTGGGTCAGCCCGAGCTCGCGGCCTGCAGCGGTGACCGTTCCATGGCGGACGATGGCCACGAAGGCACGCAAGGTGCGCAGGTCGGGTCTTTGAGCACGCTTCATCGGCTCGATCGGACGTGCAGCTCGATGTGTGATGGTGTGGCCGGCCCAGAGTGCAGGCGGTTGGTGGCCACCACCGGATCGCTGGGCACGCCGGCCGGTGCGCCTGTATTCGGGTTCACATCAAAGCGCGGGAAATTGCTGCTTGCAATATCGATGCGCAGACGGTGTCCGCGCATGAAGCGATTGGCCGTGGGTGCCAGCGTCACCTCGATGGCATAGACCTTCCCCGCCTCGGCGAGCACAGCGCGCTCAAAGGACTCGCGGAAGCGTAATCGCAGGATGCCGTCGGTGATGTTCATGGCGAAGCCTTCCGGCCAATCCTCGCCGGGTGGATACTCGTCAATCAGCTTGACGACGAAGTCGGTATCGGCACGGTTGGTGGAAACCCAAAGGCACGCCCGAACCGGGCCGACGACCTGCAAGTCTTCGGTCAGGGGCGCGCTGCGGAAGCTGACGACATCATCGCGCTGATCGAGCGCACGCCCTGGCCGTCGACAGCCGAAAAAGCGCGCGGATTCACGCTGGTCGAAGGCACCGCCGTCCATCACTGGCGCACCGGAGGTGATCGCGCCACCGATCGTCGGCACCGGATCACGCGGATCGTGCTGCCATTCGACGGCGGAGGCCTGCGGGCCGACCTGCAGGTCGAGTCCGCGGTCGGCCGTGATGTACCAGCGGTGGGCCACGGCATCGGGCGGAGGCCAGGCACTCGTCCGAAGCCACTGGCCGCCGTGCTCGAGCCGTCCTTGGGCGTCGCGCCGGCCGCTGCCACCACCCATCACGAACACGGTGACCGGTGCCTCGAGCCAATCCTGCACGGCATCGCCGCGCACGTATCGCGAAAAGAAATCGCGGCGGAGGGTCAGATGGTCGGGTGCGATGTTGTCATCCAGCGTCGACTGCGCGCCGAAATCGACATCCCCGGCGTGGGTTACCGAGCGCTGCCCGTGCAGCCACGGCCCGATCAGCAACTTCACCGCTGCACGCCCGCGGCGCGAGAGTCCGCGGAAGTTCTCGGTGGCCGTCAGCGCGTATGGATCGAACCAGCTCGACATGTGTACTGCGGGAACATCAGGGAACCGCGCGTGGTGGCCGAGAGCATGAAGCTCCGGGCGTTTCCAGAATTCGTCGAAGAGTTCGTGTCGCCACTGCTCGATGACATAGCGTTCGTACTCCGGAGCCGCGCTGAGCGGCGAGTGTCCCGGTGTCCAGATCTTGTCGATCCAGTGGCGGATGTCGGCCTTTTCCAGCGCCGCCCGGCGCGCTGCATCGCGACGGGTCTCCGGCGCTAGTCTCGCGTGCTTGATCGCCCAGGTGAGTTGTTTCAGCTCGTAGGCGCCGCCCTGGCGGATCCCGCTGTGGAAAGCACTCGAGAACCCACCGGAATCCACGAACTGCGCGGCAAGTCCGCTTGGCGTCGCCGCAGCCAGGGCGGTTTGCACGTGCGCGCCATACGAGAAGCCGAGGGTGCAGATGCGGCCATCACACCAGGGCTGACGCAGGATCCACTGCAGAGTATCGACGCCGTCGCGCTGCTCGTTCAGATACTTCTCGAACTTGCCCTCGGAGTCGAAGCGGCCACGGCAATCCTGCAGCACATAGGCGTAGCCGGCGGCAGCGAAACGCACGGCGACCTGCGGCTTCGACAGCGGTTCCGGCTCGTGCAGGCTGCAGTCGGCGTGATTCGTCCCGCGTTTCCCGTACGGCGTCCGCTCCAGCAGGACGACCCAGGGTCCCTTCCCGTGCGGCAGGTACACATCCGCGGCGAGATGCACGCCGTCACGCATCCGGATGCGTACTGCACTGGCAGCTTCGACGGCGGGGACCGACGAACTCACGGCGGCACGACCATCGGCATCAGCGCTGGCGCACCTGGCCCCGGAGGGAGCGCAAAGCCCGCCCACAGCCCAACCAGCAGCAAACCGGCGAGACCGAAGGCGATGCTGTAGGGCAGCATCAGCGCAATCAGCGAACCGACCCCGAAACGGCTGTCCCAGCGCTGGCACAACACCAGCACCAGCACGAAGTTGGCGGCTACCGGCGTGATGATGTTGACAATCGAGTCGCCGACGCGGAAAGCCGCGGTGGTCATCTCGGGCGTAATGCCGAGCAGCATCAGCATCGGTACCACGATCGGCGCCATGACGCTCCACTTCGCCGAAGCCGAGCCGATCAGCAAGTCGAAACAGGTGACTACCAGCAGCAGCGGCAGCAGCAGCAGCACCGGGCCCAGTTCAAGCCCGCGCAGCCACTCAGCACCATGTATGGCGATGATCGGTCCGAGGTTCGACCACGAGAACATCGCGATGAAGTGCGCGGCGAAAAAAGCGAGCACGAAAAAGGGGGCGAGCTCGCGGATGCCCGCAGCCATCATGGCGATGACGTCACGATGCGAGTGGATCGTACCGACGGCTCTCCCGTACGCCCAGCCACTGGCCAGGAAAAGCAGCATGAAGCCGCCGACCAGCGACTCGTAGAACGGTGCGTACGCAGCCTGGCCTACCGCCGATTCATCGCGGAGCGGCGCGTCACCTGGCCAAAGGGCAAGCGCAGCGAACAAGCCAACCACCGCAAGCGCCGATACTCCGGCCTGACGCAGACCAAGCCGATCGTCCCGACAGGTCGCGACCACTCCGACCGGTTCGCCGTGCGCCGCCCCATTGGCAGCAGCGGGCACGGCAGGCGACGGCGGGCCGCCGGCAGCCAGCCGCGGAGCGACGATCCTCTCCGTGACCCACCAGCCAACCGGCAGCAGCAGCAGCGCAAGCGTCGCCGTGAACCACCAGTTACCGAGTGGATTCAAGATCCGCCCGGGCTCGATCAGTGCGGCTGCACTCTGGGTGATGCCGAGCAGCAGCACATCGAACTGCCCGGGCAGCAGGTTCGCGGCGAATGCACCCGAAATGCCCGCATAGGTAACGGCGATGCCCTCGAGCGGATGTCGACCCGCCTTCAAATAGGCCATCGCTGCGAGGGGAATCAGCACGACGTAGGCCGCATCCGCGGCCTGATGTGACAGCAGTGCAATGAAAAAGAATGACGGCGTGAGCAGGCGGGTCGGCACCCGCCGGGCCGCACGGCCGATGACGGCCGCAAACAGTCCGGAGCGGTCGGCGACAGCAGCGCCGATCATGACCACGGCGATGAGGCCGAGGGGCGGAAAACCCACGAAAGTCTGCGGCATGTCGACCAGCAGACGCGACAGGTTATCGGGCGCCAGCAGACTCTCGGCGAACAGCCGCTCGCCAGTGCCCGGGTGGACCGCCGACAGTCCGTAGTTCGCCGCCACTGCCGACACCGCCAGCAGGATCGCCATCAGCCCAATGAACAGCAGCACCGGGTCCGGCAGGGCGTTCCCGAGGCGCTCGATCGCGTCGAGAACTCCCCTGCGACCGGTCGCTTTGCTGCCGGACTCGCGCATGCGACGGAGTCGGAACGTCAGAACTTCACACCCAGTGTCGCGTAGAGGTATCGACCACGGATGTCATACGTGTAGATGTCGAAGTTGATCGGGTTGTTCGCTGCCGAGGCTGGCGGCTGTTCGTCGGCCAGGTTGTCGATGCCGATCGCTACCCGGTATTTCGAATCGGCGAAGGAGTAAGCGAGCTGCAGATCGTGGTAGGTGATGGCATCGAGGCTGCCACCGTTGATCGCATTGCCCGGCACGTCCTTGCTCGAGCCGATGTAGCGGGCCTTGTACCCGGCCTCGAAGCCGCTGCGTGAATAGCGCAGACCCGCCTGCGCCTTGATGCGCGGGAAGGTCGATCGGGGCTGATCTGACTTGCCGGCGCGGTCGTCGATCGTCAGCGAGCCGTCGGGCTGTACGATGCTGGTACGGAAGCGATCAAGATAGCTGACATCGATCATTGCATCGAAGCGACCGGCCGCCGAGTCGACGACATAGCGGAGTGTCGAGTCGATGCCCTCTACCTCGATGTTCGCGAGGTTGACCACGGCCTGACGCAACTGCAGCACTTCGCCGCTTGGTGCCCGGCGGATCAGATCACAGTTGAGTTGCCGTAGCGCGCAGGCCTGCAGCAATTGTGTCGCCGTCTGCGAGGCGATCGCATCGTTCACCTCGATGTTGAACCAGTCGATGGTCCACGAGAATCCTTCGAGGAACTGCGGCGTCAGCGCGATGCCGGCCGTCAGCGTGTCCGCCGTCTCCGGCTTCAAGTTCGGGTTGCCCGCGACGAGGCCGGTAATGGTGCCGGCACCGAATTGGTTCTGGTTGTAGCTGGCGGGAACTCCGGCACAACCCGGCCGTCCGCTGCCACCCCCGTTGCACGGATCCACCGCCTGGAAGTTGGTGTTCCGCGAACCCTGATAGAGCTCGAGGATCGACGGAGCGCGGAAGCCCTGCGAGTAAGTGCCGCGCAGCAGCACGCTGGAGACCGGGCGGTAAGCGACGCCAAACTTCGCCGTGGTTTCGCCGCCGACCGTCGAGTAGTTCGAGTGTCGCAGTGCGGCGTCGACATTGAGGCTGTATGCGAGGGGTTGATCGGCAAGCAGCGGCGCGCTGACCTCGGCATACAGTTCGTGCAGGTCGTAGGAGCCGCTGGTCGGATCGCGGGACTGAGCGGTGGTCGGCGCCTGACGTGCTCCGCCCACGAGGGGCAATACGCTCGACAGCGTGGCTGCGAACGCATCGGGAACGTCAACCGCTTTCTCGCGGCGGTACTCGTACCCGGTCGCGAAACCCACAGTCCCGGCCGGTAGCTCGAAGAGGTCGCGCGTCGCGTTCAACGCGACGTTGACCTGCGTAGCCTCTTGCTCGTCATAGCCGTTGTAGCGGATGTAGTCGGCCATGGGCGCCGTAATCTGGCCGAAGATGTTGAGGGGAGTGCAGCCGGTTGCGGCGGCGCAGACCGTGGGCGCTCCCAGCGCGCGGAAAATGCTCTCGAAGTTGACCTGATTGAGGGCAGTGAAAGACGCCTCGTTGCGCGACCAGGACATGAACGCGTCCCAGCGCCATTCGCCTGCGAGTACGGCCGTACCGTCGAGTCCGGCAGCGAAGCGAAAGGTCTTCACCTCCTGCTGGTTGTCCCGGTTGCCGACCTCCTCGAGAACGCGCTGGATGCGAAGGGTGCTGCCGGAAAAGGCGAGTGCGTTCGCCGTCGGCACGCCGTTGGCGGTGCCGAACGGATTGAACGCCTGGTCGCGCGGGATGGAAAACCCGTTACTGCCACGGACATCAAGCAGTACCGGCGAGAACAGCTGGCTCGACTTGCGCTCGTTGTAGAGCACTTCGGCGTAGCCGTCGAGAGAATCGCCCATCTCCAGGGAAAATCGCGCGAACGCGCCGAGGCGTTCGCTGGGACCGATGGCGTAGACGCCCTGCGCTTGAGTGTTGAAGTCGTCCTCCGGCAGACGCGCAACACGGAAGGAGTTGTCGGCCTGATTGCCGGTCCCGATCGTGGCAACGCCCGGCAAGCGGGTGACTGCGTTGGCCGCGTTGGCTGCAAAGTTGAGAGGCGTGCCGAAGAACGCGTTGTTGGACAATCCCGGCAGGACAAACAGGCCCCGCGGAGAAGTCGGCGGTGCGGTCAGCGGCGCAAGTGCCCGTGTGGTGAGGGCGCGCGCATCGGTGCGCACCGGCTTGGTGTCGTTGTAGCTCATCGACAGCAGCCATGAGGCCGCGCCCGCTCGATCACCCCAATTCAGGTAGCCGCTGACATTCTCGTTGTCGTTACGATCGCTGCGGCCGAAGCGGGTGTTGACCTCCAGACCCTCGAGATCGCGCTTGGTACGGATGTTGACGACACCTGCTATGGCATCGGCGCCGTAGATTGCCGAGGCACCGTCTTTGAGAACCTCTATGGAGTCGATGATGCCGAGCGGGATCGTATTCAGATCGACGAAGTCGCGAAAGCCGCGACCGCCCACCGCATTGACCCACCGGTGGCCGTCGACCAGCACCAGCGTACGGTTTCCCGAGCCCTCAGCTGAGCCGAGATAGCGGAGATTGATCGAGGATACGCCGAACGAAGTACCCTGGGTGCCGTTGGAGTTGAGGCTGACGCCAACGCCAGGCAGCGCCTGCAGCAAGTCACCGGCAGAGGTCGGTGCGGCGGCAGCAATATCACCCGCATTCAAGGTGGTCAGAGGCCCCACCGAACTGGCGTCGCTGCGCTGGATCCGGGAGCCGGTGACGACGATTTCATTGAGAATCTCGGCGGCGTCGGTCTGCGGTGCTGGCGCCGCTGCTGCAGCCGTGGTTCCAAGGGTTGCCAGGCAGAGCATTCCCATACGCGACGATTGTTCCAACAAGGATCTCTTTCTGGTCATGGCCCCTCCTGGATGCGGGCGATCGGATTGCGGACAGCGCCGCGTTCCAGCAAGGCTACCGCTGCGGCAGAGCGATGCAAGACAATCTTGATTTGACATTATGTTATGCCATTTTGGCATGCCGAGGCGCGACGGTGCGGAGCCGGCATCGATTGCCGCCGACCCGCCCTTTTCCGGTCGGCGAAGAGCACTTCGAGATCGGGATATTCGTATCGGTGCGACTTGGCGGGCGACGTTGTCACGCTTCGGTCACCGACCCGTCACCGCCGCGACATATGAGCCGCTGATCCTTCGCCCCTTTCGCAGGCAGAGGGAGAGGTATGAAAACATTGATCGGCATGACTGCGGCCAGCATGGCGCTGCTCGCTTATCCGTCGTTCTCTCAGCAAGGCGGATCTTCGGTTGCCGCGACACCTGCGACGGACGCGCCTGAGACAGGCAAGGAGAGCGCCGCGAGCCGCGATCTCGAGACCGTTCTCGTCACCGGGTCGAATATCCGGCGCACCGATCTCGAGAGCGTGGTGCCGATCAGCGTCATCGGGCAGGACGCTATCGAAGTACGCAACGCCCTGCTGCCCGCCGATCTGCTGATGTCCCTGCCGTCGGTGGTCAACCTGCCGGAGAACGAGTCTCGATTGGGATCCTCCGGGGCGCGCGGTGACAACGCCAACATCAATCTGCGCAACATGGGCGCCACGGCGACGCTGGTGCTCATCAACGGCCGACGCATGGCGGTGAATCCGATGACCGCCGGCCTGTCGCAGGCCGTCAACGTCAACCAGCTGCCCACGCAGGGCATCGAGCGCATCGAGGTACTGCGCGACGGTGCGTCGTCCATCTACGGCTCGGATGCCGTGGGCGGCGTCATCAACTATGTCCTGAAGCGGCAGTTCGACGGCATGGAGGCCAACGTCCGCTACGGCATGACGGAAGACGGCGGCGGACAAAGTCTGCAGGGCGCACTGACCTTCGGTTCCGGCTTCGCGCAAGGTCGCGGCCAGCTGTTCGGCACGATGGAGATCATGCAACGCGATGGCATCCGGCTTATCGACCGGGACTTCAGCGACTCGGCCTTCAACTCCGACCGCGCACCGCCGCCCTTCAATCAGCCCGGCGGCCCGTACGATACCCGCTCGGCCCGCGGCTACTGGCCGACGTTCCGCATCGGCACCAGCACTGCCAGCGCATTCTTCAGGCCCGTCAACGGCGTGCCCACGCTGACCAGCGTGGCACCCAGCCGCGCCACCAACCCCGAGTTCTTCCTCGACCTCAACCAGTTCGGACTTGCCTCGCCGGAAGTCGAGCGCGGCAATCTGTTCCTGTCGGCGGAACTCGAAGTCACCGACAGCGTGACGGCTTTTGCGGACCTGAGTCTCTATCGCGCCAACTCGACCATGCGGCGCCAGCCGCTGTCGCTGAACGCGCCGACCTCGGACCGCTTGATGGTGATGCCCGTCGACAGTCCCTACAACCCCTATGGCTCGCGTTTCTTCAGTCCGACCGGTGCGCCGAACGCGGACGGCACTCCGCGTCTGACCGGTGCGCCGCGGACGGTCAGCTTCACCGCCGTAACCCTCCCGGGACTCGCGGCGGAGAGCGTCGACACCTACTCCCGCGCCAGCCGGCTCGCCGCGGGTTTCAAGGGCCGTCTCGGCGACAGCTGGGAGTGGGAATCGTCGATCTTCTACAACGAGGTGAACGGCCAGGACGATGCTTTCCCCGACGTGCGCGAGAGCAAGTTGCAGAACGCCATAGCGCGTACGAACGCCTCGGCTTACAACCCTTTCGGCTACACCTTCCGGGTGCAGGGCGGCGCGGTAGTTGCCGACCAGCCGTACACCAACCCGTCAGCCGTGGTGGACTCGTTCGCCGAGGTGTACTCGCGCACCGCGCGCAGTTCGATCACCAGCGCCGACGCCCGAGTCACCGGACGCCTGCTCAGCTGGTGGGGTGGCGACATCATGACCGCCGTCGGCATCGAGCATCGCCGCGAGGACCTGAAGGACATCCGGCCACCCTTCAGCGGCGAGAACCCCGCTGAGTCCGGCCTCGACCCGACCAACAACGATTTTCTGCTGCACCCGCCGCGGCCCGATGTCATCGGCAAGCGCGACGTGACCAGCGTCTACGCCGAGTTCGTGGTGCCACTCGTCGGCAGTGATCGCGACCTCCCGCTCGTCGACAGTCTCGAACTGACCGCATCGGCGCGCTACGAGAACTACAGCGACTTCGGCAACACCACCAAGCCCAAGGCGGGACTCAACTGGCGACCGGTCTCGTGGCTGATGCTGCGCGGCTCGTACAACGAGGGCTTCATGGCACCCAGCCTCGCGGCTCTCTACACCAGCCCGCGCTGGACCATCACAGCGGGGGCCGGTGACCTCGACGCGTACCGTAATCCCTTCCTAAACGAAGGGCCGTACGTGAAGCGCACGTATTTCGGCGGCAACCCCGGTCTCAAGGCGCAGGAGTCGGAAGGACAGACGTACGGCTTCGTCCTCGATCTGCCGTTCGTCGACGGGCTGTCGCTCACCGTGGACGCGTGGAAGATCGCGCGCACCAACCTGCTCGGCTCACGCAGCACGGCGCAAATCGACGAAAGCGATCGGGCGCTGCTGCTGGCGTACATCGCCTCACAGCGCGCCGCCGGCATACCGCTCGCGAACATCGACCTCGGCAGCGGCACGGCGAACTACCGCGGCGATCCGAGTGTCGAGCGCTTTCCGCTGACGGCGGATGACCGCAACGCGTTCGCCGCCTACAACGCCGCCAATCCGAACAATCCGGCGGTGCCCGCCGGTCGGATCTTCGCCCGCTATCAGCCCTTCCTGAATCTCGCCACCAGCGACCATCGCGGAGTCGACGTCGGTTTGCGCTATGTACTGCGCGGCACCGATCTCGGCAGCTTCGTGATCAGCTCGGAGTGGTCGTACCTCGACAAGTCGCAGTCGGTGCTCGCACCGGTCAACGTGGCACCCACCGTCAACAACGGTCTGCTCGCCGGCGGCGCCGCGAAGTGGCGCGGCACCACCAATATCAACTGGCAGTCGGGCGGCTGGACGGCGGGCCTCGGCATCTACTACGTCGGCAAGACGCACGACTCCGGCGCCACCACCACGCAGGCGATCTACGAGAGCCTCGGCCAACCCGGGTACATCGAGCCTTTCTTCACCGCCGGCAGGACCATTTACCGCAAGGTCATCGACCCCGTCGTCAGTTACAACTTGAGCGTCGGCTACCGCTTCGACGACGCCGCACCCGAGTGGCTGCGGGACACGCGACTGCGGCTGGGCGTCGTCAATCTGACCAACGAGGAGCCGCCCTTGTCGGCCGCGGGATCGGACAACTTCGGCTACGACCCCTCGGTCAACCAGTCGTTGCTGACCGGGCGCTCGTGGTCGCTGGAAATCACGCGGAAGTTTTGATGGACGCCTCGAACGGGCGGCCCTCCCGCACCCGGCGTGGCGTGCTGATGGCGCTGGCCGCGCTCGGCCCGGCAGCGCTCACCCGTAGTGCCTGGGGCCGGGCGGCGCCAGCGGACATGGTCGCGCCGACGGTGCTGCCGACGGGGCCCGCGCTCGAGATCGGCC
>JBILMF010000176.1:0-5446 GCA_044375655.1 Steroidobacteraceae bacterium | reverse complement strand
TCGGTCGTGCGGGTGGGCGTCGAGGAGTCGGAACCGGTCCTGCCGGAGCCGGGCGAGCTGCCGCCGGAGGGAATCCACAACCATCCGGCGTTCATCGATCGGCAACGGTCGGAACTCGTCCTGAAGCGCTACCGGTGGAAGCTCCTGGAGCGCTTCATCCGGGCGAACAAGTTGAACCGTGTCGTGTTCGCCGGCGCCGACAGCCGATTGGGCATCGTCACGGCCGGCAAGGCGTTCCAGGATGTGCTCCAGGCGCTGTCGCTGCTGGGGCTGGATGAAGCGGCGGCGGGCGCCTGCGGCATCTCCCTCTACAAGCTCGGTTGTGTGTACCCCTTGGACCGCGGACAGCTGGGCGACTTCGCGGATCGGCATGCGGAACTGCTGTTCATCGAGGAGAAGGACGCCCTCGCGGAGAACCAGGCGAAGACGCTGCTGTATGGCCGAGTCGGGGCGCCCCGGATCGTCGGCAAGACCGATGAGAACGGCGAGGCGATGATCCCGTCCGACTCGCAGCTGGAGCCGATCCAGCTGGCGTGCGTGATCGCGGAGAGGCTGCGCCGCGTCGGGGCCGACCGGCCCGAGATCGCGCAGCGGGCCGCGGTGCTCGCGGCACGGATCGCGCAGGCGGCGGTGCCGGTGGCGGACGCCGTGCGCGCACCGTACTTCTGTTCCGGATGCCCGCACAGCACGGGCACCCGCACGCCCGAAGGCAGCATCGCAGCCGCCGGCATCGGCTGTCATGTGATGGCCGTGTTCAGCGGTAAGCCGATGCTGCCCAGCACCCAGATGGGCGGTGAGGGAGCGCACTGGTACAGCCTCGCCAAGTTTTCGGACATGCCCCATATCTTCCAGAACATGGGGGACGGCACCTACTACCACTCGGGACTGCTCGCCATCCGTGGTGCGGTGGCCGCCAAGGTCAACATCACTTTCCGCGTGCTGTTCAACGACGCCGTCGCCATGACCGGTGGGCAGCCCGTCGACGGGCCGATCTCCGTGGGCGCGATCACGAAGCAGGCGCTGGCGGAGGGCGCGACTCGCTGCGCCGTGGTGACCGACAGTCCGCAGCGGTACGACGCCGGCAGCGGCATCGCCGAGGGGGTGCGGGTCCACCACCGGGATGAATACGACGCCGTCCAGCGCGAGTTCCGCGAGATAAAGGGCGTCTCGGTGATCATCTATGAGCAGACGTGTGCGGCGGAGAAGCGTCGCCGGCGCAAGCGCAACAAGATGGAGGATCCGCGGAGGCGGCTCTTCATCAACGAAGCGGTGTGCGAGGGATGCGGAGACTGTTCCGTACAGTCCAATTGCGTGAGCCTGTGGCCGAAGGAGACGGAATTCGGGCGGAAGCGGCAGATCGACCAGGCGAGCTGCAACAAGGACTACAGCTGCGTGAAGGGCTTCTGTCCGAGCTTCGTGACCGTGCTCGACGCGGAGCCACGGAAGAGAAGCGGCGTGGCGGTCCCTTCGAGCGTGTTCGAGGACCTTTCTCGACCGCGCACGGCACCGTCGGACGAAGGCTACAGCATCATGGTCTCGGGGATCGGTGGTACCGGCGTCGTGACCGTGGGGGCGCTGCTCGGGATGGCTGCGCATATCGACGGGAACCACTGTTCGATCTTCGACATGACGGGGCTGAGCCAGAAGAACGGGGCTGTGTTCAGCCACGTGAGGATCGCGAAACACCCGGAGCGACTCGGGTCGCAGAAGATCGGCTTGGGTGAGGCGGACCTGGCGTTGGCGTTCGATGCGGTGGCCGCGCTCGCGCGGGAGGCGGCCGTCAGCCTGTCCCCGGAACGTACGAAAATCGTGGTGAATTCCCGCGTCACGCCGACGGCAGCCTTCCAGCGTGATCCCGACCTGCGCCTCGATGAGCGGTCCATGCTCGACAAGCTGGCGGCGGCGGCAGGGCCGGGTGGGCTCGACGCGGTGGACGCGACCGGCCTTGGGCTCGCGCTGCTCGGGGACAGCATCGCCGCCAACATGTTCCTCCTCGGGTTCGCCGCGCAGCGCGGGTCGCTGCCGGTGTCCGTGGAAGCGCTGACGGCTGCGATCGAGATCAATGCAGTCGCGGTGCAGTTCAACAAGAACGCGTTCGCGCTCGGGCGGCTGTACGCGGAGCGTCCGACCGAGGTCACGGCATTGCTGCCGTCCGGAACCGCGCCGACCCGGTTCACGCCGTTGACGACGGTCGGCGAGGTGGTCGCCCATCGGGTGGCGCATCTCACGGCGTACCAGGACGCCCGATACGCCGAGAGATACAGTTCGCTCGTCCGGCATGTGTCGCTGAGGGATGCCGACCACCCCTCGAGGGGCGAGGCGCTGACCCTCGCGGTCGCGAGGAACTTCGCCAAACTGATGGCGTACAAGGACGAGTACGAGGTCGCGCGGTTGATGACCGATGCCGCTTTCAAGGCCGAGCTGCGCGCCACCTTCGAGGACGGAGCGAAGATCCGCTACAACCTAGCGCCGCCGATCCTCTCACGCCGGGATGCCAAGACCGGGCGACCCGCCAAAAGGGAGTTTGGTGCCTGGATCGAACCGGTCTTCCGTGTCCTTGCCCGCATGAGATCCCTCCGGGGCACCGCGTTCGATCCGTTCGGCTATACGGCCGAGAGGCGGATGGAGCGTGATCTCATTGCGGAGTACGCGGCGATGATCAGGGACGTCTGTTCCACGTTGACGCCCGACACGTATGACCTCGCAGTGCAACTGGCGGAGCTGCCCCAACAGATCCGCGGCTATGGGCCCGTCAAAGAGGCGAGCGTGGCGCAGGTCCGGGCGAGATGGCACCACCTGCATCGATCATCGGGATGACCGGACTGCCACGCCGACGGATAGCCGATGCGAAGAGGGCGGACGACGCGGTGCCGCTCCGCAGGCCGGCACCGCGGCTCTCGGGGCGACGGTGTTGCTATGGTCGGCCCGGGCTTGGCTTGCGTATCGCCGATTCGCGACGCACTCTGGCTGGATGACGTCGACCAGTGATACCGCTGCGCAGGAGCTGCGCGGGCCTGCCATACCTCCTTTCTACGCGGGCGAGATTGGCCGCCGTGCCGCTGCGCGGGCGCGCGCGGGGTTGCCCGTCATCGCCATGAACTTCGGCCAGCCGTCGAGCGGTGCGCCTGCTGAGGCGATCGCCGCGGCGCATCGCGCCCTCGACGCGGATCCGCTCGGCTATCACGAGTCGGTGCCGCTGGCGGAGCGCCTCTCCCGGCACTACCGCGAGTGCTACGGCGTCACGGTCGAGCCGGGTAGGATCCTGCACACGGCCGGGGCCAGCGCCGCGTTCGTCGCCGCCTACGCCGCGCTGTTCCGCCGCGGCGATCGCGTGGCGCTGGTCACGCCCGGCTATCCGGCATACCGCAACACGCTTCGCGCCATGGGGCTCGTGCCCGTCGAGTTGCGCTGCGGCCCGGAACACGGCTTCCGTCCCACGGCGGCCATGATCGAGTCGCTCGACCCCGCGCCGGCGGGCTTCGTTCTGGCGAACCCCGCCAACCCGACCGGCACGATGCTGGATTCGAGCGAATTCGGGGCGATCGTGGACGTCTGCCGACGCCGCGGCGTCCGGCTCATCTCTGACGAGATCTACCACGGCATCACGTTCGGGCCCCGCCCAGTCAGTGCCCTCGAGCACGACCCGGACACGGTCGTCGTCAACAGCTTCTCCAAGCTATACCGGATGCCCGGCTGGCGGCTCGGCTGGATGGTGGTGCCGCAGCGCTGGGTGGCGGGCGTCAGTGCCTACCTCATCAACATGTTTCTGACGCCACCGACGCTCGCGCAGCACGCCGCGCTTGCAGCGCTCGATGCGCGGGATGAGCTGCAGGCATCGGTGGACGTATACGCGCGCAACCGGCAGCGGCTGATCGCGGGACTGGCCAGCCTCGGCATCGTCGATCTGGCGCCGCCGGACGGTGCCTTCTACCTCTATGCCGACATCGGGCATCTGACCGACAACAGCCTCGGGTTCTGCACCCGGCTGGTCGAGGACACCGGGGTCGCACTGGCACCGGGCATCGACTTCGATCCGCAGCAGGGGCAGTCTTTCGTGCGTTTCTCGTTCGCCGTGTCACCCGAGGAGATCGAGCGTGCCCTCGAGCTGCTCGCCGCATGGCTGGCGGGGCCAGGCAAGCCGTCCGGGCCGGTCACTTTGAGGAAGTGAGATCACAGGGAGCGGAGCCAGACTTACTCATCAGGGGTCGCAAGGTCAATTCTTTGGCGGTGACCATCAGTACAACTCTCGATTCGACAGACCACCGCATCGACAATCGCGCCGTGGAGTTCAATACGGTTGGAGTGAATGCCGTCAGATATGGCATCGAGGGATTCGGCGACTCTGCGGCTCGCGATGTTTTCAGGATGACACAGGATCTCGATCGTCTCGAGGTCGAGCTCGGAGAAGGCGAATTCACTTCGATGTGACCACACTTTCAATGAGTGGCGGATCCAGTCATCGGCATCGTTGCTCTCCCACGGTCTGAAGCAGATCACGCCGCCGACTTGTGCTTGCGCAGCCAATACTGCGGCGCGGCGTCCATACGCGATTACCAGCCTTCGCCTGTTGCGCGAAAACGCGCGGCGATGTCAGGTGACAACCTGATGGTAATGCGCTCCTTGGTCAGTGCCTTCCGCGGCACCTCGGATGCCAATCTTGCTTCTAACTGACGAGACTACTCCGCTACTCCATAGCGGAATGTCATGTCGCGCAGCGGCGGAATACGCGCGGCGATGATTTGCCGGCTCCGCCGACTGATACCGTAAATCACCCGCTCTCCGCGTCGGCTGCGATCCCAGGCCCAGCCCTGGCCTTCGAACGGGACGTCGATCGCGCCGAGAAACTCGAGTTCGACGCCTTGCCGCGGCAGCCGCAGTACATGGAGCTGTGGCGCGTCGTGCCCGGTCACGTAGAGCAGCCCGTCGTCGCCCCAGTCGCCGCCCGAACAAGAGCTGACACCCCAGGTGGAGACCACCTGCTGCGGGAAAATCCACGATTGCAGCATCTGCCACTGCGCGTCGAACTGCCCGAAGTAGGTCCAGCGCTGGTCGAAGCCCGGCGTGGTCCCCGCATCGTTGTAGTTCGCGAAGCAGGCCCACCAATAGCCGCGACGCCGCACCGCCCAAGTCAGCGAGCCGAGACGGATGCCGAAACTGTGGCTGGCCAGCGGCGCGAGCGTGCGCGCATCATGAATCTCGAGTGAACTCGCCATCGGCAGCTGCGGAAAGTTCGAGTGCGCGAGTATGAGTTGCCCGCGCTCGACGTAGCCCGCGTTGAAATGGACGATCGGGCCCCCGCGGGGACTCTCCCACTGTGCCACGCGCTCACCCGAATCCTTGCGGTGCTTCACCAGTACCCGGTTACCGATGCCGTAGAAGTACTGCGCATCGACTGCAGCCGCCTGATTGGCCTCCATGACGGACCAACGGCCGATCTCGAGCGCGG
>JBILMF010000175.1:0-5516 GCA_044375655.1 Steroidobacteraceae bacterium | reverse complement strand
CTCGCGACTGCGGCGGAGGTGGATCTGGTGGCCTACCTTTCAAGCCGCTACTTCGGTCTGCGTGCCTATGGCCGGATTTACGGCTGGCAGCTGACCAGCTTCTACCTTGGCGCCGCTCTCGGCCCGGTCGTCGCGGGCGTTGCCTACGACAGTTTCGGCAACTACGGTCCGATGCTGCTGGGTGCCGCGACCGGGCTGCTCATCGGCGCAGTCGTGATGACAACGCTTGGTAGACCGCAATTCCGCAGCGCCGACTAAGCGACTAAGCGACTAAACGCCTGGGTGCCGGGGTGCCGGGGCGCCGGGGCGCCTGGGCGCCGGGGTGATGGGGCCCCGCGGTCTTCAGCGCCCTGTCTGCTGTCCCGGCGCTGCGGGTGGCCTGCGGACGGTGAGTTCGAAGATCGCCATCCCCGCCAGCATGGCGACCACGAACACCGCTGCCTTGGGTTGACCTGACGCCATCGAGACGACGCCAGGTCCCGGACAAAATCCGGCAAGTCCCCAGCCGACGCCGAAAAGCAGCGAGCCGCCGAGCAGCCGCCGGTCGATGTCGGTGCTCTTCGGCAGGTGCAGGGCACCGCCGAGAAAGCTGAGGGTGCGTCGGCGGGCAACCGCGAAGGCCATCACGCCTACGGTGATTGCTCCGGCCATCACGAAGGCGAGCGAGGGATCCCACGGACCGGCGAGGTCGAGGAAGCCGAGAACCTTCCCCGGGTCCGTCATGCCCGAGATCATCAGACCCCAGCCGAAGAGCAGTCCCGCGGCGAACTCGGCGAGGCGTGCCGCAGCCCTCACGGGGCTGCTCCGCTCAACAGGTGACGCAGCACGAAGACCGTCGCAAAGCCGGCGACCATGAAGCCTGCCGTGGCGACGGCCGAGCGCGGCGACAACCGTGACAGTCCGCACACTCCGTGACCACTGGTGCACCCTGAACCTAGCCGCGTGCCGAAGCCAACCAGAAGTCCGGCCATGACGACCATGGCGTAGCTGGCGTCGATGCGTGGCGCCGATAACCATCCGGCCGGTATCCACAAGGCGCCCGCAAGGGGCGCGGCAAGCAGGCCGAGCAGGAAGGTGAAGCGCCAGCTACGATCGCCACGTGCCGCGCGCAGCAGCCCGCCGACTATGCCGCTGATGCCAAGGATGCGGCCGTTCAGCAGCAGGAACATGGCCGCAGCGATGCCCAGCACGACGCCGCCGGCGAGCGACGTCCAGGGCGTGAAGTGTGTCCAGTCGAGGTTCATGCCGGTGCAGCCTCCCGGGTTCGATAGGTGAAAGTGCGGGTTGAGGAATCCGCGGCCGTTGTCAACATCAGCAGGAAACCTCGCAAGGAGCAACCGATGATGCAATCCGCAGTTTCCACGCCGTTCGTGCAGGCTTTTGTCGACGGCCCCACTTCGTCGCTGACCTACGTGCTGCACTCGGGCCCCGGCTCGGCCTGCGCAATCATCGACCCGGTGCTTGGCTACGACGGCAAGTCCGGCCGCACCAACACGGCATCCGCTGATCGGGTCGCCACCTTCGTGGAGGCAAACGGTCTGCGCGTCGAGTGGTTGCTTGAGACGCATGCACACGCCGACCATCTCTCGGCGGCGCCTTGCCTGAAGCGACGGCTTGGCGGCCGCACGGGTATCGGTGTCCGGATCACGGAGGTGCAGCAGGTTTTCCGCCGCATCTTCAATCTGGGTGCGGGCTTTCCGACCGACGGCTCGCAGTTCGACCATCTTTTTGGTGACGGCGAGGTGTTCCGGGTCGGCGATCTCCAGGTTGAGGTCATGGCCGTGCCGGGACACACCCCCGCTTGCGTCGCCTATCTCGCGGGCGACGCAGCATTCCTCGGCGATACGCTGTTCATGCCCGATGTGGGTACGGCGCGCACCGACTTTCCAGGCGGTGACGCCGCGGTGCTCTACCGGTCGATCCGCCGCCTGCTCGACCTGCCGCCGGCGACCCGGCTGTTCGCCTGCCATGACTATCCGCCGCCGAACGGACGCGCGCTTGCCTACGAGAGCACGGTAGCTGCGCAACGCGCCGGCAACATCCACGTCAATGACGGTATCGACGAGACACGGTTCGTTGCGCTGCGCCGGGCGCGCGATGCGACGCTGGAGATGCCGGTGCTGCTGCTGCCCTCGGTTCAGGTGAACATCCGCGCCGGCGAGCTACCGCCGCGCGAGGACAACGGCATCGCGTACCTCAAGATTCCGATCGACGCGATCTAGCCGTATTCCTGCGATATTGCATTCATGCTATATAGTATGTATGCTAAAACCTTGCATGAATCGCAGGAGAAACCCGCTATGAAGAAATCCTTGCTCACTCCGCTCGTCGCCGCGGCAGCGCTTACCGCAGCACTGCCCGTGATGTCCCAGACCCAGCCAGCGCCGCCGGCGCCCCGTCAGGTGATCACCTCGGCGGAGCAGTTGCCGCGCCGTGTAGTCAAGCTCGACAAGTTGCCGAGCGAGTACCTCGAGGCGCCGCGTGCCGAAGTCCAGGCGCTTGCCGATGCCTTCGAGAAAAACCTGCGCGAAGATCTGCAGCGCTTCGACATCCAGGACCCCGCGACGCTGCGTGGCTACTACGGTTCGCTGCTTGCGCTGGCCCAGTTCCGCGGCGACTGGGCTGCGGTTCCCGCGCTGGTGGAGCAGTTGAAGCGCCTGCAGGACAAGCCGGGCCCGCGCGCCACCAGCGGTACGCTCGCCACCATCATCGCCGAGCAGCAGATCGGCAAGCGCGACACGGCTTGGGTGCAGGAGCAGGTCCGTCAGCGCTACGGCGCCATGAACTGGGCGGACGTCGATGACACCATCAAGTCCATGAAGGGACAGATGGAGCTGCTCAACCCCGCGCTCGTCAAAGGCAGCTTCCAGCAGCAGGTCGACGTGATGGCCCGCAACATGCAGATGACCGTCCCCGAGGGGCTCGTCGAGGCCATCGTTGGCGCGCGCCTGCAGAATGAGCTGATTACGCCACTGCAGCCCGCCATCGTCGCCGGCCTGCAAGCCGTCATCGATCAGCACGCCAGCAAGGTTGAGCAGGTCGACATCTGGACGCCGCGCCTCTTCAGCATCCCGGCCACCGCGCGGGCGAGCGAGGTCGGCGTTGGTATCTGGGACTCCGGAGTCGATCTGAGCCTGTTCCAGACGACGCCGGGACGCGGTATCGCCTTCGATCGCGAGGCGCGGCCGTCGACTGACTTGCTGCGACCCCTTGGCGAGTCGCAGGCGAACTGGCCGCAACTGAAGACGCTCGTCAAAGGCGCGATGGACCTGCAGGCGGCTCTCGATACCGAGGATGCGCGCACGCTCAAGCGCGTCGTGTCATCGCTGCAGCCGGAGCAGGTGAAGCAGTTCCAGGAAGAGCTCAGCCTGGTCAGCGTGTACACCCATGGCACCCACGTCGCCGGGATCGCTGTGGAGGGCAATCCGTTTGCCCGCGTATTCACGGCGACCATGCTCTGGGAGCACCGCACCGAACCGGTCAAGCCCACTGAGGAGCTCTCGAAGCGCACGGCGGAGGCCTACCGGCAGATCGTGCAGTCTTTCAGGGACCAGAAGCTGCGGGTCGTAAACATGAGCTGGCGGTACGGTGCCGCGGCCTACGAGGGCGCGCTCGCGTGGCACAACATCGGCGCCACTCCCGAGGAGCGCAAGCAGCTTGCCCGCCAGCTGTTCGCCATCGAGCGGGATGCTCTCAAGGCCGCCATCGCCGCGGCACCCGAGATCCTTTTCGTAGCCGGCTCGGGCAACGAGGACAACAGTGCCGACTTCGAGGAGTACATCCCGGCGGGTCTCGAGCTGCCCAACCTGCTGACGGTGGGTGCCGTCGACAAGGCGGGCAAGGAGACAAGCTTCTCCACCTTCGGCAGGACAGTGCTGGTGCACGCCAACGGGTTCGAAGTGGAAAGCTTCCTGCCGGGCGGCGATCGCGTGAAGTTCAGCGGCACCAGCATGGCGAGCCCGCAGGTGGCGAACCTTGCAGCGAAGCTGTTCGCCCTCCGGCCTGAGCTCACGGTGGCGCAGGTTCGCGAGGCGATCCTCGCCGGCGCCGAGCGCGACGGCCGCGTCAATCTGATCAACCCGCGCCGCAGCGCGCAGTCGCTCGGACTGCCGCTTTGAGTTGAGCGCGTCGCTCAGACGCCCGGGGGCTCACTACCCCCGGGCGTCGCGGACGCTTCCGGGGCTCGTGGTTCGGGGCGCCGCCACAACCACGAGGCGATTCCGGCCAGCAGGATGCCGACGCCGAGGGTCCACGGCGTGAATCCGCGCCAGACGAGAAGGATGATCCAGCCGAGCGACATGCCGAGTGCGGCCAAGCGCTTGCCCCGGCGGCTGACCCGACGGCCATCCTCCCAGTCGCGCAGCGCGCGGCCGTAGCGCGGGTGGGCGATCAGCCTGGCACGCCACTCGGGCGAGCCCTTGCCGAGGGCCCAGGCGCCGATCAGCAGGAAGACCGTGGTCGGCATCAACGGAATGAACGCGTTGATGAGGCCGATGCCGACACTCGTGAAGCCAAGGACTCGCCAGACGAATGCCGTCATCGTCCCGGCAGCATACCTGAACGCTCCGTCCGCCGATGCCCGCCCCGTTCTCCCGGCCGCTGGGAGAGTGTATGTTTGGCCGCGCGGTCGGGCCGGCAGCGCCGGGTCGGCCCCGTGCACCCTGCCGCACTGCATGTCGATGGGCGACTGGCATGGACTACTTCCACATCCTGTTGACCGGTTTCGGTTTGTTCTGGCTGCTGCTCGCTCTGCGCCCGCACGATCGCAGGGTGTGGCTTGCCGAGCACGTGCTGACGGTCATCAGCATCGCGGCAATGCTTGCCGTGCATCGGTACTGGCCGCTTACCGATTTCTCCTATTCGCTGATCTTCGCGTTCCTCTTTCTCCACTCCATCGGCGCGTATTTCACCTACGTGCGGGTTCCCTACGACGCCACGGCGCGCTGGCTGGTCGGCCGCGAGATCAGCCGCAGCTTCGGCTGGGTCCGCAACCACTACGATCGTCTGGTGCACTTCGCCTACGGTCTGTTGCTCGCCTATCCGTTGTTTGAGCTCACCGAGCGCTACGCGCAGCCGGCGACCGGCTGGAGTTACTTCATCGCGATCTCGCTGATCATGGCGAGCAGCATGCTGTTCGAGGTGTTCGAGTGGTGGGCGTCGGCCCTGCTCAGCAAGGGAGAGGGTGCGGCATACGTCGGCGCGCAGGGCGACGAATGGGACGCACAGAAGGATATGGCGCTGGCCACGCTGGGTGCGGTGATCGCGATGGTGCTTGCGGCCGTCTGATGCGATAGGCCGCCAGCCTCCGCGCGGCGTGTCCCCCCCGTCAATCTGCGAGCAGCCACTCGGGCGGCGGCATCCAGCCATGCCAGCCGGCACCAATCATAAATGTGGCCGACCATCAGCAGCGGGCCGCCACGACGCCCATGGACGTGCTCAAGCAGGGCGGCAAGATCGGGTCGTGACCCTGAGGGTTGACATGGTTTGATGTCGTATTAGATGATTTGCCATCAAAC
>JBILMF010000045.1:0-20382 GCA_044375655.1 Steroidobacteraceae bacterium | reverse complement strand
CGACCACCAGCCAGTCATTCTGCGCGGCCGCCGCCTCAGCCAGCTCGGTGATCAGCCCGATGTCGGGTGTTACGCCCGCCTCCGCCGCAGCGATGTGCGGTGAGACTGGCGGTGCGAAGCAGTAGGGGTTCACGGCGTGGTAGTCAGTCGCGCCAACCGCCACGTCGGTCGGCGTGCCGCGGGCCGCGGCCACCAGGGCGAGCGCGTCCTCGTTGCGCAGACCCAGAGGGGTCATTTCGGCCCCGGCGGCGATGGGCTTCATAACGCCGACCCGCCGGCCGCGCCGGCGCGCGGCGGCGGCCAACGCCGTGGCGACGAACGTTTTACCGATCTCCGTATCGGTCCCCGTGACGAACACACCGCGGCCCGCGTTCATTGCTGCGTCCTGCGGCGCCAACCGATGGCGTCGGCGGCGATCACGAACTCCTCGTTCGGCGCGTCGGCCGACTTGTCGACGGGGCGGTCGCTGGCGAAGGCGGCGAGGTGGATGACCTCGAGGACCGCGGTCGGCAGCGGGCCGCCGAGGCGGTCGACGTCGAGCACCGGTTCGATGAAGCCCGCCCGCGCCAGCGCTCCGCCGAGGTCGTGCATGTCGAGCAGCAGCGGATCGGCATCCGCGTCGTGCGTGCCCAGCGCTTCGGGTCCCGCGATCCGCGTGCCCGGACCCAGCGTAGTCCAAAGAAACAGCCCACCCGGGACGAGCACCCGACGCACTTCGGGCAGCAATGTCTCGAGCGCGGAAGCACCGGGCACGAGCAAGTGGGCGAGCACCACCTGCACGCTGCCGTCGGGCAACGGCAGATGGGCGAACGTGCCGGTGACGGACCGAACCCTGCCGCCGCTGCCTGTGCCGCCGCAGCGTATGCCGCCGCTGCGTATGCCGCCGCCGATTGCGGCGACGGCGCGCCGCCACCACGGGGGAGTTGCCGGCGCCCCTTGCGGGGGCGCGTCCCGCAACGGCGCATCTGGCTCTCGGTTGCCGAGCGTGGCCACGAACAGACGCGCGCCCGGAAAGCGCTGGCAGAGGTCGTCAGCCGACGTCCGCAGTCCGCCGCCGAGGTCGAGGATCGCCTGCGGCGAGAGCCGGAAGTGCGCAAGCCGTTCGAGCAGCTCGCGGCGCAGCGCGGCTTCGCCAACCCCGCCTGCCGTCGGTCCGGGCGACCCGCTCATCGCATCATTTCCCCTAGTTCCACCAGCGCCTGATCGGCGGCATCGATGCGGATGGTTCCGAAGCGCGGAAACTCGAGGTCGAGGATCACGAACAGGGTCAGCGAAACGGTGGCGGCGAACAGCAATATGTAGAGCCAGCTGCGTAACCGGGTGGTACAGGAGGCGTAGCCCAGCAGCAGCGCGCAGGCGAGACCGACGCCGCCGAGCAGCAGGTAGATCACGCGCGGCGGGTGGTTCTGGAAAGCGACGGCACGCGTGGTGGTGACGTCGATCATTTCATTGAGCGCCGGGAGCAGCAGCATCGCAGCCTGCGGGGCCGCGTCCGCTGAGCGCACCGCCACCACCGCGGCGCTCCATATCCGCTCCTGCAGCGTGCCCGCGGTGGCGAGCGCCGCAGCCATCGCCGGCGTGTCGGCCACGTTGCGGTACGCGGCGATCCTTGCATCCAGGTACTCGCGGAAGAGCTGGCGGATCTGCGGCTGGCTGGCAGCCGGCAGCAGGTCCAGCCGCAGGTAGGCGGTCGAGATGGCGTTGGTCTCGTCGGCGATCAGGAAGCGCCGCTCCTCGAAGCGCGCCCCGGCGCCCGAGAAGGTGAACGCGAGCAGCAGCCCCAGCAGGCCGAGCACGGCGCCCTCCACCGAGCCGCTGCCCTTGTCGATGCCTGCAGGATCGCGCGCGAGCCTCGCGAGGCCGAGCCGGCGGCCGGCCTCGTAGCAGAGCAGCATCCCGCAGAACAGGACGACGACGATGACGGCGACGTTGACGGTGAATCCCATGTCCGATCCTCAGGCGTATCCAGGCTGTTCAGGCGGTCTCGGCATGCGGCATCGCAGGGCGCCGTTCGACCGCTTCCGCCAGCGCCGCCACCAGGCCCGATACCTGCGCGGCGGAGTGCGCCGCGGACAGCGTGATGCGCAGCCGCGCTGTACCCGCGGGCACGGTGGGCGGCCGGATCGCGGTCACGCGATAGCCGCGCTCGGCGAGGCGGCGGCTCGCCGCGAGCGCCGCGGTTTCACTGCCGAGCACCAGCGGCTGTATGGGCGTGCTCGACGCGCTGATCTGCAGGCCACGGCCGCGTGCCTCTTCGCGGAACTGCGCGATCAGCGCCTGCAGGTGCTGCCGGCGCCAGCCCTCCGTGTGCACGCGACGCAGCGCGTGGCGCGTGGCAGCCGCCACCGCGGGCGGCAGCGCCGTAGTGAAGATGTAGCTGCGGGCGCGTTGTATGAGCAGTTCGATCACATCCTCGTCGCCGGCAACGAAAGCGCCGAAGGTGCCTAGCGCCTTGCCGAAAGTGCCGATGAGCACCGGCACCTCGCGCGCGCCGAGCCCGTAGAGTTCGCAGCAGCCGCCGCCCGTCGCGCCGACGACACCGATGCCGTGGGCGTCGTCGACCACCAGCCATGCCTGATGGCGCGCCGCCGCCGCGGCGAGTTCCGGCAAGGGCGCCAGATCGCCATCCATGCTGAACACCCCATCGGTGATCACGAACGCGCCTGCCGCTGCGGGGGCATCCGTGGCTGCGGCGGTCTGCGGGAGCGCTTGGGCCAGCGGCGCTGCATGGGCCGGCGGCGCTGCATGGGCCTCCAGCAGGGCGCGGGCCGCCGCGGCGTCCGCGTGCGGGTAGCGGAAGTTGGTCGCGCTGCGTACCAGTCGGGCGGCATCGATCAGCGACGCATGGTTCAGTTCATCGCAGACCAGCAAGTCGCGGCGATCCGCGAGCGCGGCCAGCACGCCGAGGTTCGCCATGTAGCCGGTGGAGAATACGAGGGCGCGCTCGCGTCCAGTGAACTCCGCGAGTTCGCGCTCGAGCGCCTCGTGCTCCGCGCAGTGCCCGCTGATGAGATGCGAGGCGCCGGAGCCGCTGCCGCAGCGCAGCGCGGCCTCGGCCATTGCCGCTGCGAGCTGCGGGTCGCGGGCGAGACCGAGATAGTCGTTGCTGCAGAAGTTCAGCCGGCCGTCGTCGGCGGGTTCGCGCCGCCGCCGCAGCTTGCGGGCATCGATGTCGCGCAGCGCAGCGGCGCGTGCTTGCGGCGTGCAGCGCACCCGCGTCAGGCGTGCAGTGTGCCGGCCGCGCCGGCCGCGCCGGCAGCCGTCCGCATGCCGAGGCGCGCGAGCAGCGCGCGGTCGTGCTCGACGTCGGGATTGCCGGTGGTGAGGAGTTTCTCCCCGTAGAAGATGGAGTTCGCGCCGGCCATGAAGGCGAGGGCCTGCAGTTCGTCGGACATTTTCTCGCGCCCGGCCGACAGGCGCACGGCGGCACGCGGCATGAGGATGCGAGCGACCGCGATGGTGCGCACGAAGTCGAACGGATCGATCGGCGCCTGACCGGCGAGCGGCGTGCCCGGCACGGCCACCAGCTGGTTGATCGGCACGCTCTCCGGGTGCTGCGGCAGATTGGCGAGCACTTGCAGCATGCGCGCCCGGTCACGCACCGTTTCGCCCATGCCGACGATGCCGCCGCAGCAGACGTTCATGCCGGCTTCGCGCACCGCCTCCAGGGTATCGAGCCGGTCCTGGAAGTCGCGCGTGCTGATGATCTCGCCGTAGAACTCAGGCGAGGTGTCGATGTTGTGGTTGTAGTAGTCGAGCCCGGCCGCGCGCAGTTCCTGCGCCTGCTCGCGCGTCAGCATGCCGAGGGTGGCACAGCTCTCCATACCAAGAGCACGCACTTCGCGGATCATCGCCGTCATTACGTCGATGTCGCGCTTCTTCGGCGAGCGCCAGGCGGCGCCCATGCAGAAGCGCGTTGCCCCCGCCTCGCGCGCCGCCCGCGCCCGCGCGGCCACGTCGGCAACGGCCATCAGCGACTCCGCGCCGAGGCCGGTGTCGTAGCGGATGCTCTGCGGACAGTAGGCGCAATCCTCCGGGCAGGCCCCGGTCTTCACCGACAGCAGGGTGCTCATCTGCACGGTATTCGGCTGGTGGTGCTCGCGGTGCACTGCCTGCGCGTGAAACAGCAGGTCCTGAAAGGGCTGCGCGAACAGCGCCTCGATCTCCTCAAGAACCCAGTCGTGGCGGAGCGCGTGTTCGTTCATGGCCGTCCCCATCGCATTTCCGCCTGTTCCGGCGGGATTCGCGTGCTGCCAGACGGCAACGCGCGGGGCAGCCTCGTCGCCGCCGCCGCGGATGTTCCGCAACGGCGGGGGAGGATGTCAACTTGGCCCGAGACCCGCAGTCGACAATACCCATGCGCCCGCCCACGGACGATCCCGCCGCGCCGGCGGAATACCGGCGGCCGGCCTGGGGCTGCCGCTGGTCTTTCATGCTGCAGCCGCCGCGCTGCTACTTCTGCGCGGCCAGTGGTGATCTCGGTTGCATCGACCTCTGCGCCCGTTGCCACGGCGGCCTGCCTTGGCTCGCGACGCCCGTCCGCGGGGTCGACCCGGCTGCTGGCCGGTCGGCGCACGACGGCCCCGTGCTCGCTGCCCTCAACTACGCGGCACCGGTCGATACGGCACTCAAGGCGCTGAAGTTCGGCGCTGACCGTGCCGCCGCCCGCGTACTCGGCGTACTGCTTGCCGGGGTCGCCGGCGCGGCCATCGCCGCGGGGCGGCTCACCCCGCCGCAGTTCCTGCTGCCGGTACCACTGCACCCTTCGCGGCTCGCCGAACGTGGGTTCAATCAGGCGCATCTGCTGGCCAGCCATGCCGGCAGGTGGCTGCGCCTGCCGGTGCGCGACGACTGGTTGCAGCGTCTACGGCCGACCTTGCCGCAGACGAGCCTGCACGCCGGGGAGCGCCGGCACAACGTGGCGAGCGCTTTCGCCGTCACGCCGCCGCTGCAGGCCGCGCTGCGGCTGCGGCCATTGCGCTGCGTCGCGCTGCTCGACGATGTGATGACGACTGGCGCGACCCTCGAGGCGGCACGTGCCGCACTGCTCGGCGCCGGTGTGGCTGAGGTTCAGCGCTGGAGCGTGGCGACGCCGATGCCGACCCACAGCGCGAGGCCGACGTAGTTGTTGCCGAGGAAGGCGCGGAAGCAGGCGTCGCGGTCGCGGTTGCGGGTGGCGTGCAGCTGCCCGGCGAACAGCAGCGCCGCGGCGGCCAGCCCGAGGTAGTGGAATACACCGAGCTCCTCGAGCACGCCCACGGCGAGCAGCAGGGCGAGCATCAGTGTCTGCAGCAGGCCGATGGCGAGCAGGTCGTGGCGTCCGAACAGCAGCGCCGTCGAGCCGATGCCGATCCGCCTGTCGTCGTCGCGGTCGACCATTGCATAGAAGGTGTCGTATATGCAGGCCCAGACAACCGTGGCCGCGAACAGCAGCCAGCCGCTCGGGGGTACGGTTCCCTGCACCGCCACGTAGGCCATGGGCACCGCCCAGCCGAAGGCGATGCCCAGATAGAGCTGCGGCGCCGGAAAGAAACGCTTGCAGAACGGGTAAGTCGCCAGCAGCAGGGCGGCGACCAGCGACAGCAGCACGCTGCGTGCGTCGAGCTGCAGGACGACGGCCAGCGCGAGCAGCATCAGCAGGACGAACAGCACGATCGCCTCCTGCGGCGCGACGCGTCGGGCGGCGAGCGGCCGCTCGCGGGTGCGTTCGACATGCGGGTCGAAGTCGCGGTCGGCCAGATCGTTGACGATGCAGCCCGCCGAGCGCGTGAGCACGGTGCCGACGATGAAGATCGCCAGCAGCCGCGGCTCGGGCAGGCCGTCGGCAGCCAGCCATAGCGCCCACAGCGCCGGCCACAGCAGCAGCAGGATGCCGATAGGCCGGTTGAGACGCGTCAGCAGCGCGTACTCGTGCAAGCGGCGGCGTAGGGCGCGGGACATCGCGCGGTGGCGCTGCTTCAGCGCCGGCCGATTGCCGGCAGAAAGACCTCGTGGAGGTCGAAGGGCGCACCGGCGATACGGAACGCCGAATGCCGCACCCAGAGCGGCTGTGCTGCGAGGCTGGCATGCGCGAGGGCGCGCTGCGCGAGCCAGACATCCGGGTAGCACTGTGTGTAGCGGCACGGCTCGCGGACGAGCGCCTCGCGACCGACGAGGGCCTCGCCGAGGGGGCGGTCGCCGATCCGGCCGAGCCAGGGATGGGCCGCGAGTGTGGCGGGAGGAATGCGCGTGTGCGCGAACATCCAAGGCACTGCGCCGCAACCCATGTCGATTTCGCGCCAATGCATGCCGGCGACGCGCTCCTCGCGCAGCAGGCGCATGCGGAAGTCCGCGCCGGCTGCCTCGCGGATGCGCTCGGTCAGCAGCCCGGGCGTCAGCAGCCAATCGCGCAGCGCGGCGTCGCCCACGTAGCAGTTGAGCGCCTGCGCCGGCAGCCACATGGCGCTGTCCGGCACCACCGGCGGCGGGAGCTGTTCAGCCGATACGGCCATACCTGTCATCGGTTCCGATCCATCGGGTCGTCAGGGGCGCGATTCTATCCGGGTGCCGCGCGAGCAGTATCTCCGCTGCCGCCTGCACCCGCGGCAGCAGATCGGCATCGCGGATCAGGTCTGCCACGCGCATGCGGGCGAGGCCGGTCTGCCGCGTACCGAGCAGTTCGCCGGGGCCGCGCAGTTCGAGGTCGCGGCGCGCAATCTCGAAGCCGTCGTTGCTGTCGCGTATGGCGTTCAGCCGCGCGCGGGCAAGCGCGCCCAGCGGCGGCCGGTACAGCAGCACGCAACCGCTCTCGTGGGCGCCTCGACCGACGCGGCCGCGCAGCTGGTGCAGCTGCGCAAGGCCCATGCGCTCGGCGTTCTCGATCACCATCAGGGTGGCATTCGGCACATCGACCCCTACCTCGATGACGGTGGTGGCAACGAGCAGATGGATCTTCCCCGCCTTGAAGGCGAGCATGGCGGCGTCCTTCTCGCGCGGCTTCATCCGTCCGTGGACCAGTTGCACGACGAGGTGTGGCAGGGCCTCGGCGAGCACGGCAGCGGTTTCCTCGGCGGCCTGACATTGCAGTTCCTCGGACTCCTCGATGAGCGGGCACACCCAATAGGCCTGCCGACCGCTGCGGCATGCGGCGTCGATGCGGGCCACCACCTCGCTGCGCCGCACGTCGGCGGCGACCACGGTCTTCACCGGCGTGCGCCCCGGCGGCAGTGCGTCGATCACCGACACATCGAGATCCGCGTACGCGGTCATCGCCAGCGTCCGCGGGATCGGCGTGGCGGTCATGATGAGCTGGTGCGCATGCCGGCCGGCGGCCTCGCCCTTTTCCGCGAGCCGCAGCCGCTGCTGGACGCCGAAGCGGTGCTGCTCGTCGACGATCACCAGCGCGAGGTCGTGGAAGCGCACGCCTTCCTGGAAGAGCGCGTGGGTGCCCACGGCGATCTGCACCTCGCCGGAGGCGACCGCCGCGAGCGCGCTGCGCCGCGTGCGCGCGGGCTGCGACCCCGACACCAGCGCCACGGTGACGCCGAGCGGCCGGAACCAGGCGTCGAGATTTCTTTGGTGCTGTTCCGCAAGCAGCTCGGTGGGTGCCATGAGCACCGCCTGCCGGCCGCTGCCGGCGGCGCGCGCCGCCGCCGCCGCCGCCACCACCGTCTTCCCGCAACCGACGTCGCCCTGCACCAGCCGTACCATCGGCCTCGCCCCGGCGAGGTCGGCGTCGATCTCGTCGAGTGCGCGCCGCTGCGCCGCGGTGAGCGTGTAGGGCAGCTGTGCAAGGAACGCGGCTTCGAGCCCTGCGGAATCGTCGAGCGGCCACGCCGGGTCGGTGCGCACGCTTTCGCGCAGCCGCCGCATCACCACCTGATGGGTGAGCAGCTCCTCGAAGGCGAGGCGGCGCTGCGCCGGGTGGCGGCCTGCCTCGAGCTCCTCGAGGTCGGCATCCACCGGCGGTCGGTGCACGTGGCGCAGCGCGTCGCGCAGCGGTGGCAGGCCGAGCGGCGCAAGCAGCGCCGGCGGCAGCCAGTCGCGCACGCCGGCGCTGTCGAGTTCGCGCAGCGCCTGACCGATCAGCACGCGCAGCCGGCCCTGGCTCACCCCTTCGGTTGCCGGGTAGACGGGCGTCAAGGAGTCTTCGAGCGGGGCGCGATCATCGAAAATGCGGCGGTACTCCGGGTGCACCATCTCGAGGCCCGCGGGGCCGCGGCGCACCTCGCCGAAGCAGCGCAGGCGGGTGCCGCGCTCGAGGCCCTGCTGCTGCGCTGCGGAGAAATGGAAGAAGCGCAGCGTCAGGAAGCCGGAGCCGTCGGCGATGCGACAGAGCAGTTGCCGTCGCCTGCGGAAGGCGACCTCGGCGAGCTGCACCTCGCCCTCGACCACCGCGCGGCCCCCGGCGAGCAGCGAACCGATGGGCTGTACGCGGGTACGGTCCTCGTAGCGCGTCGGCAGCACGAACAGCAGGTCCTGCACGCTCTCGACGCCGAGCACGGCGAGCCGCGCGGCCAGCGCGTCGCCGACGCCGCGCAGCGCGGTGACCGGCCGCTGTTCGCGCTGTTCGCTGCTCAAGCCGCGATGTGCCCGGCCCGCCGCGGGCTCAGTCGAGGTGCAGGATGCAGTCGATCTCCACCCGCGCGCCGCGGGGCAACTGCGCGACGCCGACCGTGACGCGCGAGGGCCAGGGCTGCGGGAAGTACTGCGCCATCAGCTCGTTGACCTTGGCGAAGTTCGCCAGATCGGTGAGGTACACGGTGACCCGTGCGGCATGGCGCAGCGAAGCGCCGGCTTCGCGGGCGATGGCCGCGAGATTGTCGAACACGCGGCGGATCTCCGCTTCGATGTCGCCGCTCACCAGCTGCCCGGTCGCGGGATCCAGGGGAATCTGCCCCGAGATGTAGATGGTGGGGCCGACCCGCACCGCCTGCGAGTAGGTGCCGATGGCCTGCGGCGCGTCGGGGGTGCTGATGATCTGTCGCGTCATGGTCCGTCTCTCCGTTTTGGTCATCGGGGTCGGTGTCGGGGCTGGCGCAAGGGTCGGTGGCGACCGGCGACGGGCGCGTGGCTGCGTCGCGCCGCTCACTCGTCGCGGATCCTGACGGCGAGTGTACGCGACAGGCGCAGCACGTCGGGCATGCGGCGGATCACGCGCATCACCTGCGCAAGGTGCTTGCGGTCGCGCACGCGCACCTCGAATATCAGCACCGAGGTCTGCACATCGCGCTCCTCGAGCTCGACATGGTCGATGTTGGTCTCGGTGCCCGCGATCGCCGCGGCGACGGCGGCCAGCACGCCCATGCGGTTCGCCACCTCGACCCGCAGTTCGCTGCCGAACATCTGTGGCGTGTCCTGCGCCCAGGTGACGGAGATCCACTTCTCCGGATGCTTGCGGTAATCGTCGACGTTGGCGCAGTCCTCGCGGTGCACGATGATGCCGCGGCCGCTCGACAGATAGGCGAGGATGGCGTCGCCCGGGACCGGGAAGCAGCAGCGGGCATAACTCACGAGCAAACCTTCGGTGCCGGCGACCGCGAGCGGCACCGGTGCTGGTGCCTCCTCGCCGCCCGCGGCCGACGCGGCGGCCGGTCCAAGACGACGCGCGATCAGCGGTGCGAGCCGCTCGCCGAGACCGACCTTCTCGAACAGCTCGTCCGCATCGGCCATGCCCAGCTCGCCCGCGGTGGCGAGCAGCGTGCCCTCGCTGACGTCGGTGAGCGACAGGTTGAACTCGGCGAGCGATTGGTTGATCAGCCGCTGGCCGAGCTCGATGGCCTCGGAGCGCCGCAGGCTCTTGAGGTACTGGCGGATCGCCGCGCGGGCCTTCGCGGTCACCACGAAATTGACCCAGGAGGGATTGGGGATCGCGCCCGGCGCGGTGACGATCTCCACGGTCTGGCCATTGCGCAGCTGCGTGCGCAGCGGCGCGAGGCGGCGGTCGATCTTGGCGGCGACGCAGCGGTTGCCGACGTCAGTGTGCACGGCGTAAGCGAAGTCGACGACGGTCGCGCCGCGCGGCAGGCGCAGGATCTTGCCCTTGGGCGTGAACACGTAGACCTTGTCGGGGAACAGGTCGACACGCACGCTCTCGAGGAACTCCTCTGAGGTGCCGGCGTCCTGCATGGAAATCAGGTTCGACAGCCACTCGCGGGCGCGCGCCTGCTCATGCCCGGCCGAGAACTCACCCGACTTGTACTTCCAGTGCGCGGCGATCCCCGACTCCGCGATGCGGTGCATGTCGCGGGTACGGATCTGCGCTTCGATCGGCAGGCCGTTGGGTCCGAACAGTGTGGTGTGCAGCGACTGGTAGCCGTTGACCCGCGGGATGGCGATGTAGTCCTTGAAGCGCCCCGGCATCGGCCGGTAGGCGCCGTGCACCACGCCGAGCGCACGGTAGCAGTTGTCGACCGAGTCGACGACCACGCGCAGGCCGTAGACGTCGACGATCTCGGCGAGCGGGATGCGTTTGCGCAGCATCTTGCGGTAGATGCTGTAGAGGTGCTTCTCGCGGGTGTCGACCTCCGCGGCGATCCCCGCCTTGGCGAGGGCGTTGGCGATGTTCTCCGAGATGCGGCCGAGGAATTCCTTCTGGTTGCCGCGGGCGCGCTTCAGCGCCTTGGCGATAACGCGATGCCGCTGCGGATAGAGCGCCCGGAACCCGAGATCCTCGAGTTCGAGCTTCATCGAGTAGAGACCGAGCCGTTCGGCGAGCGGTGCGTAGATGTCCAGCGTCTCGCGCGCGATCGCCCGCCGGCGCGCCGGCGACATGCCCTCGATGGTGCGCATGTTGTGCAGCCGGTCGGCGAGCTTCACGAGGATGACGCGCAGATCGCGCACCATCGCCAGCAGCATCTTGCGGAAGGACTCGGCCTGCGCCTCCTCGCGGCTCTTGAACTGGATCTGATCGAGCTTGGTGACGCCGTCGACGATCTCCGCCACGCTCTCGCCGAAGCGGCGGGCGAGCTCCTCTTTGGCGATGGGGGTATCTTCGATGACGTCGTGCAGGATGGCGGCGACGATCGTATCGGTGTCGACGCGCAGATTCGCAAGCACCTCGGCAGCGGCCACCGGATGCGCGATGTAGGGTTCGCCCGTCTTGCGACGCTGGCCGCGATGCGCCTCGGCGCCGAACTCCGCGGCGCTGCGAATGCGCTCGATCTGCTCCGCCGGCAGGTAGGCGGCAGCGGCGCTCAGCAGTTCCTTGAGGCCCGGAGTTCTGCGTGAACCGCCGGGCAGGAGGCCGAGCAGTGTCTCCGCATAGTCCACGGGACCTCCGCCCGCGAGGGCCGTCCGCTCAGTCGCCGAGACCGAACTGCGGCGCGCGGAAACCCGGGTCGGGTTCCATGATGTCGGGGAGCAGGCTCGGTTCCGGCTCCGGTTCAGGCTCCGGCTCGAGCAGCATCTCCGGGGTGACGTTGCCGGCCGCGATCTCCCGCAGTGCCACCACGGTGGGCTTGTCGTTCTCCCAGGGTACGGTCGCTTCCGCACCGTTCGCCAGCCGTCGCGCCCGCTGCGAGGCGAGGATCACGAGCTGGAAGATGTTGTCGACGTTCTGGAGGCAATCTTCGACGGTGATGCGAGCCATGTGCGGGAAGCCCTCGGGTAGAACCCGGTACTACTGCAGGAAAGGTCGGCAAGTATAGGCGATTTCAGGGGTTTCTGACCAGCGGCATCGGGCTCGCCCGGGCGGCGCGCAGCCCCCTGCCCCCAGCCGCGCAGTCCCCTGCCCCCGGCCGCGCAGTCCCCCGCCCCCAGCTTAGTGCACTTTAGTGCACTGGCCGGACCGCCCCGGACGGAGCGCCTCAGTCGAGCAGGCCGTGGAGCAGCGGCCCGAGTGCGGCGCGGCCGCCCGCGAGGTCTGCAGCATCGCCGGCGACCACGCGCTGCAGGTCGGCGACGGCACGCTCGAAGTCGTCGTTGACGATCACATAGTCGAACTCGTCGTGGTGGCGCATGTCGTCGACGGCATCGCGCAGGCGGCGGGCGATCACCTGCGCATCGTCGGTACCGCGACCGCGCAACCGTCGCTCGAGTTCGGCGCGCGACGGCGGCAGCACGAAGATGCTGATGCAGCCCGGTCGGCCCGATGCCGGGTCGCGGGTGCGTTCGCGCACTTGGCGCGCGCCCTGCCAGTCGATCTCCAGGATGACGTCGTGGCCGCGGCCGAACGCCTCGGCGAGCGCCGCGCGGCTGGTGCCGTAGTAGTTGTCGAATACCCGTGCGTGCTCGAGGAAGCCGTCGGCGTGGATCATCGCCTCGAAGGTCTCCACGCCCACGAAGTGGTAGTCCCGGCCGTCGGTCTCGGTCGGCCGCTGCCGACGCGTCGTGTGCGACACGCAGACCCGCAGGTTGGGCTCGCGGGCGAGCGTCGCCTTGACGAGGCTCGTCTTGCCGGCCCCCGAGGGTGCCGCGATCACGAACAGGCGTCCGCCGCTCATTCTATGTTCTGCACCTGTTCGCGCATCTGCTCGATCAGCACCTTCATGTCGACGGCCGTGCGTGTGCTGTCGAGTTCCTGCGACTTCGACGACAGGGTGTTCGCCTCGCGGTTGAGTTCCTGCATGAGGAAGTCGAGCCGCCGGCCAGCCGCCTCATCGGCGTCGATGACGCGGCGGATTTCCTCGATGTGGCCATCGAGCCGGTCGAGTTCCTCGTCGACGTCGGCGCGCTGCAGCAGCAGGACCAGCTCCTGCTCGAAGCGCGCGCTGTCGACGCTGGTGCCCAGCTCGGCGAGTCGCTGCTGCAGCCGGCTGCGCAGGCGCTCGCGCAGTTCAGGCATGCGTGCACGCAGCCCGGTCACCAGCGCCGCAAGGCCGGTGCAGCGCTGGACGACAAGCTCGCGCAATCGTTGACCCTCGCGCAGGCGGGCGGCGGCAAGGTCGCGAACGGTGTCGAGGAACAGCGTGCGGCCGGCGGCATGCAGGCTGTCGGTGTCCGGTGCGTCGTCCTTCAGTACCCCCGGCCAGCGCAGCACCTCGAGCGGATCGAGGCGGACGGCGATACCGAAGCCGCCTCCCGGGACCCGCTCGGCGATCCCGCCGGCCCGCTCGAGCAGTCGCGCGAGCGCCGCCTCGTCGATACGCAGGTCGCGCTCGGCGCGATGGGTGCCGCGCAGGTGGAGCGTGCAGTCGAGCTTGCCGCGCCGCAGCTCCCGACCCAGCAGTTGGCGCAGCTCGCCCTCGAGCGAGCGCAGTTCCTCGGGCAGGCGGAAGCCGGGCTCGAGGTAACGGTGATTGACGCTGCGCAACTCGCAGGTGAGCTCGCCCCAAGGTCCGCTCGCCTCGCGCCGCGCGAAGCCGGTCATGCTGCTGATCATCGTCGCCTCTTGCCGGTCGTGCGCCGTCGGCGGCCCGGGTGTATAAAGCGCGCAGTTTAGCCGAACGCCCCGGCGACCATCCCCGGTCGGCTCTCCATCCGCAGCATTTCCCGGTACGCAGCACACCATGTTCAAACGTCCGAGCGGGCGCAGCCCGGCAGAACTCCGCAGCATTGCCTTCCATCGCCGCTACACCGCTCACGCCGAGGGTTCGGTGCTGGTGGAGTTCGGCGGCACCCGCGTGCTGTGCACGGCGAGCATCGAGGACGGCGTCCCGGGATTCCTGCGCGGTCGCGGCCAGGGCTGGGTGACGGCCGAGTACGGCATGCTGCCGCGCGCCACCCATACCCGCTCGGCGCGCGAGGCCGCCAAGGGCAAGCAGTCCGGCCGCACGCAGGAGATCCAGCGGCTGATCGGCCGCAGCCTGCGCGCGGTGATCGATCTGAGCGCGCTCGGCGAGCGCACGGTCACGCTCGACTGCGACGTGCTGCAGGCCGACGGCGGCACGCGCACCGCGGCGATCACCGGCAGCTATGTCGCCCTGGTCGACGCCTGCAACACCCTGATCGCGCGCGGCGCGCTTGCCGCCTCGCCGCTGCACGGTCAGGTTGCTGCGGTCTCGGTCGGCATTTGCCGCGGGGTGCCGGTGCTCGACCTCGACTACGCCGAAGACTCGCAGGCCGAGACCGACATGAACGTGGTGATGAAGGACGGCGGCGGTTTCGTCGAGATCCAGGGCACGGCAGAGGGCCACGCCTTCCGCCGCGACGAGCTCGACGCCTTGCTCGGCCTCGCCGCGGCGGGCATCGAGCGTCTGCACTCCCTGCAGCGCGAGGCGCTCGCGCGGGCGACCGGCTGAATGCACGCTGCGGCAGCGCGGCGCGTGGTGCTCGCCACCGGCAATCCGGGCAAGCTGCGCGAGTTTGCCGAACTGCTCGGCCCGCTAGGCATCGAGTTGCTGCCGCAGTCGCGTTTCGGCATCGAGCCGCCGGAAGAAACCGGCGAGACGTTCGTCGCCAACGCGCTGCTGAAGGCGCGTCACGCCGCCGCCCGCAGCGGGCTGCCTGCCATGGCCGATGACTCGGGTCTCGAGGTCGATGCGCTGGGCGGCGCCCCCGGGGTGCGCTCCGCGCGCTATGCCGGCGAGGGTGCGGGCGATGCCGCCAACGTCGCCAAACTGCTCGCCGCGCTGCGCAATGTCGACGCCGCGACGCGCGGCGCCCGCTTCCGCTGCGTGATCGCCCTGGTGCGGACGGCGGACGACCCCGCGCCGCTGCTCGGCAGCGGTTGCTGGGAAGGCCGGATCCTGCCGGCCGCGCGCGGCAGCGGGGGTTTCGGCTACGACCCGGTGTTCGCGCCGAGCGGCGAGGTGCGCAGCGTCGCCGAGCTGACTGCCACCGAAAAGCACGCGCAGAGCCACCGCGGCGCGGCGCTGCGCGACCTGCTTGCGCGATGGCCGGCCACCGAGGCCGCAGCGCAGCGGCCGTGAGCGCCGCGACCCCGCTCGGCCTGTACGTCCACTTCCCGTGGTGCGTCAGCAAGTGCCCGTACTGCGACTTCAACTCCCATGCGCTGCGCGGCGGCGAACACGGCCGCGAGGCTGTGCCGGAGTCGCAGTACATCGAGGCGCTGCAACGTGATCTCGGGCAGCAACTCGAGTCGCAGGCCGCGCTGCTCGGCGACCGCGCCATCGACACCGTCTTCATGGGCGGCGGCACACCCAGCCTGTTTTCGCCCGCTGCGATCGGCCGACTGCTAGAGGGTATACGCGGCGGCATCGGCCTCGCCGCGACCGCCGAAGTCACTCTCGAAGCCAACCCTGGCACCATCGAGCGCGGGCGCTTCCGCGAGTACGCGGCCGTCGGCGTCAACCGCGTGTCGCTCGGCGCGCAGAGTTTCGATGCGGCGCTGCTGCAACGGCTCGGACGCATCCACTCGCCCGCGGAGACCTTCGCCGCCGTCGATGAACTGCGGGCTGCGGGCCTCGACAACTTCAACCTCGATCTCATGTACGGACTGCCCGGACAGGACATCGATCGTGCTGTGCAGGACGTGACGACGGCGATCGCGCTCGGGCCGCGCCAGGTATCGCACTACCACCTCACGCTGGAGCCGGGCACGGGTTTCGCTGCGAGGCCCCCGGGGGATCTCCCCGGCGACGAGCAGACCGAGCGCATGCTCGCCCTGTCGGCCGACCGCTTCGCGGCCGCCGGTTACCGCCAGTACGAAGTGTCGGCCTGGGCCCGCGATGGCGGCCGCTGCGCCCACAACCTCGTCTACTGGAGCTTCGGCGATTACCTTGGCATCGGCGCCGGTGCGCACGGCAAGCTGGGCGGACCGGATCCGCGCGACGGCGGCTTCGTCGTCCGCCGCTGCGCGAGGCAGCGCGAGCCGCGACGCTACCAGCGTTCACCGCAGGCAGCAGGCGACTGGCATGACGTGCCGCCCGCACAACTGCCGTTCGAGTTCATGCTGAACGCGCTGCGTCTCACGGAGGGGTTCGAGAGCGCGCTGTTCGAGCAGCGCACCGGGCTGCCCTGGGATACGGTGGCGGCGACCGTGGCCCGCCTGTGCGCCCGCGGGCTGCTGCAGGTCTCGGCAGCTGGATCGGAGGTTACCGACGGCACTCCACCTGCGTTGCGGATCGCCGCCACTGCCCTCGGCTGGCGCTTCCTGAACGACGTACTGGTCGAATTTCTACCCGCAGAATCCGCGGCTTAGGCGATTCGCCGCCCGCTTTAGCTGCAACATATGCACAACACGTGAAAATCCGATGCAGCGCAAGATACTACGGTACTTTTTCAGTTTTCCCTACATGAGTGAAAAACAACTCATTGATTTTAATCATTAATTCGCACTGAGCATTTTTTGATCAACCGAGCGGAAAGGGCGAAATCCCCGCAGCAAAGATACCCTTCCGAAGGTTCTTCCACAGAGTTATCCACAGAAACTGTGGATCATCGGTCGGACTGGGGCATCGTCGGAGACTCGGTTTGGGTAGTGGCAGGCTAGCGTGCCACGGGTCTTGTGGAGAGCACCGCGCAAGCCTTAGACTGCGCGCCCTTTTTTCGCCCTGATCCGTCAAGCACCAAGGTCACCCATGAAACCTTCGATCCACCCGGAATACGCCGAGATCACGGTGTCCTGCTCCTGCGGCAACACCTTCAAGACGCGCTCGACGCTCGGTCAGGACCTCTCGCTCGAAGTCTGCTCGAGCTGCCATCCCTTCTATACCGGCAAGCAGAAAATCGTCGACACGGCGGGCCGCGTCGACAAGTTCCGCAAGAAGTACGCCGCCGCCGCCGCGCGCTGAGGCAGCGTGCTCTTGTGGCACCTGTCCGCCAGCGGGGCGGCGGTGCTGTCGCTCAGGGCGCCCCGAAGGGCGCCTTGTCGTTTTCGCGCAGCGGATCCCCGGGTAGCCTCGGGGACCGCCGATAGCCTCGCGGTTGCAGGCGCCGGAACTTCTGCTAGCGTCCGCTCGTCGTAAGTTTTGCGAGGCGGTCGCGTCGGGCGTGCCGCCCGGGGCCGCGCATCATGATCTCGAAATCCCTCACAGTCCTGCTGGCCGCGCTTGCGCTGCTCGCGGTCGCTCCGCAGGCCGGATCGCAGACCGCTGCCGGCGGCAGCGCCCAGTCCGGTAATGCCCAGTCTGGTAATGCCCAGTCCGGCAATGCCCAAGCCGGCGCGTCCCAATCGGGCAGCGCCGCGCGCAGCGGCAGCAAGCGCCGCTCGCAGGAGAGTTCGCGTTCGCGCCGGGCCCACGAGCAGATCCTCAAGGCCTACGGCGTGTACGCCGATCAGGCGCTGCAGGACTACGTCAGCGAAGTGGGGCAGCGCGTTGCCCGCCACAGCAGCATGCCCGACGAGGAGTGGAAGTTCGTCGTCCTCGACGACGATTCACTCAACGCCTTCACCACCGGTTGCTGCTTCGTCTACCTGCACCGTGGACTGCTGTTGCAGCTCAACTCGGAGGCTGAACTCGCGGCGGTGATAGGCCATGAGATCGCGCACGTCACCGCGCGGCATCCGCAGGAGCGCATGACCCGGGGCGTGCTCGCCGGGCTTGCCGCCACCGCGGCCGCGATCTACACCAACTCCAGCGCGGTGGCCGAGCTGGCCAATCTCGGCGCCAACGCCTGGATCCAGGGGTACGGCCGCGAAAACGAACTCGAGGCCGATCGCATCGGCCTGCAGTACTCGACTCGCGCCGGTTATCGCCCGGAGGCGATGGGCGAGGTGTTCGAGATGTTCCGCCGCGGCGAACGTTTCGAGATGGACCGCGCGCGCGCGGAAGGCCGCAAGCCGCGCATCTACCACGGCATGTTTTCCTCGCATCCGACACCCGACTCCCGTGCGGTGCAGGCGGCGAAGGCTTCGGCGAGGATGGACCAGGGACCGCCGGGTGGCTGGGTGGAGAACCGCGAGCGCTACATGAAGGCGATCGACGGCATGACCTACGGGTCGAGCCGCGCGCAGGGCATCCTCCGCGACAACCGCCTTTACCACGCCGAGCTCGGCGTCACGGTCGCGTTCCCGCGTGCCTGGACGGTCGAGAACCAGCGCGACGCGCTGGTGGCCTACACGCCGAACCGCGACACCCTGATGCAGGTCACGCTGCGCGAATTCCCGCCCACACAGGGACCGCGGGAGTTCCTGCTGTCGCAACTGCGCGGCGCCACGCTCGCAGGCGGCGAACCCCTCGAGATCAACGGCATGCAGGGCTACACGGTACGCACCACCTCGGGCTCGCCGCTGGACAACGGCGCCGGGCCGGTGCGCTGGACCGTGCTCTATCGGGGCAAGAGCGCCTACATTTTCGCCGGTGCGAGCCGTTCGTCGCGCAACGGCGTGCCGGAGTCCGACGGCCTTTTCATGTCGGTGGCCGGGACGCTGCGCAGCCTGAAGCCTGCCGAGTATCCGCTTGCCGAGCCCTATCGGGTACGCATCCGCACGGCGACCGCCGAAACGCGGCTCGAGGATTATGCGGCTGCCATGCCGGTGGAGAAGTACCAGAAGGAAGAGCTGTTGCTGATCAACGGCCTGTATCCCGGCGGCAGCTTGCGGCCGGGCGCTTTCTACAAGGTGGTCGAGTAGAAAAATTGCCGCGCTGTGCCTTGATTATGCGCAGCCGGCGTGTCAATTTCGATACAGTCCGTCGCGCTCCCGCGACGACTCCCACGACGACGATTTGCACGCCATGGCCAACAAGAAATACGAACTGAAAGACCTCTCCACGGGCAAGACCTGCGAGTTGCCGGCACGCTCCGGCTCCATCGGTCCCGATGTCATCGACATCGCTGCGCTCAACAAGGAGCACGGCGTGTTCACTTTCGACCCGGGGTTCATGGCTACGGCGAGCACCGAGAGCCGCATCACCTACATCGACGGTGATCAGGGAGTCCTGCTCTACCGCGGCTATCCCATCGAGCAGCTCGCGGCGCAGAGCTCGTTCATCGAGGTCGCTTACCTGCTCAACAACGGCGAACTGCCCGATCCGAAGCAGTTGGCCGACTTCAGCGCCAGCATAACGCGGCACACGATGGTCAACGAGTCGTTGCTGCGCATGTTCAACGGCTTCCACTACGACGCACACCCGATGGCCATGGTGAGCGCGATCGTCGCCTCGATGTCGGCGTTCTACCACGACTCGATGGACATCAATAACCCGCGGCATCGCGAGATCTTCATGCACCGCATCATCGCCAAGCTGCCGACGATCTCGGCGGCGGCGTACAAGCGGGCGCTGGGCCAGCCGTTCATCTATCCGCGCAACGACCTCGACTACTGCAGCAACCTGCTGCACATGTTCTACGCCGTGCCCTGCGAGCCCTACCATGTCGACCCGCTGGCGGCGCAGGCGCTGGACCTGCTGCTGATCCTGCACGCGGACCACGAACAGAACGCGAGCACCTCGACGGTGCGCCTTGCGGGCTCCACGGGCGCGAATCCTTATGCCGCCATCTCCGCGGGCGTCTCGGCGCTGTGGGGTCCGGCGCATGGCGGCGCGAACGAGGCGGTCCTCGAGATGCTCGAGGAGATCGGTACGGTCGACAACATCCCGAAGTTCCTCTCCCAGGTGAAGGACAAGTCCAGCCACGTGCGCCTCATGGGCTTCGGCCACCGCGTCTACAAGAACTTCGACCCGCGCGCCAAGATCATCCGCGAGATGTGCCACAAGGTACTCGCCAAGATGGGCCGCGCCGAAAACCCGCTGCTGGAACTCGCGCAGCGCCTCGAGGAGATCGCGCTGCGGGACGACTACTTCATCTCGCGCAAGCTCTACCCGAACGTCGACTTCTACTCGGGGATCATCTACAGCGCGCTCGGCATCCCGCGCTCCATGTTCACGGTGATGTTCGCGATCGCGCGCACCGCAGGGTGGGTTGCGCACTGGCAGGAGATGATCAGCGATCCGGGCTACAAGATAGGCCGGCCGCGGCAGCTCTACACGGGCCCGGTGAAACGCGACTACGTGCCGATCGGCAAGCGCGGGGCGTAAGCGGCTGCGAGCAGCGCGGCCACCTCGTCGGCGTCCGCGCGGCGCATCGGTTTGCCGTCCACCGGACTTGCCGGGGACTGGCGGATGCCGTCGAACTGAAACACCACGAGTTCCACCGGCTGGCCGTCGACGTCGAGGCGTACAGCAGGTTGCTGCACCACGCGCTCGGCATTGACGCGCGTGCGCCGCTCGCCGACCTCGAAGGGCACTCCCAGATCCATCAGCCGGAAGGTCACCGACTCGGCGCGGTCGGCGAACACGTGCAGCGTGACGTCGTCGTGCTCGGTGGCGGTGCCGTGCAGCACTGGGCCGACGAGCCGGGGCTGGAACTCGCTGAGCCGCCGCATGACTTCGAGGGCCACTTCGCGTTGCGCCTGCAGCGACTCCTGGTGAGCCTCGCCACCGAACAGCCGCTGGTACTCCTGCAACGCCTCTTCGATCTCCGTGTTGCGCGGCAGCACCGCGCCATCCACCACGCCGAAGCGCTCCGCGGCCTTGCGCTTGGCGAAGAGGAAGTCGCGCACTCCGTGCTCCGCCATCACGCGCGCAGCCTCCTGAGCGAGCGCCCGGCGCAAGTTCTCGG
>JBILMF010000174.1:0-5637 GCA_044375655.1 Steroidobacteraceae bacterium | reverse complement strand
CACGCTGTCGGGTGAGCCAAAAAGCGCTGTGTCGCGGTCGAGCGCCGTGACGATCAGTTGGGTCTGCAACGCCTCGACCCGGGCGATCACGCGCGCCAGGCGCTCGCGGTCGAGTTCCGCCGACGGATCATCGAGCAGCAGACTGGGCCGTAGACCGTGTTCCCGTTGCAGGAACTCGAGTTGGCTGAGGTTGAGAGCCACGGCCGCCAGTTTCTGCTGGCCCCGGGACAACACCTCCCGCGCCACCCGCCCGCGGATCTTGAGGCCGATATCCGCCCTATGCGGTCCGGTCGTGGTGGTCCGGCGATCGCGGTCGCGGGTCGCGGTCGCCGCCAGGGCATCGCTGAGTGGGGTTGCCCGATCCCAACCTGGCTGGAACTCCAGAGCGATGTCGAGTCCTGTCAGCTCCGCGGCGGCGGCCGCCCAGAAAGGTTGCAGGGCGATCATCACCCGCTCGCGCGCCGCGGTCATCACCTCCCCCTCGCGAGCAAGCTCGGGGTCCCAGATGGCGACCTCCGACTGCCGGGTACGCAAGGCGGCGTTGCGCTGCGACAAGGCTCGCTGGTAGCGGGACCAGCTGCCGGCGAATCCTGGTTCCACGTGGAACACTGCCCAGTCGAGCCAGCGGCGACGACGGGCGGGACTGTCCTCGATCAGCTTGTGGGCGTCCGGGTCGATCACTTGCACAGGAAACGCCAGAGCCAGATCAGCGAAGCTGCGGACATCCGCGCCATCCATCCGACCCGTAGTCCCTGCCCTGTCGTGGCTGGGCCGCCGGATTTCGATGCCCAGTCGGTGCTGACGATCTTCCGTGTCCGCCCGACCCACGACTCGCGCCAGCGGGGCTCCGTGCCGGATCAGGCGTTCATTGAGTCGGGTACGGAACGAGCGGCCGCGCCCCAGCAGGTACGCCGCCTCGAGCACGGTCGTTTTGCCCGCTCCATTGGCACCGAAGACCAAGTGAGTTCCTGGTCCAAAGGACAGTTCAGCTTTTTCGATGCAGCGGAGATTCTCGATCGTGAGCTCCGCCAATGCCATGCCGCGCCTCAGAGCCGCATCGGCATGACGACGTACTTCGCCCCGTCACCCGAGTCTGCCGTCACCAGACAACTGCTGTTGGCGTCCGTCAGCGCGATGTGCACCCGATCGGTGTCGATCGCCGACAACGCTTCCAGCAGGTAGGTGACGTTGAAGCCGATCTCGACCTCTTCTCCCACGTACGCGACTTCGATCTGGTCTTCGGCTTCTTCCTGATCAGGATTGTGCGCCTGAAGCGTCAGCAGGTTGGTTTTCGCGTTCAGACGGATGCCGCGGTACTTTTCGTTCGACAAAATCGCCGTACGTTGCAGACTTTGCCGCAAAAATTCGCGATCTGCGCCGATAATGCGGTTTGCGTTCGCTGGAATGACCCGGCTGTATTCCGGGAAACGACCGTCGATCAGTTTCGAAGTGAAGCGAATGTCGCCGATCTCGCAGCGAACGTGGTTGGTACCAACCGTCAGCGCCAGTTCCCCCTCACTGCCGAGCATACGTTGCAGCTCAAGCACACCCTTGCGCGGCAGGATCACCTGTTGCTTGCCGGTCACACGCTCCAGCAGCGTGGCTTCGCCGAGCGCCAGCCGGTGGCCGTCGGTCGCCACCGCGCGCAGCTTCCCACCCTCGGACTCGAGGAGCATGCCGTTGAGGTAGTAGCGCACATCCTGCTGCGCCATCGAGAAGTGGACCTTGTCGATGAGCCGCTTGAACTCGGCCTGCGGCAGACGCAGCACCTGCTGGGCGTTGATTTCCTCGACTACCGGAAACTCGGCCGCCGGCAGAGTGGACAGGGTGAAGCGGCTGCGGCCGGAACGCACGACCAGCCGATCGCCCTCGAGGCTGAGTGCCACGGACATGCCTTCGGGCAGCGCACGCAGGATGTCCAGGAACTTGCGCCCCGGGACGGTCACCTCGCCGGGTGCGTTGACCGCGAGGTTCATGGCGCTCACGAGTTCGACCTCGAGGTCGGTACCGGTGACGGAGAGCCGGCCGTCGCGGGCACTGAGCAGGACGTTGGACAACACGGGCATGATCTGCCGGCGTTCCACGACGCCGATCACGTGTTGCACCGGACCTAGGATCTGTTCACGGGTCGCTGTGAGTTTCATAAATCCTGGATTTAAGAATGAAGAGAAAACTGTAGAGACAGTTGTGGGGGTGGATAAGTGGAAAAACCCGGAAAAGCCGGTGTTTTCAGTATCTTGCTCCCGCGGTTGCGGTGCGTGGCGGATGGCACATCCGGCGCACTCCCTGTGCACCGATTGTGAATGATTTTCGCTCCCGAAAACATCCACATGTTGCGCACATCAACCCGTCAGGGTTCTCAACAGGTTTGAATAATCCTCGGCGATGCGCTGCTCGATATCGCGCAACTCGCGGATCCGGCGGCAGGCATGCAGCACGGTCGTGTGGTCGCGGCCGCCAAAAGCGTCGCCGATCTCCGGCAGACTGTGGCTGGTGAGTTCCTTGGCAAGCGCCATGGCGATCTGCCGCGGTCGAGCCACCGAGCGGCTGCGCCGTTCGGAAAGCAGATCCGCGACCCGCACGTTGAAATAGTCCGCGACCGTTTTCTGGATGTTCTCGATGGTGATCAGCCGCGCCTGCAGCGTCAGCAGGTCACGCAATGCTTCCTTGGTGAAATCGAGGGTGATCGGCTGCCCGGTGAAGCGCGAGTTGGCGATCACCCGGCGCAGTGCGCCCTCGAGCTCGCGCACGTTGGAACGGATGCGCTTGGCGATGAACAGCGCGACATCCTGCCCCAGCTTGACCCCCGCCGCCTCGCCCTTGCTGATGAGGATTGCCGCGCAGGTCTCCAGCTCCGGTGGCTCGATGGCCACCGTCAGCCCCCAGCCGAAGCGCGACTTCAGCCGTTCCTCGAGGCCGTCGACTTCCTTGGGATAGCGGTCGCAGGTGAGGATCACCTGCTGCTGGCCCTCGAGCAGTGCGTTGAAGGTATGGAAGAACTCTTCCTGCGAGCGCTCCTTGCCGGCGAAGAACTGGATATCGTCGATCAGCAGCGCGTCCAGCGAGCGGTAAGCCGCCTTGAAGTCGTTCATCTGGTTGTGCTGCAGCGCACGCACCATGTCGCTCACGAAGCGTTCGGAGTGCACATACGCGATGCGCGCCTGCGGATTGCGCGCGAGGATCGCGTGGCCGACGGCGTGCATCAGATGCGTCTTGCCGAGCCCTACGCCGCCGTAGATGAACAGCGGGTTATAGGCCTTGCCGGGGTTCTCGCCGACCTGCTGGGCCGCGGCCTTGGCGAGCTGGTTGCTCTTGCCGACGACGAAGGTATCGAACGTGGAGTCGGGATTGAGCCGGCCACCGACGATCTCCACGCCGGGCCGCCGCCGCTGCGGATCGCGTGCCGTCATCGGTTCGTCGTGACTGACGGACGGTGCCGCAGCTTCGGGCTTCTCGCCGACGCTGACCGACAGCCGCCAGGGCCGGGTCGGGCGCTGCTGCTGCAGCCAATCCTCGATCCGTTGCCGCAGATTGCTGCCGATCCACTCGACCACGAAACGGTTTGGCGCCAGCAGCCGCAGTTCGTCGTCAGTCTCGATCGCCTGCAGCGGCCTGACCCAAGTGTTGAAATCCCGGTCGGGCAGCTCCGCCGCCAACACCTGCAGACAACGATTCCAGAGCGACGGGTCCACGCAGCTACCTGGCTCCCTGAAACACGAAGCGGGTGGGTCGACGAAAGGGGGTGCGAAGGATATACCGCCCGGTAGGCCTGTGGATATCTTTCTCGGCTTGACACCGGGATACCCCCTGCTTACCCTCTGCGGCCTTTTTTCGGTGAAGAACCATGAAACGCACGTACCAGCCCAGCAAGGTCCGCCGCGCCCGCACCCACGGCTTTCGCGCCCGCATGGCCACGGCCAACGGTCGCAAGGTGCTTGCCCGCCGCCGTGCCAAGGGCCGCAAGAAGCTGATCCCCTGACCCGCGACCCCGCCCCCCGCCCATCCTCCCGGTTGGGCTTTCCGGCTGAGCGCCGGGTGCTTCGCAAGATCGACTTCGAGACCGCCTACCGTCGCGGCCGCCGCTTCGGCGACTCGTTCTTCTCCATGGCGGTAAGCCCAAACGCCACCGGAGGCCCGCGGCTCGGACTGGCCGTCGGCGCAAAACTCATCGGAAATGCAGTCGCCCGTAACAGGCTTCGTCGCATAATCCGCGAATCGTTCCGGCTCGCCCAGCATCGCCTGCCCGCCACCGACATCATCGTCGGCCCGCGGGCAGCCGCGCGCGGTGCGCCGGTGGAGCGGATCCGCCAGAGCCTCGAGGGTCTCTGGCAAAAGGTAGCTACGACATGCGCGTCATCCTCCGAGCCCTGATCAGGGCCTACCAGCTCGTCATCAGTCCATGGCGCGGCCCCACGTGCCGCTACCATCCGAGTTGCTCGCATTACGCACTGGAAGCCATCGACACGCACGGCGCGCTGCGCGGCAGCTGGCTTGCGCTGCGGCGCATCGGCCGCTGCCACCCGTTGCGCGAAGGCGGCTACGATCCCGTGCCGCCCCGCCCGCTGCGCTGAGCCCGACCCCTTTTCTTTGACGCAAGGTTTACCGTGACCTCGACCAACGCCCGCATTTTCCTCTGGCTCGGCCTGGTGCTCGCGCTGTGGATCAACTACGAGACCTGGCAGCGCGACTACGCCGCTCCCGCACAGGTGCAGAACGCACCGCCACCGACGAGCGGTGCCGGCAGTCTGGCCGCCAGCGTGCCGCAGGCGCGGCCGCCCGAGGCCATCGCACCGCCGGCTACGCTCCCGGCCGCGGCGGCACCCGGCAGTCTCGCCGCCGCACCCCCGCCCGCGGCGGCGGCTCCAGCCGCGATCCCGGCTACTGCCGCAGAACCCGTCACCGCGCCGACCGCCCCCGCGGCACCGGCCGCGGAACCTGGGGTCGTCCGCATCGTCACTGACGTGCTCGAGCTCGACGTCAGCCTGCGCGGCGGTGACCTGGTGCACGCCGCGCTGCTCAAGTACCCGCAGGTCAAGGGCGAAGAGGCGCGGGTGCGCCTGCTCAACACCGAAGCCGACCGCTTCTATTTCCTGCAGACCGGGCTCACCGACAGCGACGGCAGGGCGCACCCGACGCACCTCGCGCGCTTCGCGGCCGAACAGACCCGCTACACGCTGGCCGACGGCGGCGACGAACTGCGCGTGCCGCTGACCTGGACCGATGCCGCGAGCGGAGTCACGGTCACCAAGACCTATGTGCTGCGGCGCGGCTCATACAAGGTCGACCTCGAATACGCGATCGAAAACGCCGGCACGGCGCCGTGGCGCGCGGCCTCGTACGCGCAGATCCTGCGCAACGACCCGCCCGTCGAGCGCTCGATGTTCAGCGTCGAGAGCTACGCCTTCCAGGGCCCGGCCTATTACAACGGCGAAAAATATTTCAAGATCGAGCGCGACAACATCGCCGACAGCGAACTGCCGCGCACCGTCGCCGGCGGCTGGATCGCCGGTATGCAGCACCACTTCGTCACCGCGGTGGTGCCGGCGGCCGGCAAGAACTACGCCTACGACCTGAAGACCGCCGGCAACCAGTATCTGCTGTCGGTCACCGGACCGACGGTGACGGTCGCGCCGCAGA
>JBILMF010000044.1:0-20853 GCA_044375655.1 Steroidobacteraceae bacterium | reverse complement strand
AGTTGCGCCCGTACAGCGTGCCCTGCGGCCCCTTGAGGACCTCGACCCGCTCGACATCGAACATCCAGCTGAGCGAAGCGGCCGTCGAGGCCTGGTAGATGCCGTTGATGTGCGAGGCGACCGACTGACCGCCGCCCGGCACCTGCGAACCCACGCCGCGCACCGCGATGGTGGCGCGGGTCTCGTAGTTCTGGATGTAGAAACCCGGGACCTCGAACTGCAGGTCCTTGAAGGTCACCTTGCCGAGCTCCCTCAGGTCGAGGCCGCCCAACACCTCGATGCTCTGCGGCACGGACTGGACGTCTTCGTCGCGTTTGCGCGCGGTGACGATCACTTCTTCGAGCCCGGCCGCCTTCGCGGCGGTCTGTTGGGCGGCCGCCTGCGGCGCGCCGACCGAGAGGCCAAGCGCAGCGGCCACCGCCGCCGCCACGGCCCCTCCCCGACGCGGCATGACGCCGCAAGCGCTCCCAGTGGTCTTCGCGGTAGGACGCTGGTCTCGCATGATGATCTCCCCCGGTGGGTGGCGTTGTAATAAATATGACATTAATCTACACAGGAAATACTTCAAGTGCGCCTGCGGCGGCCGCCCGTATCCCCCTCTGGCGTGGCGGCACAGCCACGCCATGGGTCCGGTCACCGGGCGGTGCGGTCAGGGCGTCGCTGGATCGATGGCGGGGTTGGCAGCAGCCTGCTTGCGCGCCGCGCGCTGCTCGAGACGCCGCCGGATGATCCGATGCTTCTCGGCCGTCAGCGGATAGCGGAGAGCCAACCACGTCGCCAACACGAACAACAGCGCCGGGAGGTACCCGTTTGCGGTCTTCAGGCCGAGGATGCCGGAAGCATCGTTGCTGGCCGCGGTCGGTTCGTACCCCGCTTGGCCTGCGATGAAGAAGCCGATCGCCGGACCCATCGCGTAGGTGAGTTTGCGGATGACCATCCACGCGGAGGTGAACTCGCCGGCCCGGTTGGTGCCGCTGCGCCATTCGCCGTAGTCGACGATGTCACCGATGATCGCGTAGAGCGCCACTTCGCGACCGGCGGACAAGGTGTAGTAGAGCGCCATGTAAGCGATAAAGGCGGGCAGTGCCCACGGCCCCGGCTCGACCAGGTGGATCAGCAGCCCCCAGAGCACCATGCCGCCCGCACTGACGATGAACAGGTTCCGCTTGGAGGTGCGGCTCAGCAGCATCTGCCAGGGCTTGAGCGCCACGGTCGATACCGCGACCGCCGTGATGAAGATCAGCGAGAACGAGGCGCCGATGCCGAGATAGGTGTCGAGGAACAGGAAGAACATCGCACCGCTGATGCCGAGCGCGAGATCGGACAGGAAGGCGACGCCGAGGAAGATCTGCAGCGGCGGGTTCTCCCGCACGGCACGCACGGTCTCCTTGAGGCTGAAGCGCGGCACCGCCGGGACGAACTCGCCGTTCGGCACGCGGGACACCGCGTAGAGCACGCCGATCGGATAGGCGATGGCGATGAACCAGAACATGACCTCGAGCGTGTCGAAGTTCATGCTGGTGGACGGCAGGAACGGCAGCAACGGCGCGAGCGACAGCAGGATCAGACCGATGTTGCCCCAGAACTGCCGAGACAGGGACAGCCGCGAGCGCTCCTCATAGGAGCGTCCGAGTTCCGCAGACCATGCGGTGTAGGGGATGTCGAAGAACGTCCACGCGAGATAGAAGAAGAAATAGCAGACGGCGAAGTACCAGATGCTCGGCTCCTCGCCCGGTATGAAGAGCCCCCAAGCCGACAGCAGCGCGAGCGGGATGCTGGCCAAGAGCCACGGCTTGCGCGGCCCCCAACGGCTGCGCGTCCGGTCGGACAGCATGCCGACCGCGACATCCGTGGCGCCGTCCGAGAGCCGCAGCAACAGCATGGCCAGCGACAACGCCGTCAAGGCGAAACCGAACTCCTTGGCGTAGAGGGCCGGCAGGATCGCGACGCCCGGTCCCCGCAGCATCTCGAAGGGCCCGGAGGCCGCGCCGTAACCGATGACCGCCGCCCGCGAGAGCGCCGGTCGATCCTTGCCGAGGTCATCGTTCATGTCGAACTCCTGCGGGCCGGGCCCGGACTGCGCCCGCTCAAGGCTTGAAGGTCACGGATTTGAGCCGGGTGAAGCTGCGCAGGCCGCCGAGACCGCCCTCCACCCCGAGACCGGACTGCCGATGCGGCTCGAACGCGCCAGTCGTCGCGTCGACACGGCCGCCCGTCGGATCGGCGCCGATGGTGACGGCACCGGCGCTGATCCGCCGCGCGAGACGCAGCGCACGACCCAGATCCGCAGTCCACACCGTCGCCGTCAATCCGTAGATGGTGCCGTTGGCGATCGAGACCGCTTCGTCCTCGCTGTCGAATGTCATCACGGACAGCACCGGCCCGAAGATCTCCTCCTGGGCGACGCGCATGCCGGGCGTCACATCGGCGAACACCGTGGGCGACCAGAAGCACGCCCCGCCCGCCGAAGCCGGAGTCCCGTCGAGCAGCATCGCAGCGCCCTGCGCCGTCGCCGCCGCGACATGGCTCCGGACCCGTTCGAACTGGGCACGGCTCGCCAACGGACCGAAGCCGGTGGACTCCTGCAACGGGTCCCCCGGCTCGACCGCGCGCGCACGCTCCACCACCCGGGCGACGAACGCGTCGGCGATCGAGCGATGCACCAACAGCCTCGAACCGGCGACGCATACCTGTCCGGTGTTGAAGGTGATCCCGCCGACGATGGCCTCGGCGATGCGGTCGAGATCCGCGACATCCGGGAACACGATCTGCGGCGACTTGCCGCCGCACTCCAGGATCAGGCGCTTCATGTTCGACTGTCCCGAGAACTCGAGCAGTCGCCGACCGGTCGCGGTGGAACCGGTGAAGGTCAGCACGTCGACATCCTTGTGCAGTGCGAGCGCCGCCCCCGCCTCGCCGCCGAGGCCGGGCACGATGTTGAACACACCGTCAGGGATGCCGGCCGCCGCTGCCAGTTCACCGAGCTTGAGGCAGCTGAGCGAGGCGATCTCCGAGGGCTTCAGCACGACGGAGTTGCCCACCGCGAGCGCCGGCAGCACCTTGGATATGCCGATGTAGGCCGGGAAGTTCCAGGGCGTGATCGCACCGACGACACCATGGGGTTCGCGGATGTTGAGCACCCACGCCGAGGGATCGTTCGGGATCACCTCATCGAGCAGCTTGTCCGCCATCTCGGCGATCGCCTCGACATGGCCACCCGCCTCCTGCATGTCACCCAAGGCGTTGGCGATGGGCATGCCCATCTCGAGGGTGTCGAGCAGCGCAAGTTCCTGGGCGTGCGCTCGGACCTGCTCGGCGAAGACACGCACCTTACGGCCACGCTCGCGCGGCGAGAGCTGCGACCACGCGCCGCTCTCGAAAGCCGTCCGCGCGCCGCGCACCGCGGCATCGATATCGGCAGCGCCGCAGCAGGGCAGTTCGGCGACGGTCGCACCGGTCGCCGGATTCTCCGACCGGAAACCGCGGCCGTTATCGACCTCGACCCGTCGACCGCCGATCCAGGGACGGGGGTCCGGTCTCAGCGCCGCGGCAGCAGCGGACCAATCGGTCGGCGTCGTCTCTGGCTCAGACATCGTTCGTACCCCCATCACGGATCAGGTCTGCGGCGCGCTCGCCGATCATCACGGTCGGCGCATGGAGATTGCCGGACGGGATGACCGGCATCACCGAGGCATCCGCGATGCGCAACCGCTCCACGCCCCGGACCCGAAGCTGCGGATCGACCACCGCCCGCGCGTCGGACCCCATCCGACAGGTGCCGCTGGCGTGGTAGCAGATGCCCGCCGTCTCGCGGACGAAGGCCTCGAGCGCGACATCGTCATCGAGGTCGCAGACCGGCGAGATGCGCCGCACCACATCGCGCGCGAAAGCCACCGTATCGTCCAGGTATCCCCATGGCCCTGCGAAGACCAGCAGGTCGGGCAGCGGCTCAACAGCACTGCTGCGCAGATAACCCAGCAAGTGGCTCGCCGGCGAAGTCGCGCGACCGCGACGCGCAATGACGAAATCGAGACCGGCCTTCAGCAGGCTCGGCCAACGCATCGCGGTGCTGTAGGTCGGCCGACGGAACTCGTACTCGAGATAGAGTTCGGGATGCTCCTGCAGATCCGCGCCCACGCCGGGCGCTTCGTGCACCACATCGATGCCGAGTCCGCGGAGCGGCGCTGCCGGTCCGATGCCGGAGAGCATCAGCAGTTGCGGGCTCGCGAAGGCGCCCGCACAAAGCACGACCTCGCGCCGCGCGCGCACCAGCGAGCGCTCGCCGCCGCGTGCGCACTCCACACCACGCGCGATCCGTCCGTCGAGATGGATGCGCTCGACCTGCGTACGCGCCCGGATGGTGAGGTTCCGCCGGTGACGGATCGGCGACAGATAGGCCGTCGCGCTGTCCTGCCGCAGCCCACGCGACTGGTTGCTCTGCACGACGCCGACCGCCGCATCACGCACGAGGTTGATGTCGCGGACGACCGGGATGCCCCGCTCCGCACAGGCCTCGAGCAGCGTCTCGTTGCCCGGATGCGGCGAGCGGAAGACCTCGACCGGCATCGGGCCGTGCATGCCGCGCCCCGGAAGACCGACGCAGCGCTCGGCACGCCGGAAATACGGCTCGACATCCGCGTAGCCCCAGCCCCGCGCGCCCGCCTGTTCCCACAGGTCGTAGTCCTGCGGCAGGCCGGTGGCGTAGATCAGGCCATTGATCGCGCTGCTGCCGCCCATGACGCGACCCCGACGCCATCGCTCTACCCGGTCGCACCGCGAGCGATCCGGCCCGGTCTCATAGTCCCAGGCGAACGCGTCCCAGTCCTTGATGAAGGCCTGCGCGCCGGGCACGCGGAGCCGCCAATCGCGCCCCTCGCCGCCTGCCTCGACCAGCAGCACCGACACCGATGGGTCTTCCGACAGCCGTGCCGCGACCACGCAACCCGCCGAACCTGCACCGATGACGATGTAATCGAACTCCGCCGACTCGACCCGCTGCAACATCGGCTCGTCCGTCGCTCAGGGCCGACGGGCGTAGTAGCCGATGTGGATGGTCTTCCAGGTGATGCCGCCGTCCGAGGAGAACTCCCAGAACTGCTTCACACCGCCGCCCGGCAACGGCGACCACGCCATCCGGTGCATGCCATCGAACGGACTGAGCCGCCCCTCACCCCGGAACACGAGCGCATCGCCTTCGAAGACGCCGCTCAAGACGAGCGCCTCGCCGTCATCGGTGACGTAGGTGGTATGCCATCGACTGCCGCCACGGTCGTAGTAGAAGAACGCCTTGCCGAAACCGCTGAGCGCCCCTTGCCAATGTTCGACCAACAGGCAACCTTCAAGCAGCGACTCGACGCGGCTCACACCGGCCTTCGCCCCTTCCATGCCCGTCACATCGAACTCGCCGATCTTGAAATCGAGCTGTCGATGGGCGGGCGAGCGGCAATCCTGGACGGGAGGCGCGGCGGACGACGCGCCCGATGACGCGACGAACACAAGGGGGATGGCGGCCCACAGCGGGATTCGCATCGCGGTTCCTCCTGAGGAGTCGGTGTCCGGTCCGAATGTCGACAACGATTATACAAGACGGTACCATCCGGAGCGTCACAAGGCGAGCGCGGCATGCGCCGGGGGGACTCGATGCGCGACTACACCGCCCGATTCATCCAGATCCCGATGCGCGACGGCATCGAGCTCGGCGCCGTGCTCTATCTGCCTTCGGGCGCAGGCCGTGTACCGGCCGTGATGGAGATGACGCCCTACCTCGCCGACAACGCCCACTCGATCGGCGTCGAGTTCGCGCGCGAGGGGCTTGCGTTCGTCGCCGTCGACTGCCGCGGCCGGGGTGGTTCGGGCGGCGAGTTCATGCAGTGGCGCAACGACGGCCCGGATGGCTTCGATGCGGTGCAGTGGATCGCCGAGCAGGCTTGGTGCGACGGACAGGTCGGGCTCTTCGGCGGCTCCTACACCGGGTGGAACCAATGGCGCATCGCGGGCGAACTGCCGCCGGCCCTCAAGACCATCGTCCCCTCGGCGGCCTTCATGGGCGGTGTCGATATCCCGCACGGCGGCGTCGGCTCGCCCTACACGTACCGCTGGCGCGTGACGCTCAAGGGACATCACATCTCCTGGAACCTCGCCGCCGATACGCTCATCTTCAACAGGATCCAGGGGGATATCTACCGACGCCACGGCTCGCTGCTCGAGGTGCCGGGGATGCTGGGCTTCGAAGCGCCGGGTTGGGAGGACGATCTCGTCGCGACGGGCTGGGGACCGATCTGGGAAGCCCGGCGTCCCTCACCGGAGTCGCTGCGCAAGCTCGACATCCCGGTGCTGTCGCTCACCGGCATGTACGACACCTGCCTGCCCGGCACCCTCACCCACTACCGGCGCTACGACGAGCATGGCGGTGAAAAAGCCCGGCGCCAGAACTACCTCATCATCGGCCCCTGGGACCACCGCGGCATGCGCGGCACGGACCGCGTCTATGCCCTGCAGTTCGGGCCTGCGGCCAAGGTCGACCTCTACGCGCTCAAGCGCGAGTGGTATCGCTGGGTGTTCGGCATGGGTGACAAGCCCGCCTTCCTCGACACCCGCGTCAAACATTATCTCTGCGAGGCCGACGAGTGGCGCGGCGCGGACTCGCTGGACGCCCTCTGCGGCACGCAGCAGCCGTTTTTCCTCGCCTCCGACGGCCAAGCGACGGACGTGTTCCGCTCCGGCTGGTTGGCCGACAGCGCGGCCGACACGCCCTCCGACCGCTTCGTCAGCGATCCGTCCGACTTCCGGCCGCTCGAGACCGAGAGTCGCCTCAGCCGCTCGCCGGAGCTGGGTTCGCATTCGGGCGCGGTCTTCCCCCGCGCCTACAACAGCCTGTTCTTCATCCAGGGCGGCGAGGACCCGACCAACGCAGTGTTCTGCCACAACACCTTCGGTCAGGGCGTGATCTACCACTCCGCGCCGCTCGAGACGCCGGTCGACCTGGTCGGCGAGCCGGAACTGCGCCTGTGGCTGTCCTGCGATGCGCCCGATGCCGACCTCTGCGTGCTGCTCTACGAGGTGCTCGAGGACGGATCGGTCGTGTTCCTGTCCTCCGACCTGCTGCGCCTGCGTCATCGGGACGGCTCGACCGACGGCGTGCCCATGCCGCCGGAGACGCCGACGGAGGTCCGGTTCAGCAACTTCCGTTTCGCCACCCGCCGGCTGCTGCGGCACTCCCGCATCCGGCTCGTGGTCCGCGCCACCGCCTGCTCGTTCATGCAGAAGAACCTCAATTCCGCGACCCCCGTGCATCTGCAGCAGCCCGAGGAGGCGCGCGTCGCGCGCATCGAGGTGCTGCACGACCGCGCGCATCCGGCAGCGTTGATGCTGCCGATCGTCAAGTGACCGCTGCCACCTGCGAGGACCCGCGCCCATGACCGACACGATGATGTTCGACACGCCTCGACGCGCTTCGTGGACGCTGCTCGGCGCCGCGATGGTCGCGCTCGCGACCCTGCTGCCGTCGGCGTCGGCGGACGGCGGCAAAGACGTCAAGCGCATGGAGCTCGTCACCCTCGGTACGGGCGGCGGCCCGTCCGTGCGCATAGAGCGCGCGCAGACCTCGAGCGCGGTCGTCATCGGCGAGGACATCTACCTCATCGACTCCGCCGATGGTGTGCTGCGGCAGCTCGCCCGCGCAGACCTGCCCATCGAGCGCATCAAGGCGGTGTTCATCACCCACCACCATTTCGACCATAACGGCGACCTCGGGCCGCTGCTGGTGCAGCGCTGGCTGTTCCACTTCGCGCGCCCGCCGATCAAGGTCGTCGGTCCGCCGATGACGCGTGAGATGGTCACGTACCTCGCCAAGGCGTTCCGCGCGACCGAGCTCGCGCCGATCATCATCGGCACCACCCGGATCCCGGGCATCGCCGAGACGGTCGAGGCCACCGACATCCCCGGCGACCTCGAGGCACCGGCCGTCATCTATCAGGACGCGAACGTGCGCGTCTCGGCGGTGCTCAACGACCACTACCACTTCCTCCCCGGCAGCGCGGCCGCTGCGGCAGCGCGCTCCTACGCGTTCCGCTTCGACACGCCGGACCGGTCCATCACCTTCACCGGCGACACCGGCCCCTCCGAGCGCGTCGCACGCCTCGCGCGCGGCTCGGATGTGCTGGTAAGCGAGGTGATCGACATGGACAGGATGGAGCGCCTGCTGCGCGCGAACGACCGTCCGGACTTCCCGATCGAGGAGCTCATCGAGCATCTGCGCAAGGACCACCTGACGCCGCCGCAGGTGGGCGAGTTGGCGGCGAGCGCGGGCGTCAAAGAGGTGATCCTGCACCACCTGGTGCCGGGCTTCGACGACGAGACGGACCTGAGCGTCTACACGAAGGGCATCGACCAACACTTCAAGGGACCGGTGCGCGTGGCCCGCGACCTCGACCGGTTCTGACGGTCGCGTCAGCCCCAGAGCCGGGGCTCGGGCAACGACAGCCGATGATCGGCCCAGCCGAGCGGATACGAGCGGTCTTCGACGAGCCCGTGCACGCCGAGATCCACCATCAGGGCGCCGGGCGTCAGCAGCAAGGCCGGCGCCTGGGCGAGCGATGAGCCGCCGTTGCAGCCCACCATGTGCCCGAGCCCTGACCGCTTCGCCGCCGCGATCAGGTGCAGGGCCTCGGTGAGCCCGCCCGTCTTGTCCAGCTTCACATTGATCGACTGGTAGCGCCCCGCGAGCGCCGGCAGCGAACTTCGGTCGAGGCAGCTCTCATCGGCGCAGAACGGGACGAGGCGCGGCATCTCTGCGAGCGCCTCATCCGCGCCCGCCGGTAGGGGCTGCTCGATGAACGCGACATCGAGCCGGGCGGCGAGCGGTAGGATCCGCCGCAGCGCGACCGGCGACCAGCCCTCGTTCGCGTCGATGGTCAGCATCATCCCGGGCGCCGCGGCGCGTACCGCCTCGAGACGCTCCGCATCGCGGCCGTCCGCATGCCCCAGCTTGAGTTTGAGGCCGGGTGCATCCCGCACCGCGGCCGCGGCCCCAGCCATCCGCTCAGGCGTGTCGAGGCTCAAGGTCTCGAAGACCGGCACCCGCAGGTCCGACGGGAGATTGATATCCGCCAGTTCCCATGCACGCCGTCCGGCGCGCTTGGCGAGCAGATCCCAGAGCGCACAATCCAACGCGGTCCGCAGCGCCGAACGCGGCATCACCGCGTTGAGGCGCTCGGGATCGAGGTGGTCCCAGACCTGCGGATCCAAAGCGGTCGCGGCGTCGCGAGCGACCTCCGTCACCCGGATATCATGCTCATGCGGTTCGGACTCGCCCCGACCGCGCACATCGCCCATCTCGAGCACGATCTCGAGCGCGATGTTCTCGGTGAACACCCGGCGCGAGATCACGAACGGCTCGCGCAACGGCCAACGCCGGACGGAGGCTCGCAAGGTGGGCGGCATGGGCAGCGGCTGCATGGCGACGGTACGGCGATAGTGTATTCTTGTATTCGACTTGTCGACTAGAATCGCGTGAGGTGTCGGCCATGCGTCTGATCCCCGTCCTGTTGATCGTCGCGGCGTTCGCGTCGCCCCTCGCACGGGCCGACGCCATCGCGGACTGCGAGCAGCTCGCCGCAGCGGCGGTGCCGGGGGCAGAGGTGATCCACGCCACCCCCGTCCCGGCGGGACCGTTCCGCCCCGACCGACCGGATGTTGCGGCGACCTCACCGACCTCGCTGCCCGCCCATTGCCGCGTCAGCGTCATCGCCCGACCGAGCCCGGACTCGCAGATCCGCATGGAGGTCTGGTTGCCCTCGGAGGGCTGGAACGGGCGCTTCGAGGCGGTGGGCAACGGCAATTACGCCGGGATGCTGTCCCTCGGCGCCCTGCCCCACGGCGTGCTGCGCGGCTCGGTGATCGCCACCACGGACACCGGCCATGAGAGCACCCCGGCCGACCCGAAACTCGCCGACTGGGCCGTGCACCGCGAGAAGCTGCTCGACTTCGGGCATCGCGCGATCCATGAGATGGCGCGGATCGGCAAAGCGCTCGCCGCCGTGCACTACGGCGCCGCACCGCAGAACGCCTACTTCGTATCCTGCTCGAACGGGGGTCGGCAAGGGCTCATGGCCGCGCAGCGCCACCCGGAGGACTTCGACGGCATCGTCGCCGGTGCGCCGGCGCGCAGCTGGACGCGGCTCAACAGCGCGTTCATGTCGCACCATCGACGGTTCCTGCGCGACCCGACGTCGCGACTGCCGCCGCAGAAGGTCGAGCTGCTGCGTCGCGCCGTGCTCGCCGCCTGCGATGTGCAGGATGGCGTCGAGGACGGCGTGGTGGATGACCCGAGACGCTGCCGCTTCGATGACGAAGTCCTGCGCTGCAAGGGCCAGGACGGTCCCGATTGCCTCACCGACGCGCAGCTCGACACCGTCCGTGCCCTGCGTGCGGGAATCGCTGCGCCCGCCTCGGCGCGGCTGGCCGGCCTTCCGCCAGGCACGGAGAGCGAGGCTTGGAACACCTGGATCTTCGGCACGCCGCCGATGAAGTCCGGCTACGACTACCTCGGCACGCCGTTCTTCCGGGATGTGCTGCACCGCGATCCGACATGGACGGCCGAGCGCTTCGACCTCGAGGCCGACAGCGCACGCGCGGCGCGCGAACTGTCACCGGTGCTCGATGCCGACGATCCGGACCTTCGGCCGTTCTTCGCCGCCGGCGGCAAGCTGATCCTTTACACCGGCTGGCTCGATCCTGCGATCCCGGCCCTCGATACCCTCGAGTACTACGAGGCGGCGCGCGCGGCGGTGGGCGCTGCGACGGCGGAGGGATCGATGCGGCTTTTCATGTTCCCCGGCGTTGCCCATTGCGGCGATGGCCCTGGGTTCTCGAGCTTCGGCCAATGGTTCAGCGGCACGGGCGAACCTGCAGAGGACATCCGCGCCGCGCTGGTCGCTTGGGTCGAGCAGGGACGGGTCCCGGACACCTTGGTCGCCACGCGCGGGGGCGATGACCTGTGGCTCGACCCCCGCGTGACAGCGTCAGGCGACGCGCGACCGCCGACCCGCCTCGTCTGCGCCTACCCGAAGCGCGCGCGCTGGACCGGACAAGGTAGCCCCGAACAGGCCGATAACTTCCGCTGCGCAGACGACGGATCGACGCCATGAGCACACGACAAGAGCTCTACCCCAAAGAACTCCCGGTCCGCAGCGGACGCCTGGACCTCGGCGACGGGTACGACCTCCACTACGAAGAGACCGGCCGGGCGGACGGCGTGCCGGTGCTCAGCGTCCACGGCGGTCCGGGGGCGGGGCTCGACCCCGGTGCGCGTTGTTTCCACGATCCCGCCCACTACCGGCTGATCCAGCATGACCAGCGCGGGGCAGGTGCCTCGCGGCCGAGCGGCGATGTCCGGCTCAACACCACGCCGCTGCTGATCGCGGACATCGAACGGCTGCGGCAGCATCTCGGGATCGAGCGCTGGATCCTGTCCGGCGGCTCGTGGGGGACGACGCTGGCGCTCGCGTACGCGCAGGCGCATCCCGAACGCTGTCTCGCGCTGGTGCTGCGCGGCGTGTTCCTCGGCACCCGTGAGGAGATGCACTGGGTGAACCAGGGGATGCGGGTGCTGTTCCCGCTCGAGTGGCAGCGCTGCGTCGAGGGTATGTCGCTGGCGGAGCAGGAGCATCTCCACTCGACCATGCACCGTCGCGTGTTCGGTGCGGACCGCGACCTCGCGGTCGATGCCGCACGCCGTCTCGCCAAGTTCGAGTGGCTCTGTGCCAGCATGGAGCCGGACGCGGCAGCGATCGATGAGGAGCTGACGCCCGAGTTCGCGCTCTCGTATTCGCGTCTGGTGTGCCACTACGTCATGGGCGACTTCTTCCTCGAGCCGGACCAACTGGTGCGCGATGTGCACAAGGTGCATCACCTCCCCGCCTATATCGTCCAAGGCCGTTGCGACTGGGTCTGCCCGCCGTGGTCCGCAGTGCGTCTGCACCAGGCATGGCCCGGCTCGCACCTCGCGCTGTTGCCCCTGACGGGCCACATGGCCTCGGAGCCCGCGATCGCCGCGGAACTGCTGCGGACGATGGAAGAGCTGAAGACCCGGTTCCCCGCCGACCGTTTCGGCGCCGCCGCGCAGAGGACGACACAGTGACCGACCTATCCGGATCGCTCCGCGGCCTGCTGACCGACCGCATCGCGGTGGTGACGGGCGCCGGTCGCGGCAACGGCCGCGCCATCGCCATCGGGCTCGCGGCGGCGGGCGCCGCGGTCGCCGTCGCCGATATCGATCCGGACTCCGCGACCGCCACCGCCGAACACATCATGAAATCCGGCGGAAAGGCACTCGCACTGCGCTGGGACATCACGGATGCAGACGCAGCGCGCCCTGCGGCCGAGCACATCCGCACGCAACTCGGGACCGTATCCATACTGGTCAACAATGCGGGTATCGAGGGCGGCGGCTACCCCGGTGAACCTGGATTCCTCGAGGGGCTGAATCGTGTGTTCGAGGTGAACGTCACGGGCACGGCACGCGTCACCGATGCACTGATGGCGGACCTCAAGGCGAGCAGCGGCTGCATCATCAACATCACCTCGATGATGGCGCAAATTGCCTATCAGCCGGGCGCCGCAGCTTACTCGGCTGCCAAGGCCGCATTGACGCAGTGGACGCGCTCGCTCGCCGTCGATCTGGCGCCGCACGGCATCCGGGTCAATGCCGTCGCTCCCGGATTTTTCCTTACGTCGATGACCGAGGGCACCCGTCGTGATCCCGCACGTATCGCCTACTTCGAGAGCCGCACCCCCATGAAGCGCATGGGCGACCCGACGGAACTCGTCGGTCCGGTGATCTTCCTTGCCTCGGGACTCGCCTCTTACGTCACGGGCGCCGTGCTGCCGGTGGATGGCGGGCTAGTCGCCAACTGACCGCCGAGCGATCATCGATACAAAGAAAACCCTGTTTGTCGACCCGGCCAAGGTCACCGGTGTACAGCCGGCCGTCCCGGGCGGCGCGCGCCGCCGCCCGGGTAGCGTCAGGCGTCGTCAGCCCTTCGTGAAGCGCAGCGTCATGCGGTCAGACTCGCCGATCGCGTCGTACTTGCTGCGATCGAAATTCGGATCGGATTCCCGGCCCGAGCCGTACGGCACCGTCGCACGCATGGGCGGTAGCGTCCACACACCGAACGGATGGTCCTTGGTGTCCTTCGGATTGGCGTTGATCTCGGACTTGGCCACCAGCCGCAGTCCGTGCTTCGCGGCCGCCTCGATGACGAAGGCCTCCGTCACATAGCCGCTCTCGGCGCTTGGATCCTGAGGACCGGGATTGCCACGGTGCTGCTCGATGGCCAGCGAGCCGCCGGGCTTGAGGGCGCGGGCCAGCTGCGCGAGGTAGCGATCCAGCATGCCGTCCTGACCCATCCAGCCATGCAGCGATCGCGATACGAGAATCAGATCGTAGGTGTTCTCGGGAAGCGGGGCCGCAACGGGACCCCAGTTCACCAGCTGCACGGAACCGTAGATGCTCTTGTCGGCAAAACGCGCGGCGAACGCATCGCGCGCCTGCCGCTGCGCCGCGGTGAGCTGCGGATTGCCGAGGTCGGCAGCCGTCGCGGAGTAGCTCCCGCCCGTGCGTGCCGCGTAGGGCGCGAGGATCCGGGTCCACCAGCCTCCGCCCGGTTGCACCTCAAGGACCGCCGCACCGGGCTTGAGTCCCCAGAAGGTCAAGGCCTCTGCAGGCCGCCGCTCGGCATCGCGTGACTTGTCAACGTCACTGCGCCAGTCGCCGGCGATCGCAGCAGCCAGGGCTGGATCCACCGACTGTGCCCGGGCGGCGGGCGCAGCTGCCATCGCAAGGAGCAGCGCGGCTGCAGCGAGAAAAGCCATGGCGGGTCGTCGATGGGCTGCGAGCTGATTCGTCACGGACATGAAACCCTCCTTCGTTCGAATGCGGACGGATTGCCAGAGCGGGGCGAGACTAGCAGAATGTTGCGCTGAACAACCAGACCGTCTGACGCCGTGAAAGTTCGCCTGGCAGCATGCGTTCCCGGCGACATCTATCGCCGCCTGCCACTGGTTTGATGAGCCCTCGTTTTCTGTGCAATGCGGACGGAGATTTCATGATTCGCCGAGTCAACAGCAGCCCTTCCCTGCTTCTTGTCGCTGCAGGAATGGCCTTGTCCGGTTGCACGTCCATCGGTCCACGTGGCCTCGAGCTGTCACGCACCGCCTTTAACACTGCGATTCAGCAGACGGACAGCGAGCAACTGCTGCTCAATATCGTCCGTCAGCGGTACAACGATCCGGTGATGTTTCTTGAAGTGTCCTCCATATCAAGCTCCATGTCCCGGACCACCAACCTCAACCTCACCGGGATGATCCCGGGTGGCGGCCGCCCGAATTCCTACACCGGAGTCCTCGGCGGCGGCTTCACCGATACCCCTTTGGTGATCTACTCGCCCAACACCGGCGAGCGCTTCGTGCGCCAGATGCTGACACCCATCGACTTGCGAACGATCTCGCTGCTGCTGCAGGCCGGATGGAGCGTCGAGCGGGTCCTGCTGGTCGCCGGCGAGTCATTCGCCGGGCACGCCAACACCACGCAGGATTCCGCGGATTTCCGCGTGCTCGTCGACCACTTGCGGACCCTGCAGCGGGCAGAGCAACTGACGTTCGCGTTCGAAGTCCAGAACAAGATGGACACTCTCGTGATGACGCCGAGCGCTTCCGCGCGCAACACCGACGCTTACCAGCAGGCATGCCGCATGATGAACGTGCCGGCGGACGGCCGTCCCATCGCGATCCGCCTCGGGGTCGGCGAGCGGGTCGAGTCCCAGCCACACGTGGGACTCGCCACGCGCTCGCTGTATGCGTCGCTGTTCTTTTTGTCCAGCGGAGTCGAGGGGCCCGCGACCGACTTCGCATCGGGAGTGCTGCGGCCCAGAGCGTTGAGCGGTGGGCCTTTCGACGGCGGCGGCGACCTGTTTCGCGTGCGGGCAAGTTCCACGGAGCCCAGAGACTCGGCGGTCAAAGTCCGTTACCGCAATGAGTGGTTCCACCTCGCCGCTACCGATCTGGACTCGCGGACGACATTTGCGTTGCTCAGCATGATGTTGACGCTACAAGGCGGCGATATGACGCGGGTCACCCCCCTGATCACGGTGTCCTCCGGTCCCTGAAGCGCCCCCTGCGAGCGCGGACGCCGGCTGATCGCGCATGGAGAGCGGCATCTTCCAGTTCATCCTGCGCCACAGCCGGCGGGATCAGCTGATTCTGGTCGCACTGTCGCTCGCAGCGCTGCCGTTCCTCTACCTCTCTTTCGAGCTGCCAAAGATCATCGTCAACGAGGCGCTCCCGGCAGCGGGTGATTTCCCCAGGCAGCAATGGGGGCTGGTTCTCGATCAGGTGCCCTATCTGCTGTCGCTCTGCGGAATCTTCCTCGTTGTGGTTCTGGTCAACGCGGCGTTCAAGTTTTTCACCTCGACCTACCGATATCGCGTCGGCGATCGCCTGCTCAGACGATTGCGGTACCAGCTCGTCGAACGGCTTCTGCGCTTCCCGGTCGGCCGGTTCCGCAACCAGCCTTCCGGACAGGTCGTCTCGATGGTCGCAGCGGAGACATCGCCGCTCGGGTTTTTCATGTCGGAGGCGTTTTCGGTACCAACGGTCGCCGCCGGAACGATGCTGACCGTCCTGCTCTTCATCTTCATGCAGGATTGGCTGATGGGTCTGGCGGCGCTCGCGCTGTACCCGCTGCAGATCCGTCTGATTCCGCAGCTCCAGCGCCGAATCAATGCCCTGCAGCAGCGCGAGTCGCTGGCCATCCGCGGCGTCTCGGACAACGTCAGCCAGATCATCGTCAACGCGGCGGATATACACGGTCATGACACGGCGCAGCTCGAGCTGGCGCGGGTGACGGGCAGGCTGCAGACAATCTTCGACCTGCGACTGCGCATCGCCCGGTCCCGGTACACAATCAATGTCCTGAACCAGCTGTTCTCGCAGCTGACACCTTTCCTGTTCCTGTCGATCGGCGGTTATCTCGTGATCGAGGGAGACATCTCTCTGGGCTCGCTGGTCGCCGTGCTCGCGGCCCACAAGGATCTGTATTCGCCGTGGAAGGATCTGATCGACTACTACCAGAAGGCTGAGGACGCGCGGGTCAAGTACGGCCAGCTGCGCGAGTACTTCGATCCCGCGAGCCTCATGGAGCGCTCGATCATCGCCGCGGACCCGCCACCGATCCGCCTGGCTGATACCCCGCTTGTGCTGTCCAACGTGGTGGTCGAGACCGAAGACGGAGTCAAGGCGGTGGACGGCGTGAGCCTGCGCCTGGAACTGCCGTTGCATGCCGCGTTCATCGGCGGCACGGGTGACATGCGAACGGAACTCGCTCGGCTCTTGCTGCGCCAGGCGAGCCCGACCTCGGGGGATCTGACGGTGGACTCGCAGCCGCTGCGCGAACTCCCGGATAGCGTCATCGGGCGGCGGATCGGCTACGCGGGCACGGACCTTCACTTTTCCGGGGGCAGCTTGCGCGACGTGCTGACCTACCCGCTGCGCAGACGACCCGGCGCGCAGCAGCCGTTCGACGGTATGGACGAAGCGAGGTTGACGGGCAACTCGACCTTCGACCCCGACGCCGATTGGGTGGACTACGCCGCCGCAGGATGCCGGCAGCCCGCCGATCTCGACGCCAACCTGATAAAGACGCTGCGTCTTGCCGACCTCGCCGACGATGCGTACGACTGGGGCATGCGGCGTCCCGTTCAGGGTCTGTCGGCCGACGAGGTCATTGGCATCCTGCATGCGCGCGTCGCGCTCGCGGAGCGTCTGCGTGACGCGCATCTTGCCGACGCGGTCGAACGCTTCGATCGCTCGCGCTTCATGGAGGGGTCCAGCCTCGCGGAGAACATCATCTTCGGCGCGATCTCAAGCCGCCAGGATGCGGCCGTGCGAGCGCAACTGGAGGATCATCTGCTGCAGACCCTCAGGGCCTGCTCGCTGGACCGGCAGCTTGCAGCCACGGGCCACACCGTGGCCCTGCTGATGATCGAGATGTTCAGGAACTTCGACCCGGGAAACGAGTTCCTGCAGGGCTTCAACCTCATCCGCACCGATGAACTCGCCGATTACGAACTGCTGGTTCGCAGAGTCGGCGCCGTGGGTATCGACGCCATCGACGACGAACAATTGCTGCCACTCATCCGCCTTGCGCTGCAGCTCGTGGCGACCCGCCATACCCTGGGGGTCATCGACGACACGCTGCGGCATGGCATGCTGCAGGCGCGCGCGCGTTTCCGTGATCGCCTGCCGACCGAGCTGCAGGGATCGATTGCCTTCTTCGATGCACAAGCCATCAATCCGGCAGGAAGCCTCCACGACAATCTTCTTTTCGGCACGATCCTCACCAGCCGCGCCGAAAGCCGCGCAGCGATATCTGCCGTGCTCCGCGAGACCGTTCAGGGCAGCGGACTGCTTCCGCTGGCCCTGCGGCTCGGTCTGCTTTTCGATGTCGGAATGAACGGGGCATTCCTGACCGCATCGCAGCGCGCGCGGCTGGTCCTCGCGCGAGCCCTCGTCAAGCGTCCGGACATCCTCGTCATGAACGATGCCTTGATCGCCGTGGAACCTCATCGGCAGGCGCGTGTCTTTGCTGCCGTACGCGAGCACATGCGCGAACGCAGCGTCTTGCTCATCGACGGCTCGGAGCAATACGCCGCAGGCATGCACCGCGTATTCGAACTCACCAACGGCCGGATCGTCGAGCGGAAAGCCGATCGCGCGCAGTTCGAGTCGCAGGAGGACACGCCGGTCGACACGGGCGACCTCGGCGGTGCGGTCGAGATCATGGCGAGGATCCCGCTGTTCGCGGGGATCGACCGCGCCAAGCTCAAGCTGCTCGCATTCACCAGCGAAAAAGTCGAGTTCGCCCCCGGGGACACGGTGTTCCATCAGGGTGATGCCGGGGACCGGGCGTACGTGGTCCTGGAGGGCAGCGTCGATGTCATCGTCGAGTCCACCACCGGCGAGTCCACCACTTGCGAGTCGACCGTGGCGACGATCGGCCGTCATCAGCTCTTCGGCGAGATGGCGCTGCTCGCCAACCAGCCGAGGACCACCACCATCCGTGCGGCGACGCCGACGCAACTGCTGGCCATGCGCCAGGATGTGTTCGTGAGACTGGTCAAGGAGGACGCCGGAATCGCCCTCGGCATCACACGCGTGCTCATCGAGCGGCTTGCGAGCACCCTGAGGGGTGTCAGACCGCAGTGACCGCGCCGGGCAGGCGACGCAAGACTCTCCCCTGAGCCCTCGCTGGCGATCTCCTCCTTCCGCTCCTGTGCGCAGGCGGCACCCCGCAACCGTCCGCTACACTTGCATTGCCACACTTCGCTCCTCCAGCCCTTCCAGGTCAACGCCCATGCAGGTCAACGCAGCCGTCCGCCACCGTCGCTCGATCCGCGACTTCCTTGCCGACCCCGTGCCCGCGGAGATCCTTCGCGAGGTGTTCGACGTCGCGCGCTGGGCGCCCTCGGGCGGCAACATCCAGGCATGGCGTATCGTCGCGGTCGCCGGCGCGGACCGCGACGCGGTGGTGCGCATGGCCCGGGAGACGCGGCCGGACCCGCAGCGCGAAGCGGCAAACCCCTATCCAATATACCCGACCAATCTTTGGGAGCCGCTGCGCACGCGCCGCTACACGCTGGCCGAGGACATGTATCGGGCGCTGGGAATTCCGCGCGAGGACAAACCGGCCAGGCTCAGGCACGTCGGCCGGAACTTTGAATTCTTTGGCGCTCCGGTCGGACTCTTCTTCGTGATCGATCGGCGGGTCGGCCACGGACAGTGGGCCCACCTGGGCATGCTGATCCAGACGGTGGCGCTGCTGCTCGAGGAGCGTGGACTCGGCTCGTGCATGCAGGAGGCTTGGGCGTCGTTCCGGCCGGAGCTTGCGGAGCTGTTCGCGCTCGGCACCGACGAGGTCGTCTACTGTGGCATGGCCGTGGGATATCCGAACCGCGCGAACCCGGTGAACGGATTCGAGCGCCATCGCATCGGTGTCGACGAACTCGTCGAGTTCCGCGGCTTCTGATCGCGGGGCGACGCCTGATCAGTCGGCCGTCGCGCCGCCGTCGAGCACGAGCGGATGGCCGGTGACGAAGCTCGCGGCATCAGAGCAGAGCCACAGCACCCCGGCCGCTACTTCCTCCGGCTTGCCGAACCGACCGAGCGGCGTCATGTTCTCCATGATCTTGCGGATCTCCGGTCGGGCGGCGACGCCCTCGACCATGGGCGTGTCGATCACGCCGGGGCAGACGCAGTTGACACGTATCCCCTTGCGCGCCCACTTCAGGGCGCCATGGCGGGTCAGGCCGACGACGGCGTGCTTGGTCGCCGTGTAGGCGGGCTGGGAGGCGTTGCCCACGAGCCCGTTGATTGAGGCGGTGTTGACGATCGCACCATTGCCTTGCGGCAACATCACTTCGGCTTCGGCCCGCATGCAGAGCATGACGCCAGTCAGGTTCACGCCGAGACTGCGCTCCCAATGCGGACTCTGCCATTCGTCCACCGTGAGGCTGTTAATGCCGGCATTGTTGTGCGCGAAGTCGAGCCGCCCGAATTCCTTGACTGCCCGGGCCACCAGTGCCCCGACGTCGGCCGCATCCGCCACGTCGCAGCGCTGGAACAGCGCGCGTCCGCCCGCCGCCCCCGCGAGCGCCACCGTCTCCTCGCCGCGCTCCGCGTCAAGGTCGGCGACGACGACCGCGGCGCCCGCCGCAGCGAAGGCTACGGCGGTCGCGCGGCCGATGCCCGACGCCGCACCCGTGACGAGCGCCACCTTGCCGCCGAAGTCGTATTTCACCATCGTGTTCTCTCCAGTCTGGAAATCAAAATGTCGGATGGCCGCTCACTCGAGACCCATGTCCGGCCAGCGACCCTGCACCCATGTCTGGCAGATGCCGGTCCCGACGATCCCCGCGCTCTCGTCATGAAAACGCAGCACGCAATCGCGGAACTGGTTCAATCGCTGCGCATTGGCAGGGGTGGAGCAGTCGGCAAAGTATTCGCCATCGAGATGGCGATCGCCACGCCACTCACCGTGGTGGTGTCCATCGAAGCCAAGATAGAGACCCGCGCCGAGATGGAAACCGGTGCCACCCAGCGGACGGGCCGTCAGCCGCCGCAGGGTGCCGTCGGGCATCTGCAGCTCGAACGCTGCCTCAAGCAGTCGACGATTTAAGGGGTCGAAGCGCAGCCGCGGCGCGATCCGCGAGACCGGCACTCGACGACCGTCGGGATACTCGAATCCGCCTTGCACCTTCTCGTGCCGCCAACCCGCGCCCTCGTAGAGCAGGTAGTACTGCATGAAGGCGAACGCCGAATCACCCGCACCGAACAGCACGGGACTCCAGATGGCGAGCACCCGCGGTGGGTCGTTGTCCATGGGGTCGGGCTGCATGCCCGATACTGCGCCTCCAACCGTGGGACGCACCCCCCAGCTCCGATCGCGCGCCATCATCCAGCTGCGCACTTCGACACGCCGGCCGTCGAGATCGATCCAGCCGCTGGCGATGCCGATCTGGTGGAAGCGGATCTGGTCGGCGCTGCGCCGATAACCGGTGAGCGTGCGCCGGTCCTCGCGTTCCTCGGCGAAACAGGGCGTCAAGCCCGTGAGCACCAGGTCGAAGGCGATGGGCTGCACCGCATTGGGCTCTAGGCGTACGCGGATGGAGCGCAGCGGCTCCACGATGTCGTAGTGCAGCGGGCCAACATCGATGCGATCGACGTCACTCGACAAGGCGCGGCTTGCACGTACCGTCCACTGCTCGACACCGCGGCTAACACCACCGAATCCGTCCACCA
>JBILMF010000173.1:0-5710 GCA_044375655.1 Steroidobacteraceae bacterium | reverse complement strand
GATCCTGCAGGAGGTTGACGATCTGTGCCTGGATCGAGACATCGAGCGCACTGACCGGCTCGTCGCAGACCAGCAGCTTCGGCCGCAGCACCATCGCGCGCGCAATGCCGATGCGCTGGCACTGCCCGCCGCTGAACTCGTGCGGGTAGCGGTTGATGACGTCGGCCGGCAGCCCTACGCGCGCCAGCATCCCGGTGACGGCCTCCCGCCGCTCCGTCCGCGACAACTGCGGCGCATGCACGCGCAGCGGTTCGCCGACGATCTCACCAACCGTCATGCGCGGGTCGAGACTGGCCAGCGGATCCTGGAAAACGATCTGCATCTCGCGCCGCAGCGGCCGCATGCCGGCAACCCCCACCGACTCGATGGAGCGGCCGAGCCACACCACCTGACCGGCCGTCACGGGCAACAGACGCAGGACGGCTCGCGCCAGAGTCGACTTTCCGCATCCGGACTCCCCGACGATGCCGAGCGCCTCGCCCTCGGCGAGCTGCAGGTCGACACCATCGACGGCACGCAGCGACCGCTTGCGGCGCCATAGTCCGTCGCCCACCGGAAACCATACGCGCAGGTTGCGCAGCGACAGCAGCGGCCCGCTCATCGCGGCATGCCCTGCGGATGGTGACAAGCGTAGCGGTGTGTGCCGTCCTGCAGTGCCGGGCGCGTCTCCCGACACTGGGCGTCGGCGAACCCGCAGCGCGGATGGAAAGCGCAACCGCTGGGCAGGCGCCGGGGATTGGGCGGCTGTCCGCTGATGGCCTGCAGGCGCTGGTTGCCGGGCTCATCGAGGCGGGGCATCGAGGCCAGCAGCGCGCGGGTGTACGGGTGCCGCGGTGACTTCAGCACCTCGCGCACCGGACCGAGTTCCACTATGCGTCCTCCGTACATCACGGCCACCCGGTCAGCCACGCCGGCGACGACGCCGAGATCGTGGGTGATGAGTGCCATGGACATGCCGCGGCTGCGCTTCAATTCGGCCAGCAGCGCGAGAATCTGCGCCTGGATCGTGACGTCGAGGGCGGTGGTGGGCTCATCGGCTATGAGCACAGCCGGATCGCAGGCGAGCGCGATGGCGATCATCACGCGCTGCCGCATGCCGCCGGACAGCTCGTGCGGATACTGGTCCAGTCGACGCTCGGCATCGGTTACCTGTACCTGTCGCAGCAGTTCGAGCGCGCGCTGACGCGCGTCTGCCCGCGACATCCCCAGGTGGTGCACGATCGACTCGCCAATCTGTTCACCGACGCGCAGGTGCGGCGTCAGCGAAGTCATCGGATCCTGGAAGATCATGGCGAGACGTGAGCCGCGCATGACGTTGAGCCGTTCGACGTCGGCCATCCGCCCGTCGTCGATCAGCGGTTCGCCCTGCAGCAGGGCCGAGCCGCTGACGCGCGCATTGCCGGCGAGCAGCCCCATGACCGCGAGGAACGACTGGCTCTTGCCGGCTCCCGACTCGCCGACCACGCCGACGCACTCGCCCGGCGCCAGTTCGAGGGAAAAATCGTTGACCGCGGGCAACTCGCCCTCCGGCGTGTTGAAGCGCACGCCGAGGCCGCGGATCGACAGCGCAGCGACCGCGCTCATCGGTCCCGCGGGTCGAGCGCATCGCGCAACCCGTCACCGAGGAAGTTGAAGCACATCAGCAGCGTCACCAGAAAACTGGCTGGTACCAACAGCATCCACACCGCCGACTCCATCTCCTGCGCGCCCTCGTTGATCAAGCTCCCGAGGCTGGCCTGCGGCTCCTGCACGCCGAGGCCGAGGAACGACAGGAAACTCTCGAAAAGGATCATCTGCGGAATGGTGAGCGTCGCGTAGATGATCACCGGACCGACCACGTTGGGCACGATGTGACGCAGCAGGATACCGGGCGTGCCGACACCGCTTGCCAGCGCCGCCTCGATGAACTCCTTGCGCTTTATGGAGAGCGTCTGCCCGCGGACGATGCGCGCCATCGTCAGCCACCCGACGGCACCGATCGCCAGGAACAGCACGTAGATGTTGCCGCGGTCGAAGAGCGTCGAGAGGATGATGACGATGAATATGTAGGGCAGCGAGTAGAGGATGTCGACGAAACGCATCATGAGATTGTCGATGCGCCCGCCGAGGTACCCGGCGGTGGCCCCCCAGAGCACGCCGATCAGCAGCGAGACAAGCGTTGCCAGCAGACCGATCTGCAGCGAGATCTGCACGCCGGCGAGCGTGCGCACGTAAAGATCGCGACCGAGCCGATCGGTACCGAGCCAGTGGTCGTTGGGACCGCCCGGTGGCACGGCCATATGGTCCCAGTCGATGGCATCGAAGCTGTGCGGCGAGAACGACGGACCGATGAAGGCCAGCAGCGTGATCAGCAGGATCAGCGTCGCCGCGATCATCGCCGCCTTGTTGCGCCGCAGGCGCCTCCATGCGTCGGCCCAGAAGCCGCGTGCGGCCGGCGTATCCGCAGGGACCGACGCATCGGCAGGGGCCGACGCCGTGGATGCGCTCGAGCCGGATTCAGTCATAGCGCACCCGCGGATCCAGCCAGCCGTACAGCAGGTCGGCGATGAGGTTCAGTGTAAGTGTGAGGCTGCCGTAAACCACGATCATTCCCATGACCAGCGTGTAGTCGCGGTTGATCGCGCCTTGCACGAGGTAGCGGCCGCTGCCGGGCAGCCCGAACACCGTTTCGACCACCAGCGAGCCCGTGATGACAAACGCTGTGGCGGGGCCGAGATAGCTCACCACCGGCAGCAACGCCGGTCGCAAGGCATGACGCAGGATCACGCGCCTCTCCGACAACCCCTTGGCACGCGCTGTGCGCACGAAGTTCGTCCGCAACACCTCGAGCAAGCTGCCACGGGTGAGCCGCGCGATGTAGGCAATGACCGGCAGCGCCAATGTCACTACCGGCAGCACGAGGAAGGTGGGTGACCCCGACTCGTAGCCTGCGACCGGCAGCCAACGCAGGTGCAGGCCGAATACCAGCGCGAACAACGGTCCCGTTACGAAACTTGGCAGTGCAATGCCGAGCACCGCCACGCCCATGATGCCGTAGTCGGTAGGCGTATTCTGTCGCAGTGCGGCAAGCGTGCCGAGCGGGATGCCGATAAGCAGCGCCAGCAACACGGCCGACAAGCCGAGCGTGAGGCTCACGGGCAGACCCTGCGCGATCAGCTCGGTGACCGAGAAATCCTTGAACTTGAACGAGGGGCCGAAGTCGCCGCGGACGAGCCCGGAGAGATAACGCGCGTACTGCTCGAGCAGCGGACGGTCGAGCCCATACGCCGCCTCGAGGTTGGCCTTGATCTCCGGCGGCAGGGCCTGCTCCTCGTCGAACGGTCCGCCGGGAGCCGCGCGGATGACGAAGAAGGATAGCGTGATGATGATGAACAGCGTCGGGATGACCCCGACGATGCGTCGCAAGGCATAGCGGAGCATGGGAGAGCGCCCGTCCGGCCTGCCGGCCGCCGCTCAAAGATTCCGGGTGACGATGAAGAGCGGGTTCTCCGCCATCCCGCGGAACGTCGCCGCGACTTTCTGCATGGTCTCGCTCGAGACATCGGTACCGAGCTGCTGCATGTCGTTGACATCGATGATTTCGATGTACTGGTACGGCGAATTGCCGCCCCCGAGCAGCCCTTCCGCCTTCAGCACCTCGAAGCGGTCGACGGACGGCAGCGCATTGACCACCGGCAGGTCGGTGCCGCGGGCGAAAGCTTCGTAATCGGCCACACTGACGCCGGGCTTGAGGTTGAAGAGCACGATGATCTTGGCCATGGGACCTTCCCTGGTGCGGCTGGGCGGGGTTGACTGTGCGGACACGGGGAGGTGGGCCGCGCAAGCGCCGGCCTAACCCCCGACCGGCAGTCTATGAAATGCGCATGGGCCGACGCAACAGCATCAGCAATCGAGGCCGAGGCAACCCGGGTTCATCCGACCATGCGGATCGAGCAGGGTCTTGAGCTGCCTCAGCAAACCGGCTGCCGAGGGTTGCAGACCCTGCTGATACGGGTAGAACTTGCCGAGCTGGAAGCTGACCGCACCCTGCAGCATGAAAGCGGCAGCGAGCTCTTCGCGCAGTGCGGCGACCGCAGCCGCTGCCGTGGAATTCGCCGGAAACTTCTCCAGCTTCGAGAGGTATGCGGGATCGAGCACACGCTCGTGGAACGGCAGTCGTGCGTCGGGCCAGTAGAGCACCGGTTCGAGCAGCGTGCCGGCGTTGCCTACGGTGCTGACGAGGTAGCCGTGGTCGATATCGTGCACGCGCATCGTCTCGGCGTGTCGTCCGAACACTTCCTCGCAGGCCGCGAACATGTCGGTCGCCCGCGAAAACGGCACCGTACCATGCACCGGCACCCAGCGCTCACCGCCCGGCCCCAGCATGCTGTTGAGCTCGGCGAAGGGATTGGCGCGCATCACCTTGGGGACGGTGTTCTCCACCTCGACGCCACCTGCGGCCATGATGCGTCGTACGATCGCCGCCTTGGCATCGGCATCGGCGGCGTCACGCCCGTCGAGCGAAAGGTGCAGCGAGTACGTCCCCTCCTCGAGGAAGCTGCGCCCCGCAAGCACCACTTTCGCGCCCTCCTTGAGACCCTTGAGAACGCCACCCGAGTTGCTGACGACCTTGCCGAGTGCCTTCGCATCCTCGCGCAGGCTGGCGCGCTTCATGCGCACCGCCTGCAGCCCCGGATCGAAACCGAACTGCTCGGCGACCACGTCCGCCCGTGCCACCTCGGCCATGGCGGCAAACAATGCACGATGATCGCGAAACGAGAACGAGAGGAAACGCGCTTCCGGTTGCGGACGGATGAGGCGCAGCGTCGCCCGCGTCTTGATGCCGAGCGCACCGCAGTCCGAGAGGAACATGCCGAGGGTATCGGGTCCGACCTGACGGAAGAACGGTTCGCCATTGCGGTTGGCGTGGGCGCCGAGTTGCAGCACGCTGCCGTCCACGAGCACGACATCGAGGCCGATGACGCTCTCGGCGGCGGCGCCATAGCGCCCGGAACCGAGGAACATGCTGCCCTGCGAGAGCGCACCGCCCACCGTGGAGCGCAGACCCGACAGGGGGCCGTAGTAAGGCGTGCGCACTCCGTGGGGCGCGAGCGCATCGAAGAGCTCCTTCCAGGTCGCGCCGCATTCGACCGTGACGTAACCGTCTTCCGGATCGATGGTCACGATGCGGTTCATGCCCTGCATGTCGACCATGATCGAGTTGTCCCGCGACGGCAGGTAGCCGTCGGTGTAGGACATGCCGCCGCCCCGCGGCACCACCGGCAGATCGGCCGGAGAGATCGCCTGCAGCGCCGCTGCCAGTTGCTCGGTGCTGTTGGGGCGGATCAGCGCCGCGGGCAGTCGACCGCTGCGGTACACATCCTGCGAGTGGAACTCGAGTTCGCCGCGCTCGGTGATCACGCGCTCGCTGCCGAGCACGCGCCGCAGCTCGTTCAGCGCACCCTCGACGGCGCCGGGCATCAGGTGCATGGCTTGGGACATTGGGGCCTCCGTGGAAGGCAGCCTGACAGTTCGTTGAGCGGAGATTCTATGGCACTCGCGCCCCCAGAGGGCAGTTGCGGCCCCGGATCACATCCGCGACGTTAGGGATGGCGGTCGTGCGGATATCCCTGAGGCATAATCCGCCCGCGTCATCCGACATTTCTTCGGCACTCAATATGGGCATCATCCGCAACTCCATTCCCGACTTCGAGTTCAGCATCCCCGTCGC
>JBILMF010000043.1:0-21062 GCA_044375655.1 Steroidobacteraceae bacterium | reverse complement strand
GCGCCTGTTCGCTACCACCCTGCGCGGCGAGTACGGGGCGGTCACCGAGGTAGAGATCTCCGCGGTAGCGGTGTCCGAAGCCGCCGAGCCCTGCATCGGCTTCGCCATCCGCAACGTCGATCGCCGGCGGCCGAGCGAGTCGCGGCCGGGTCGCGAGTTGCCGCGCTCCGTCGAGCAGTTGACCGAACTCGTCGGCCGCGTGTCCCTCAAGGAACTCGTTCGCGAGACTACCGACGTCATCGAGCGTTTGTGCATCGAGGCGGCTCTGGAACTGACGCGCGACAACCGCGCTTCGGCAGCCGAAATGCTCGGGCTGTCGCGGCAGAGCCTCTATGTGAAGCTGCGTCGCTATGGGCTCGGCGACCTCGACAGCGCCCCGCGCGACTAGCGGTGTAATCTTTAATTGACACCTATGCGTGTCATGGCTATTTTCCAGTCATGGCACGGCCCGCGAGCAGGGTGTTCTCCGAGCGGCGTCCCGCATGGCCCGCCATGCTGGAGCTGCTCAAGCCGGTCACCTGGTTCCCGCCCATGTGGGCATTCGTCTGCGGCATCGTCTCCTCCGGCGTCGCACCCGGGGGGCAATGGCCGCTCATCGTCTGCGGCGTGCTGCTTGCCGGACCGCTCATCTGCGGTACGAGCCAGGCCGTCAACGATTGGTTCGACCGCCACGTCGATGCGATCAACGAACCGCGGCGACCGATCCCCTCCGGACGCATGCCGGGTCTCTGGGGTTTGTACATCGCGGTGGCCTGGACCGCGGTCTCCCTGGCTGTCGCCGCTGCGCTCGGTCCGTGGGTTTTTGCAGCCTCGCTGCTCGGCATGGCGCTCGCCTGGGCCTACAGCGCGCCGCCGCTGCGCCTGAAGCGCAACGGCTGGTGGGGCAATTCCGCGGTCGCGATCTGCTACGAGGGTGTGCCCTGGCTCACCGCCGTGGTGGTGATGACCGGAGTACTGCCGCGCAGCGAGATCGTGCTGCTTGCGCTGCTCTACAGCTTCGGCGCACACGGCATCATGACCCTCAACGATTTCAAGTCCGTGCAGGGCGACCGCCGCATGGGCGTCGGTTCGCTGCCGGTGCGGCTGGGTGTGCACGCCGCGGCCCGCGTCGCTTGCGCCGTGATGGTGGCGGCGCAGCTCGCCGTGATCGCGCTGCTTCTCTACTGGGAACGACCGCTGCACGCTGCGCTGATCGGCGCGCTGCTGCTCGGTCAGGTGTTGATGATGGGTCGGCTGCTGCGCCGGCCGGCGGAACTCGACGTCTGGTACAACGCGCTCGGTGTTCCTCTCTATGTGCTCGGCATGATGGTGAGCGCGGTCGCGGTCCGCGCCCTACCGTGAGCGTCCCGGCGTGCAGCGGATGGGCACAGCGGATCATGAGGAGTTGAACATGGGAGCAGTCCCCACGGCGGCCAACATAGGCTGGCTCGGCATCTTCCGCCTCGGCCTCGTGCAGGCGTCGATCGGTGCCATCGTCGTCATCACCACCTCCACCCTGAACAGGGTGCTGGTGGTCGAGCTCGCGTTGCCGGCGATGCTGCCCGGGCTGCTGGTAGCGCTGCACTACTTCGTCCAAGTGCTGCGACCGAGACTTGGCTACGGCAGCGACATCGGCGGACGGCGCACGCCGTGGATCATCGGTGGCATGGCGTTGCTAGGCCTCGGCGCCATCGGCGCCGCGCTCGCCACTGCCATGATGCCGGACAACCTCTGGCTGGGGATTGCCTGTGCGACGGTCGCGTTCCTCGGCGTTGGACTCGGCGTCGGCGCCTGCGGCACCACCATGCTGGTGCTGATGTCCACCACCGTGCCCAGGGAGCGGTTGGCCGCGGCTGCAACCGTGACCTGGGTGATGATGATCGTCGGCTTCATCGTCACGACGGTGATCGCCGGCCGGCTGCTCGAGCCTTTCTCGCTCGCGCGCCTCGTCGAGGTCACCGCGAGCGTCGCCGCAGCGGCTTTCCTGGTCACCTGCGCGGCGGTGTACGGGCTCGAACCGCAGCGCCGCAGCTCCGCACGCGCGGAGGCTGCACGCGCGGAGGCCGCGAGCGCGGAGGCCGCACGGCACGACGCACCGCCCGCCGAGGGGCAGCGTGGCGACGCCGGCGGCTTCATGGTCGCGCTGCGCGAGGTCTGGGCGGAGCCGCACTCGCGTCGCCTCGCCAGTTTCGTGTTCGTGTCGATGCTGGCGTACAGCGCTCAGGACCTGATACTCGAGCCGTTCGCCGGCGCGGTGTTCCATTTGACGCCCGGCCAGTCGACGCAGCTTTCGGGGATGATGAGCGCCGGCACGCTGGTGGGCATGCTGTTGGTGGCCCTCATCTGCACGGTCGGCGCCCGCAGCCGGATCGGTGCTCTGCGCCTGTGGACCATCGGCGGCTGCGTAGCCTCCGCACTCATGCTGCTGCTGCTCGCCGTCGCTGGCTTCGTCGGCCCGGCGTGGCCGCTGACGCCCACCGTGTTCCTGCTTGGCCTCGCCAACGGCGGCTTCGCGGTGGCGGCCATCGGCTCGATGATGGGGCTGGTAGGCCGCGGGCGTGCGTCGCGCGAGGGAACACGCATGGGATTGTGGGGCGCCGCCCAGGCCGTGGCCTTCGGCATAGGCGGCCTCGCCGCCACCGGTGCGGTTGACCTGGCACGGGCGCTCACCGGTTCGCTGCCGGCAGCCTACGGCGCGGTGTTCGTCGCCGAGGCGGCACTGTTCGTGCTGGCCACGGCCTTCGCGGTGCGGCTCAGCCGCGAGGATACGCAGTCCGCCGTGCGACTCGACGTCGACGGCGTCTCGGCGGCATATGTCACCGGAGCGGGGAGGGGTTGACCATGAATGCTGCCCGACAGACTGATCTCGACCGCGAATTCGACGTCGTGGTGGTTGGCGGCGGTCCCGCCGGTGCGACGGCGGCGGATGATCTCGCCCGCGCCGGCTGGCGCGTGCTGCTGCTGGATCGTGCCGGGCGCATCAAGCCCTGTGGTGGAGCGATCCCGCCGCAGCTCATCAAGGAATTCGCGATCCCGCCGGAACTGCTGGTAGCGCGCATTTCCTCCGCCCGCATGGTCTCGCCGGCGGCGCGTACGGTCGACATGCCGATAGAGGGCGGCTACGTGGGCATGGTCGACCGCGACGTTTTCGACGAGTGGCTGCGCGAGCGTGCACGCGCCTCCGGCGCGCTGCGCATTGACGGCACCTTTACGCGCATCGAGCGCGACGTCGACGGCGATGCGGTCGTGCACTTCGACACCCGCGACGGCGAGGGTTCGCGGCAAGTACGCACGCGGCTCCTGCTGGGCACGGACGGCGCCCGTTCGGAGGTCGCACGGCAGTGCATCGCCGGGGGCCGCGAGACGCCATTCGTATACGCGTATCACGAGATCCTGCGCACGCCAAGCAGTCCGACGCCCGGTTACGACGGCAGTCGCTGCGACGTGTATTACAACGGCGAGTTGTCGCCCGATTTCTACGCTTGGGTGTTCCCGCACGGCGAGACCATCAGCGCTGGTGCGGGCACGGCGCAGCGCGGCTTTTCCATCCGGCACGCGGTGGGCGGCTTGCGCCGCGCCGCCGGCCTCGAGCATGCCGAGGTCATCCGCCGCGAGGGCGCGCCGATCCCGCTGCGACCGCTGCGTCGCTGGGACAATGGCCGCGACGTGCTGGTCGCAGGCGATGCCGCGGGTGTCGTCGCACCGGCCTCCGGTGAGGGTATCTACTACGCGATGGCCTGCGGCCGCATGGCGGCGCGCGCGCTCGACAAGTGTCTCGTCACGGGCAATGCGCACGCGCTGCGCGAGGCACGGCGCGAGTTCATGCGCGCGCATGGGCGGGTGTTCTGGGTGCTCGGCCTGCTGCAGCGCTTCTGGTACGTCAACGACCGCCGCCGTGAGCGTTTCGTCAAGATGTGCCTTGATCCCGACGTACAGCGTCTGACCTGGGAGGCGTACATGCACAAGAAGCTGGTACGCCGCAGTCCGATGGCCCACATGCGCGTGTTCTTCAAGGACGTCGCGCACCTGCTCGGTCTCGCCAAGGTCGCTTGAGGAGCGGGCGGCGCCCCCGGCGGTCCGCCGGGATCACGCAGTCCGCCCGGTGCCGATTTCCGTGTCCCCATCGGTGACGATCGCCGCCGCACTCGCCGACGGCAGTCTGCTGCTGCTGATACTCGCGCTGGTTGCACTCGAGGCGTTGTTGCTCGCGTGGTTGTGGCATCGCCGCGGCGTTGGCGTCGCCCCGCGTCAGGTGCTTGGTAACCTGGTTTCCGGTGCCTGCCTGATGCTTGCGGTGAGGGCGGCTATCCTCGATGCGCCGTGGATGCAGATCGCCGGCTGGCTGCTGGCGTCGCTGCTGGCGCACCTCGCGGACCTCGTGCTCCGCTGGCAGCGGCGCGACCCGCGAGCGGCAGGGCGGTAGTCCGCTTGAGGCTGCCGAGCCCGAAGCTCGTATTCACGCCGCGCACGTGCGGGCAGCGCAGCAGGTGCCGGTCGAGGAAGGCCGAGTACTCCTCCATCGAGGCGACCACCACCCGCAGCATGTAGTCGTGGGCTCCACTGAGGCGCACGCACTCGACGATCTCCGGGCGTTTGAGCACCAGATTCTCGAACTGCTGCAGCGAGCGCTGCGCCTCGAGCGTGATGAAGGCATAGGCGACCACCCCGAGTCCGAGTTTTTGGTGATCCAGTATCGCCACCGTGCGTTCGATGTAGCCCGCCTCCTGCAGCCGGCGGATGCGGCGCAGGCATGGGGCCGGCGACAGGTGCACGCGGGCGGCGAGCTGCTGGTTGGTGATCGACGCATCACGCTGCAACTGGTCGAGGATACGGATGTCGGTCGCGTCAAGCGTCTGGTCCATGCTGGTCTCCCGGAGAAGCGTCGGCGCAATGATTGCGTGAAAAATCCTGTTCACGCAATCTGATTGCGCACAGCAGACGGAAAAACGACCCGAAAGATCGCGGGTTGCGCGTCCGGCCCGTGCGCCGGCGCTAGCATGTCCCGATGGACCATCTCGTTCCCCAGCGCTGGGACGACTACTCGGCGGCCGAGCATGCGGTATGGGACCAGCTGTATGCGCGGCAGTCCGCGCTGCTGCGTGGGCGTGCCGCGCCCGAGGTGCTGGCCGGGCTCGAGCGGCTGCAGTTGGGCGCGGGCGGCATCCCCGATTTCGAGGAGCTGTCCGAGGAGCTGCGCGCGCTGACCGGCTGGCGGGTGTGCGCCGTGCCCGGACTCGTTCCCGAGGACAGTTTCTTCCGTCACCTCGCCAACCGCGTGTTCGTCGCCGGTCGTTTCATCCGCCGGCCCGACCAGCTCGACTATCTCGAGGAGCCCGACGTCTTCCACGATGTCTTCGGCCACGTGCCACTGCTCACCCATCCGGTGTTCGCCGATTACATGCAGGCGTACGGCGAGGGCGGGCTGCGCAGCCTGCGCTTCGCCAGCCTCGGCAAGCTGGCGCGTCTGTACTGGTACACGGTGGAGTTCGGTCTGCTGCGCACGCCTGCGGGGCTGCGGATCTACGGGGCGGGCATCAGCTCGAGCGCGGCCGAGAGCCGTTATGCCCTCGAGGATCCACGGCCCCAGCGTCTGGCCTTCGATCTGCCGCGGGTGCTGCAGACGCGGTATCGCATCGACGACTTCCAGCAGACCTACTTCGTCATCGACAGCTTCGAGAGTCTGTTGCAGCAGACACTGCATACCGACTTCGCGCCGCTCTATGCGCGCCTCGCCGACGCGCCCGAGCATGCACCGGACGCGCTGCTTGCCGGTGACCGGGTGTTTCCGCGGCCGCTGCCCCCGGTATCGGCGACGGCGGAGTGATCGCGCCGGCTCAGCGCGCGGCTTGCGTGAACATGCCGCGCAGCGCCAGGGTCCACTCGCGCAGCTTGCCGGCCAGCTTCGAGGGCGGCGGCTGCGAGGGATCGAGCGGCGCGAACGGCATCAGCAGCATCGATATGGCGTAAACCAGCAGTGCGGTGCCGCCGGAGAAGAACAGCAGCAGCACGGCCGCAGCGCGGAGCAGCGTGACCTCGGTCTTCAGGTAGCGCGCGAGTCCGAGGCAGACCCCGCTCACCCAGGCACCCTGGCTGATTTGCTGCAGTGGCGGCGTCGCGTCGGTTGCGGGCACGCCTGCGCCCGCTGCGGGCGCCTCAGCGGCCTCCGTCGTCGGCACTGTGTCGCTGGCAGCGCCGACCGTTCTGACGGGCCCGATCTCTTCGATGGCCGGCAGCAGTTCGGTGAGCGAGATCACCGTGGCCTGGGCCGGCATGCGTCGCTTGCACTGGTCGGCGATGGCCTGCTCGAGGTCCAGCAGGATCTCCTCGCGGCCGGGGTCGCCGGCGAGGGCCGCCGCGGCCGCTGCGAGGTAGGCCTCGCGTTGCGCGTGCGCATCGATCTCGATCGACCAAGGGTTGCGGTTGAGGCTGACTTGGATCACTTGTTTCATGTTCTCGGTTCTCCGCCGCGATCAACGCCCGAGCTCGGCGAGCGTCCGGTCGATGGTTCTCCAGTAGTCGTCGATCGCGGCCAGCTGGGCGCGGCCCTGTTCGGTGAGACGGTAGTACTTGCGCGGCGGACCCAGGTCCGATTCCCGCCATTCGTAGTCGACCAGCCCCTCGCGCCGCAGCTTGCTCAGCAGCGGGTAGAGCGTGCCCTCCTGGGTAACGAACTCCGTGTCCGCGATTCGCCGCAGGATGTCGGCGGCGTACACGCTGCCGGAGCCCACGACTTTCAGCACGACGAACTCGAGGAGTCCTTTGCGGATCGCGGCGCGATGATGCTCGGGCTGTGACGACATAATGGTACCTTTATATCAAAAGGTACAGGGGGTGTGCAAGGGAATAGCTCGCGCTGTTGTTTTTTGGCGAACGAACTTGCTTCGCGACGTCGAAACATTTTGAATCCGCGATTGGCATCCACGACCGTTCTTCCAGCCGCCATCAAGGCGTTTGTCCCCGGGAGGCTTTTCCAATGTCGAACAAGAAATCGCTGATAGCAGCGTGCGTGAGCACCATCCTTATCGGCGGAACCGCCAGCGCCCAGCAGGCGAACGAAGCGGCGAGCGCGGCTCCGGAGTCACGGCTGCAGACCGTCGTGGTCACGGGCTCGAGCATCAAGCGGCAGGTCGTCGACAGCTCGCTGCCGGTGCAGATCCTCACCACCGAGGATATCCGCCGCGAGGGCATCACCAGCCCCGAGCAGCTCATCAGCTACCTCAACTCCAACGGCAACGGCCTCGACAACCTGGCATCCAACGCAGACGTGGTCAGCGGCCAGGCGCGCGGCAACAACGGTGCCTCGTCCGCCAATCTGCGCGGTCAGGGTTCGGCGGCCACGCTGATCCTGCTCAACGGCCGGCGCGTTGCGGCACACGGTCTCAACGGCGGTGCGGTGGACATCAACCAGATCCCGCTCTCGGCGATCGAGCGGGTCGAGATCCTCAAGGATGGCGCCTCCGCCATCTATGGCACCGACGCGATCGGCGGCGTCATCAACTTCATCCTCAAGAACAACTTCCAAGGCCTGAACTTCAACGCCTTCGGCGACGTCACCGAACTCGGTGGCGGCGCGATCTACCGCGGCTCGATCACCGGCGGCCTCGGCGATGTGAACTCCGATGGCTGGAACATCATGGCCACCGTGTCCTTCAGCGACCACCGTGAGCTGCGCGGTGCCGATCGCGACTTCGTCAACACGTTCCAGCCGGACCGCGGCGTGTCTGTAGACACGCGCGGCACACCGGTTGCGACCATCGTGCCGATGGGCGGCAACGGCATCGGCCCCAACACGCCGCTCGGCACCATCATGAACGCCACGGGTGCGAACCTTGCGCCGTTCCTGCCCGGCAGCACGACCATCCGCGCCTCGGGCGGCATCAACCCGCTGGACCTGCCGGGCGGCGGCGGGTGCAGCCAGGTGGATGGCATGCAGCCCTATGACCCGCGCTTGTGGAACCTCCCCGAGGCGGAGTTCGCCTGCGCGTGGGATACCGGCCGCGCCGCCGTGCTGCAGCAGCCCATCGAGACCGTGAACTTCGTCAGCCGCGGCGTACTGCGCCTCGGCGAGCACGAGATCGCCGCGGAGATCACCGGCTCGAAGGCCGATTCCGCGAAGCGCTTCTCGAACCTGCAGATCACGCCGAACCAGAGCACACAGAACTACGGGTTCCCGCGTAATGCCGCTTCGCAGGCGGTCTATGACCGCGTGTTCAACCAGCTGGTGTCCGTGTTCCCGACGCTGGAGCCGCGTCGCGGGCTGCCCATTACCTACCGCTGGCGCTGCATGGAATGCGGCCCGCGCGAGATCGAAACCACCACCGAGACCGGACGCGTGTTCATCGGCGCCGACGGCCCGCTGGATTTCCTTGGCAACTGGCAGTACCGGACGGGCGCTTCCTACGCCTACAGCGAATCGGACTCGCAGCTCGGCAGCGGCTACTACTTCCGCAACACGACGCGCGATGCGTCCGGCAACATCATCGCGAACGGCCTCATCGACGCCCTCAATACCGGCGTCATCAACCCCTTCCTGCGACCCGGCGAGACGCAGTCGCAGGCGGCGCTGGACCTGATCAAGGCCGCCTCAGCCGAGGGTGTGGTCCTCTACGGCGGCAAGTTCTCGGTGACCCAGATCGACGCCTCGATGTCGGGACCGCTGTTCTCGATGCCGGCCGGCGAGGTGCTGGCCGCGGTCGGCGTCGACTGGCGCAAGGAGGAGTACCGTTTCAACGGCGACCAGCGGGCCGCCGCCGCGCGGCCGTTCATCATGGCCGCGCCCTTCGATGACGGCAACGCGCTCGCCGGCGTGTCGCGCGACGTCAAGGCGATCTACGGCGAGGTGATGTTCCCGCTGATCGAGGGCATGGAGCTTACCGCCGCACTGCGGCGCGACGAGTACGATGGCTTCGGTTCGACCGTCAATCCAAAGATTTCGGTCAAGTACCGGCCCGTCGACGCCATCATGTTCCGCGGATCCTACAACGAAGGTTTCCGCGTGCCGTCGTTCAACCAGATTTTCAATGCCTCGGCGCCGTCGCCGTACTCGGGGCGTGATCTCGCCGATCCAGGCCGTTGTCCCGGTGGCCGGCCGAACACGACGAACCCGGCCTGCGTGGTCGTGCAGCCGAACACGCTGAGCGGTGGTCGCCCCGACCTCGGGCCCGAGGAAGCGGAGCAGGGCAGCATCGGCGTCGTCTTCGAGGTGACCGACAACTTCACCGCGTCGTTCGACTGGTGGCGCATCGATCGGCTCGGCACCATCCAGATCCTCACGCTGCGTCAGCTCATCGACAACTACGACACCTTCCAGGATCGCTTCATCCGCGATGCAGCGGGTAACCTGGCGCTCATCGACCTGCGCTGGGTCAACGCCGGCGAATCGAAGACCGAAGGACTCGAGTTCTCGACCCGTCTGCGCGGCGAGGCTTGGGGCGGCAACTGGACCGCCGGGCTCGATGGCACCAAGATTCTGGCGAAGACCTCGCGCGTCGCGCCCAGCCTGCCGTTCGGCCAGAGCGAAGTCGGCCTCTTCACCTTCTCCGGTGATCTCGGCCTCGAGTGGAAGCACAACGCGTTCTTCACCTTCAACCGCGGCGATTGGAGCGCCTCGCTTTCGCAGATCTTCCGCTCCGGCTACACCAACCAGGAACTGCCGGGCGTCACCGCCGGTACCATCTCGCCGCCCAACGTGGACCGTCGGGTCGACAGCTACGTGACCTACAACGCCTCCGTGACTTGGCGCGGCTTCGATGGCCTCACGGTGACTGCGGGTGTCAAAAACCTCTTTAACGAGGACCCGCCGTTTGCGATCACGTACGACAGCAACACGGGCGCAGGCAGCACCTGGGAGCCGCGTGTTGCCGACCCGCGCAACCGCAGCTTCACACTGCTGATGGAGTACCGCTTCTAGGCTGCCGGGTCAGGGCAGCGCGATCGTGGTCTCGAAGACCATGGTCGCGCTGCCGATGATCCAAACCCCGGCGAGCGCGCCGCCGTCGAATTCCAGTTCGACGTCGACACGTCCCGGCCGATGCTGGAACTGTCCCTGGGCGCCCGAGAAGCAGGCTTGATCGCCGTCCCGTTCCAGCAGTCCGTGGTGCAGCAGGTAGGCACCGAGCAGTCCATGGGCGTTGCCGCTGACCGGATCCTCGGGAATGCCGATCGCCGGACAGAACATCCGCGACTGGGTGAGGCAGCCTTCTACGGACGAGTCGGTGGTGAACACGAAGTGTCCCGACGCGCCAAGCTGTGCCGACAGCGTGGTCAGGCGGTTGAAGTCGGGTTTGAGTTGCTTGAGTTGCTTGGTGCCGCGCACGCCGATCAGCAACCGGTTGCCGGCTGAGCTGACGATCCGCATCTCGCAGCGCGGGTCGAGATCGGCACTCGACAGGGCGAGGGCGTCGAGCACGGCCAGCCGTTCGCGGTCGTTGAGTTCCCGGCCGAGGGTAGGCGCCGGCTGCCGTACCGCAATGCGCCGTCCCGGCCCCTCGCCGCGGATCTCGATGTCGACGAGCCCTGCCTTTTGCCGCTGGCGCAGCTTGCGCGGCGAGCCGGCCGCCTCGGAGAGCACGTATTGGGTGGCGATCGTGGCGTGGCCGACGAAGGCCGATTCGGTCCGCGGCGTGAAGAACCGCACCCGCATGTCGTGATCATTGCCCTCCGGCGGCAGCACGAAGGCGGTGTCGCCGTTGTTGAGTTCGCGGGCAATGGCCAGCATTTCGTCGTCGGACAGCACCTCGCCGCCCAGCACGACCCCGGCCGGATTTCCGGTGAAGAGCTGCTGCGTGAAGGCATCGACCTGAAAAACCCGGATCGATCTGGCCATGGCGACCCCGCTCCGCGGGCACCCCCGCCCACAAGGGCCGCGATTGTAGGCAAGTCGACGGGAGACTTCATCTTTTGCGCTTCGCGGTGGGGGATTGGCGCGCGAGCCGATTGTTGCAATCAGGCTGCCACCGTGGAGAATACGTCGCGCCTTGGGGTGGCCCGTCGGGCCTGAGATGTCGCGATATTGCGACGAACCCGTTGAACCTGATCCGGTTAGTACCGGCGGAGGGAGTAGGTGAAGCACCATGTACCCGGCGCGTTCTTTTCTTTGCTGGTGGCCCTTGGCACCAGCGGTGACGCCGTCGCCGCGGCTGAGGTCGGCGTCGAGGACGTCCTCGAGGAGGTGGTGATCACCGCAACGCTGCGGCCGCAGACGGCGCTCGGTCTCGCCGCGAGCGTCACCGTGCTCGGCGAGCGCGACCTGCGTGAGGCCGGGCTGCAGCACCTGCAGGACGTGCTGCCGCTGGTGCCTAATCTCAACTGGGCGTCGGGCACTTCGCGGCCGCGCTATTTCCAGCTCCGCGGCATTGGCGAGAACGACCAGTGGCAGGGGGCACCCAACCCTTCGGTCGGCTTCCTGCTCGATGGCATGGACTTCTCCGGTATCGGCATGCCCGCCACCCTGCTGGACCTTGGTCAGGTCGAAGTACTGCGCGGACCGCAGGGCACCACCCTCGGGGCAAATGCGCTCGCCGGACTGATCAACGTGCGCAGCGCCGCCCCGACACCTACGCCGACATTGCGACTCGAGTCGACTGCCGGTGACTTCGGCGTCGGCGCGGTCGGGCTCGTCGGCGGCGGTGCATTCGGCGACGACGGAGAATCGGCGTGGCGGGCGGTGGTGCAGCGCTTTCGCGGCGACGGTTCACGGCGCAACGTGACGCTCGGCCGCGACGACACCAACGGCTTCGACGAGCAAACCCTGCGTCTGCGCAGCTTCCACCAGCTCGATACGCGGTGGAGCGCCGACCTGTCGCTGCTCGACGTCGACCTGGACAACGGGTTCGACGCCTTCGCCGTCGACAACTCGCGGCGGACGCGCTCCGATGATCCGGGCCGGGACCGACAGCGCTCGCGCGGCGCGTCGGTCGCACTGCAGCGCGCGGGATCTGCGCTCGACTTCCGCAGCCAGACCGCGCTTGTCGATGCCGACATCAACTATTCCTTCGACGGCGATTGGGCGGCGGATCCTGACTACGATTTCACCTCGCGCTTCCTGCGCGGACGGCGCAGCGTGACGCAGGATTTGCGCTGGTCCGCGGCAGACGGCGTCGCCGGTCCCGACTGGGTGGCGGGCGTGTATCTGCAGCGCCTGACCGAGGACAACGACCAACTTGATCTCTACGGTGGCGAGATCTACCGTGCGCTCGTCAGCGATTACCGCGCGGATACCGTCGCCGTCTACGGCAGCGCGGGCTGGTCGATCGCGCCGCGCTGGCGGGCAAACCTCGGCCTGCGGCTTGAGAGCCGCGAGGCGCGCTACCGTGATACCGACGGTAGCGATCTCGCTCCCGCCGAAACCATGCTCGGCGGCAATGCCTCGCTCGAGTACCGACTGGATCAGCGGCAGCTCGGTTATCTTGCGATCGCGCGTGGTTACAAGGCGGGTGGCTTCAACATCGGCAGCAGCGTGCCAGCAGGGCGCCGCGAATTCGACGCCGAGCTGCTGCACAGCGTCGAGCTTGGCTACAAATTCTCCGATCCGCGACGCGGTCTCAAGGCCGATCTTGCGGTGTTCTATATGCGCCGCAGCGAGCAGCAGGTGAGCACCTCCGCGCAGCTCGACCCGGGCGATCCGTTGTCGTTCATCTACCTCACCGACAACGCGGCGCGCGGCGCAAACTACGGGCTCGAAGCGAGCGCGGCCGCCCGCATCGGCGGTCCGTGGACCGTCTCGGCGGCGCTCGGACTGCTGCGGACGCGCTTCGATGACTATGTGGTCGCTGGCCGGGACCTCTCCGGTCGCGGGCAGGCCCATGCGCCGCGCCATCAGGCCTCGTTGTCCATCGAGTACCGCTCGCGTCGCGGGTGGCATGCCCGCGCCGATGCGCAGCGAGTGGCCGCCTTCTACTTCAGCGACAGTCATGACCAGCGCTCGCGGCCGTACACGCTGCTGAACCTGCGTGCCGGCTACGACGCGGGGCGCTGGCGGCTCGATGCCTGGATGCGCAACGCCCTCGACCGCGACTATGCGATGCGCGGTTTTTTCTTTGGCAACGAGCCGCCAGACTTCTCGGATCGCCTCTACGTGCAGCTCGCCGATCCGCGCTCCGTCGGCGCTACCTTCAGCTGGCAGGTCCGCTGATTGGCCGCGGCCATCGAGTATGTCGCGGTGGCCGCCGGTATCGGCTACGCGCTGCTCGCGGTGCGCCGCAACCGCTGGGCCTGGGTGTCTGGTGCCTTGTCCTCGGGGCTGCTTGCCTGGCTCGCCTCGGGGGCCGAACTGCCGTTGCAGTCGGCGTTGCAGACACTTTACGTCGCTATGGCCGTCTACGGTTTCCTGCAGTGGTCGCGATCGCCTCTGGAGCAGCCGATCCGCCGCTGGCCATGGTCGCGGCATCTGCTAGCGTTCGCCGTCATCGCGTCGGCGGCGCTGCTGGCACCGTGGCTCGCGGTGTTCACCGGCGGCAGCTGGCCGCGGCTCGATGCGGCAGTGACTTGCGCAAGCCTGCTGGCCACCTTGCTGACGGCGCGCAGCGTGCTCGAGAACTGGCTCTACTGGTTGGCGGTGAATGCCGCCTCGATGTTTCTCTACGGCGCACAAGGCCTCGGCTTCGTCGCTGGCCTGTACGTCGTCTATTTCCTTATCGCCATCCTCGGCTGGCGCGAGTGGCGCACGCGTTACCGCCTCGCGCAGGAGATCGCGTCAGCGCCGGCGCCCGAACCTGTTCCTGCATCGGCCCCGCGTACATGATCGGCAGCGCGCTCAATCGCGTACGTCGCGTGGCGCAAGGCGGGGGCTGGGTGGTGCGTCGCGAATGGGCACCGCCCGCCGTGGCCGCCATGCTGGGAATCGATCCGGCGGCCGAGGTGGCAGCGCAGCAGTTCGCTGCCGTGCACGGACTCGCGCCGCCGGTGCTTGAGTTCGACCTGCAGGCCGGATTCATGTTGATGCCGTTTGTCGAGGGCAGCAGGCTGGAGACCGACTGGCCGCGGCACTCTGCCCGCCGCGCGGCGATGCACGATCTGCTGCAGCGACTGCGGGCGCTGCGGCGGCCGCCCCTGCCGCCGCTCGACCTGCACGTACGGGCCCGCGAACTGTATTCGCGGCTGGCGCGGCGCGCGCCGTCCACCGCCGAGCGCTGGCAGCAGCACTTCGCGGACTATCTGCATCCCGCCGCGGCCCCGCACGTCTCCCCGTCCCCGCGCGTCGCGGAAATCCTGCAGCCGGTGCTGGTGCATGGTGATCTCGGTCCCCACAACGTGCTGGTGCGCGCCGACGGGTCGCTGTGTCTGCTTGATTGGGAGTACGCGCACAGCGGTCATGACGATGAGGACCTCGCCGGGTTGCTGGCTGGTATGTCGCGGGCTGATGCGGCGGCGGCCGGGCTCGAGGGCTGGAGCGTGGAGCCTGAACGCCTCGAGGACCGGTTACGCTTGCGGCGGCTGCTGGATGGCCTTTGGCGCGCGCTGGTTGCAGTCGGCCTCGAGCCCGGCTGGCAGGACCCCGCCGACCCGGGCAAACTACGCCTCCCGCAGTGACCGCAGGTCCGGTACCCGGATCGAGGTTCATTGCCTCTACCCTTGTTGCCTCGGAAAAGTCCCATGCCTACGCTCAAAGTCATCGATCGCGACGGAACCGAACATGCCGTGCCAGCCCGCACGGGCGTAAAGATCATGGAGACCCTACGGGAGCTCGATTACGGCATCGCGGCAATCTGCGGCGGGATGTGCTCCTGCGCCACCTGTCACGTCTACGTCGATCCGGCATGGACCGCGAAGATCCCGGAACCGATGTCCGATGAACGCGAGCTGCTGCAGGAGCTTGCGCACTGCAAGGAAGGTTCGCGACTCTCCTGCCAGATCGACATGACCGACGCGCTCGACGGCTTGCGCGTCACCATCGCGCCGGACGAGTGAGCACGCCGCCCCGCGGCGCCACAGCGGAGGAAACCCCATGGATTGGCTCGTTGTCTTCCTGATCGCCGCCGCCGCCATCGCGGTGTGGCGCATCATCTACCAGATCCGGCGGGCCTCGCGGGTGCAGTTCGACGACTGGGACACCCGGCTCATCGAGCGGCTGAGGCGTAGCGGTATCGACCCGTTCCGGCCGGTGGAAGTCGATTTCTTCATGGCGCTGCCCAGCGAACAGTCGGCGACGGCAGTGGCCGGAACGCTGCAGGCGGAGGGCTTCGCCACCGATATCCGCCCGCTCGCCGACAGCGTCGACTATCCGTGGAGCGTGCACGCGCTCAAGAACATGACGATCAACGTAAACGGCATCCGCGAGATTTCGCAGCGCCTGCGGAAACTGGCGGAGGACTCCGGCGGCCGTTACGACGGTTGGGCGCCGGGGCCCGGCAAGCCCATCGCCTGAAGGGGGGGGGGCGGGCAGCGGGCCCACCGTCCGGGCGCCACCCACGCAGGACACGATCAGCCGCCCGCCGTCAACGCTTCTCGGTCTGTCTGCGTACCGCTTCGGCGGCAGCTCTGATCGCCTCGGCATCGCCGAGGTAGCGGCTGCCGCGCGGCACCAGGGCATCGTCGAGGTCGTAGAGCAGCGGCACGCCGGTGGGGATATTGAGCTCGACGATGTCGTTTTCGGCGACTCCGTCGAGCATCTTGACCATCGCGCGCAGGCTGTTGCCGTGCGCGGCGACCAGCACGTTGCGGCCGGCGCGCAGTTCCGGCGCGATGCGCGACTCCCAGAAGGGCTGTACCCGCGCCAGCGTGTCCTTCAGCGATTCAGCCGCCGGCAGCAGCGCGGGATCGATCCCCGCGTAGCGCACGTCAAAGCGCGGGTGCCGTGGATCGTCCGCGGCGAGCGGCGGCGGAGGGATGTCGTAACTGCGCCGCCAGATCTTCACCTGCGCCTCGCCATGGCGGGCCACCGTCTCGGCCTTGTTGAGGCCCTGTAGCGCGCCGTAATGCCGCTCGTTGAGCCGCCAGGAGCGTTCGACCGGGATCCACATGCGATCCATCTCGTCGAGCATGATCCACAGCGTGCGGATGGCGCGCTTGAGCAGGGATGTGAACGCCAGGTCGATCGCGATGCCCTCGCGCAGCAGTTCGCGCCCGGCGGTCGCCGCCTCTGAGCGACCCTGTGCGGACAGATCGACGTCATGCCATCCGGTGAACAGGTTTTCGACATTCCAGATGCTCTGGCCGTGACGCACGAGGACGAGTTTGCCGGGCACGATCGCTCCTGATTTGCTGGGGTAGGGGGCGCCAGGCGCCACGCGGCCGGGATGCTAGCACGCCCGCGGCAGACGGATCCTGACCCGCAGACCGCATGGGTCCGCCGCTTCGGCGTTGATGCAACCCCCGTGCGCTTCGAACACGCGGCGTGCGATGGCGAGCCCGAGGCCGCTGCCCGTGCGATCGTCGGTTTCTCCGGATAGCCGCGTGTAGGGCTCAAAGATCCGCTCGAGCATGTTCGTCGGTACGCCCGGGCCGCGATCCTCGATGCACACTTCGAGCACGGACACCGTACCCGCGTGCGCCACGGCGCTGTCCACTGCGGCGGTACCTCCCCGGGCAGGTATCTCCGCGGCGGATATGGCCTGCGCGGACTTTTCCGGCAAGACAGCCTCCGGATCGGCAGCGCTGCAGCCCGCGGCGCGCACGCTGATTGCACTGCCAGCCGGGGCGTGACGGATCGCGTTGCGCAGCACGTTCTCGAAGCCGCTGCGCAACAGTTGCGGATCGCCGACCACGTCGAGCCCGTCGGCGGTCTGCAGATCCAGACGCACCTCGCGCGTCGCCGCCTCGTCGCGTTCGTCGCTGATCAGCGTCCGCAGCATCTCGTCGAGACGCAGCAGGTGCTTGGCGCGTATCGGCTCCGCCTCCAGCCGGCTGAAGCGCAGTACATCACCGATGGCGCGGTCCATGCGGCCGATCTCGGTGAGGATCCGCGCGTGCTCTGCTGCCGGCAGCGGCTGTTTGCGTTCCGCCAGAGCGAGCGCGGCCTGCAGCCTCGCGAGGGGCGAGCGCAGTTCGTGCGACATGTCGCGCATCAGTTGCTGGCGCGAGGCGAGCAGGCGCTCGATCCGCGTCGCCATACCGTCGAAGTCACGAGCGAGGGCGCCGAGTTCGTCCCCGCGTCGTGTAAGGGCGGGTGGTGCGCGGGTAGCCACGCGACCGTCGGCGAGCGCGCGGACGGCGAACTGCAGCTCGCGGATCGGTTTGCCGAGGGCGCGCGCAATCAGCGCTGCCGCCACGGCAATGACCACGAGCGCGGCGGCGATGATGGCGGCAAGCGTGGCGACGCTGCCCCAGGGGGCGATGCGGTCCGGCAGCAGCAGGAACGCGTAGCGGGTACCGTCGGGCGCCACGAGCAGCGGCGCGAGGCGGATCGGCCGGAAGTCCTGTTCCTCGCCGCGCAGTCCCGCGAGCACGAAGCGCTCGACGAAGCGTTTGTATTGCGATGGCAGCTGCTTGCCCGCAAGGTCGCGGCCTCGCTCATCCAAAACATAGAGGGCGACGTCCTCGGGCAGCGTATCTGGACGGACCATCCACACGCGCAGCGCCGGTGTCCCGCCCTTGGCGAGCACGGATGCGGCGTTGCGCCCGAGTGAGCCCTCGCGTGCGGCGAGGTAGTTGGCAAGCTGGCTGGAAGCGACCAGCAGCAGGCTGGCGAGCGCGAGCAGCACGAAGCCTGCGATCGCCACGCCGATGTAAAGCGCCATGCGCAGATACAGTCGGGAAACAGGTCTCATGGGCGCGCCACGTCGAGCACGTAGCCGTGGCCGCGCAGGCTGCGGATCTCGCCGCCCTGCGCACCCGCCGCCGCCAGCTTGCGGCGCAACTTGCTCACCAGAGTGTCGATGCTGCGGTCATAGGCTTCGAGCGGCCGCCCCATGGCGATCTCGGTCAGATCCCCGCGCGACAGCACCTCGCCGCGCCGCTGCAGCAAGGCTTCAAGGATCCGCAGTTCGGTGGCGGTCAGCGTGACTGGTCGGTCATCGACGCGCACCTCGCGGCGCCGCGCATGCAGCACCAGATTGCCGAAGCCGGGAGCCGGCGCGGCGGTTTCCGCGCCGCCGCCGGCGCTGCGCTTGAGCACGGCGCGGATGCGCACCGCGAGTTCCAGCGGATTGAAGGGCTTCGACAGGTAGTCGTCGGCGCCCGCGACCAGACCCGCGATGCGGTCATGCTCTTCGCCGCGCGCGGTCAGCATGATCACCGGGACGGAATGCTGCCGGCGCAGGCGGTGCAGGGTCTCGAGGCCGTCGATGCCGGGCAAACCGATATCGAGCACCACGAGGTCGGGCGACCGCCGTGCCAGCGCGGCGAGCGCGAGTTCGCCACTGTCGACCGCCTCGACCTGGAAACCCTGCAGTTCAAGGTATTCGCCGAGCATGTCGGCGAGAGCCCTATCGTCATCCACCAGCAGCAGCCTCGCGTTCCCCATCGACATTACCTCCCAGCCGCGGATCCTCGCGACTCAAAGGCGGCGACACGCCGACGGGCATCCGGTTGCTTCGAGGGGGGGGTGCTGGGGACGTCGCGTGTGCGCGCCAAGGATTTGGCCGTCTGCACGATCTGGTACTGCGCCTTGATGAGCGAGAAAGTCATGGTCGTGACCCGTTCGCCGGCAGCACGGCGATGGGACCATTGTGGCAGGAAACCGGATATCTGACGACCGACGTGTCATGAGGACGCAGACGGTCGAGATGGCCGCGCGCAGCCTTCAGATGCGGTCGCATCCATTCTGCGGGATGGCGTATTCTGGCGCGCTAATGGCCTATCGCCCGCCCAAGATCGGCCCTGTCCCCAACGGCGGATGATCTCTTGAAGAACAACATCGAAATTGCGCAGGCAGCGAAGTTGCGGCCCATTGCCGCGCTCGCAGCCGACCGTCTCGGGATCCCCGAAGACGCGCTGCAGCCCTACGGTCGGCACAAGGCCAAGTTGTCGCTGCCGTACATCGACTCGCTAGCCGATCGTCCCGACGGTCGACTGATCCTGGTGACCGCGATTTCGCCGACGCCGGCGGGCGAGGGCAAGACCACCACCACCGTGGGTCTCGGCGACGCACTGAACCGCATTGGCAAGCGCGCCGTCGTCTGCCTGCGCGAGCCCGCGCTCGGGCCCGTGTTCGGGATCAAGGGCGGTGCCGCCGGCGGCGGCTACGCCCAGGTCGTGCCGATGGAGGACATCAACCTGCACTTCACCGGCGACTTCGCCGCGATCGCGCTCGCCAACAATCTGTTGGCGGCGATGATCGACAACCATATCCACCACGGCAACGAACTCGGCTTCGATTTGCGGCGCATCACCTGGCGACGGGTGGTCGACGTAAACGATCGTGCGCTGCGGCAGATCACGGTCGGGCTTGGCGGCACGGGCAACGGTTTTCCGCGCGAGGACGGTTTTGACATCGTCGTCGCCTCGGAGGTGATGGCAATCTTCTGTCTCGCGACCAGCCTCGGCGATCTCAAGGAGCGTCTCGGCCGGATCGTCGTCGGCTACACCCGCGACCAGAGGCCGATCCTCGCGCGTGATCTCAAGGCCCACGGAGCGATGACCGTGCTGCTGAAGGACGCGCTCGCGCCGAATCTGGTGCAGACGCTGGAGAACAACCCGGCGATCATTCACGGCGGACCATTCGCCAACATCGCGCACGGCTGCAACTCGGTGATCGCCACCCGCACCGCGCTCAAGCTCGGCGACTACGTGGTCACCGAGGCCGGGTTCGGCGCCGACCTCGGCGCCGAGAAGTTCATCGACATCAAGTGCCGCAAAGCCGGTCTAAGACCCGCAGCCGCGGTGATCGTGGCCACTGTACGCGCCCTCAAGTATCACGGCGGGGTCGAGGTGGTCGATCTGCGGACCGAGAACGTCGCCGCTCTGCAGAAAGGCATGGCAAACCTCGAGCGGCACATCAGCAACGTGCGCGATCGCCTGGGTCTGCCCTGCGTGGTGTCGATCAACCACCGCGCAGAGGACACTGCCGCCGAGTTGCAGGCGCTGCATGAGCAGGTTGGCCATTTCGGCGTTCGCGTAGTCACGTCACGGCACTTCGCCGAGGGCAGCGCCGGCGCCACCGAACTGGCCGAGGAGGTGGTACGCCTCGCGGTGCAGCCCAACCACTTCAGCACGCTGTACGAGGATGCGCTGCCGCTCTGGGACAAGATCCGCAAAGTGGCGACAGAGCTGTACGGTGCCGCGGACATCACGGCGGACGCCAAGGTCCGTGCGAGCATCCGTCAGCTGCAGGAGAGCGGCTATGGCCACTACCCAGTGTGCGTGGCCAAGACCCAGTATTCCTTCTCGACGGACCCGAAGCTGCGCGGCGCGCCCAGCGGGCACGTAGTGAACATCCGTGAGGTGCGGCTGGCAGCCGGTGCCGAATTCATCGTCATGATCTGCGGCGACCTCATGACCATGCCGGGTTTGCCGGCAACGCCCGCAGCCTGCAACATCGACATTGACGACACCGGTCGGGTCGTCGGCATGTTCTAGGAGTCGACGGATGACGTGGGATGCGGGCAAGGCGGCGGCGATCATCGAGGCGAACCGGCATCTCGAGGGTGCGGCTCTGCCGGTGCTGAGGGCGCTGCACGCGGCCTTCGGTTACCTGCCCGATGCCGCGACCGCCCAGGTTGCCGAGGCACTCAATTTGTCGCGTGCCGAGGTGCACGGCATCATCACCTTCTATCACGACTTCCGGCGCGAACCGGCAGGCCGTACCAGCCTCAAGCTTTGTCGTGCAGAGGCTTGCCAGGCGATGGGCGGCGAGGCGCTCGCCGCGCAGGCTTGCGAGCGGCTCGGAACCTCATGGCACGGCACCAGCGCCGATGGTGCGGTTACGCTGGAGCCGGTGTTCTGCCTTGGCCTTTGTTCGGTGGCGCCGGCTGCGCTGGTGGGCGACGAGCTGGTCGCACGCGCCGACTGGCCGCGTATCGCGCAGGCGCTCGAGCGCCGGGAGCGCGAGCGATGAGCGGCGCAGGGCAGGGCGGCGCAGGGAACAGCAGCGCGGCGACGGGCAGCGCGGCGCTGCGCGTGTTCGTGCCAGCGGATTCGGCAGCGCTTGCTCTGGGTGCCGACGCGGTGGCTGCCGCCATCGTGGCTGCCGCGGCCCGCCACGGGCG
>JBILMF010000172.1:0-5718 GCA_044375655.1 Steroidobacteraceae bacterium | reverse complement strand
TTTGTTCATCAGGGTGGCCGAGTCGACCGAGATCTTGCGTCCCATCACCCACTTCGGGTGCTTGCAAGCCTGCTCGGGCGTCGCCCGCTCGAGCTGCTCGGCGCTCCAGTCGATGAACGGCCCTCCGGAGGCGGTGAGCAGGATGCGGCGGACACCGGCGGGCGCGCGCCCGGTCTCGGCCCCCCCCGGCCAGCACTGGAAGATCGCATTGTGTTCGCTGTCGATGGGCAGCAGCGTAGCGCCGCCGCAACGCGCAGCTTCGATGAGGATGGGACCCGCCATGACCAGCGGCTCCTTGTTGGCGATCATGAGCCGCTTGCCGGCACGCGCGGCTGCCAGCGAGGAGGCTAGCCCGGCGGCCCCGACTATCCCCGCCATCACGTACGGGGCCTGCGGCAGCGCGGCAATCTCATCGAGCGCCGACTCGCCCGCGAGCACGCGCGTCGGCAGCCCGGCAGCGCGCAGCCCGCGCTCGAGCGCCTGCGCCGCCGCAGGCTCGGCCAGTGCCGCGTATTCCGGCCGGAAGCTGCGGCACTGGAGCAGCAGCTTCTCATGGTCGCGTCGTGCGCCGAGGGCCGCCACGCGGAACCGCTCCGGGTGACGGCCGATGACATCCAGAGTGTTGTCGCCGATCGTGCCGGTCGAGCCGAGGACGACGACACCGATAGGTCCGCTCATCCGGCCGCGCCCCCGATGAGACCCGCCTTCAGCAGTCCGAGCACGAAGATCGGCACCCCCGCCGACAGGCTGTCGAAGCGATCGAGCACGCCGCCATGCCCGGGAAAGAGTCCGCCGCTGTCCTTGAGGCCGGATTGACGTTTCATCAGGCTCTCGGTGAGGTCGCCGACTACCGAGAACGCCGCGGCCGCGGCGGCCATAGGCAGCACCGCAAGCGCGGGCCAGTCGAGGAGCCGAGCCCCGATCGCCGCGACCAGCAGCGAGGCGAGCACCCCGCCGATGACACCCTCCCAGCTCTTGCCCGGCGACACCCGCGGCGCCAGCCGCAGACGACCGAAGCGGTGACCGGCAAAGTAGGCGCCGACATCCGCGGCGACCACCACGCCGAGTGCGAACAACAGCAGCCAAGCGCCGTTGTCCTCGAAACGCAGACGCTGCAGCGCCACCCCCGCGGGGATGAGAACGAGCAGCCCGGCAACGGCGGCGGTGATCGGGGTGCCGCGCGTCGGCGCGAGCACCACCCAGGCGAGCGCCAGCAGCCACCAAATGGCCGCGAACCCGAGCAGCCAGGACAGCGCACCCGGGCCCTGCGCATAGGTCCAGGCGAGCGCGTAGCCGAGCCCCACGAGCAGCATGTAGGCGTGGCGCAGAGCACGCCGACGGACTTGCAGGAAGGCCGACCACTCCCAAGCGCCCGCCAGCACGACGACGGCGACGAGCATCGTGGTGAACATTGGCGAAAGTGCGAACAGCACGATCAGCAGCGCGGCCGCGAGCACGAGGGCGGTCAGGACCCGCTCGCGCAGACCGGAATAACGGCTCACTGCCTCGGCCCGCCCGCCTGGGCTCCGGTGAGCCCGAAACGGCGCTCGCGCCCGGCGAAGTCCTCGATGGCGCGCTGCAGTTCCGCCTCGTCGAAATCCGGCCACAGCAGGTCGGTGAAGTAGAGCTCGGCGTAAGCGATGTTCCACAGCAGGAAGTTGCTGACCCGATGGTCGCCACCGGTGCGGATGAACAGGTCGGGATCGGGCAACCCCGCAAGCTGCAGCTCGCCGGCGAGCATCTCCTCGTCGATATCGGCGGCACGGATTGCACCGCTAGCCGCCTGCGCCGCGAGCCGCCGTACCGCCTCGAGCACGTCCCAGCGCCCGCCGTAGCTCACCGCCACCTGCAGCCGCAGGCCGTCGTTGACGGCGGTCAGCGCCTCCGCCTCGGCAATGCGCTGCTGCAGGCGCACCGCAAGGCGCTGACGATTGCCGATGATGCGCAGGCGTACCCGGTTCGCGTGCAGTTCCTCCACCTCGCGCTCCAGCGTGTCCATGAAGAGCCCCATGAGGGTCGCCACTTCGGTCTCGGGACGGCGCCAGTTCTCGCTCGAAAAGGCGAACAGCGTGAGTGCCTCGACCCCGAGGCGGGCGCACTCGCGGATAACCTTGCGCACCGGCTCGACGCCCGCCCGATGTCCGGCGGTACGTGGCTCGCCGCGGGCCTCGGCCCAGCGGCCATTCCCGTCCATGACGATCGCGATGTGGTGCGGCAAAGCCACGGGCGGGAAGGACCTGCGATCCTCAGACCTGCATGATTTCTTTTTCTTTGACAGCCAGCGCGGCGTCGATCTCTGCCACGTGCTTGTCCGTGAGCTTCTGGATCTCCTCCTGCGCCTTCTTCTCCTCGTCCTGGCTGATCAGCTTTTCTTTCTGCGCTTCCTTGACGTCCTGCAGCACGTCACGCCGGACGTTGCGCACCGCCACGCGGGCGTTCTCGGCATCGCCACGGACCACCTTGGTGATGTCGCGGCGGCGCTCCTCGGTGAGCGGTGGCAGCGGCACGCGGATCACCGCGCCTGCGGTGTTCGGCGTGAGGCCGAGATCGGACTTGTATATGGCCTTTTCAACAGACTGCACCGCGCTCTTGTCCCAGGGGGTGATCACCAGCGTGCGCGCATCCTCGACGCTGATGTTGGCGAGCTGCGAGAGCGGGGTCTCGTTGCCGTAGTAGTCGACCCGGAGATTCTCGACGAGGCTCGGGTGCGCGCGTCCGGTGCGCAGCTTCTTGAGGTCGGCCTGGAACTGCTGCACGCACTTGGCCATGCGCGCGGTGGCATCCTTTTTGAAATCTTCGATCATCGTCGTCTACCTCAGGAGTTCGTCACCACGGTACCGACGTCCTCGCCACGCACGATGCGCAGCAGATCGCCGGCGTTCGTCAGGTTGTAGACCTGCAGCGGCACCTTGTTGTCTCGGCACATGACGATTGCGGTCGCGTCCATGACGGCGAGCCGCTCGTCGAGCACCCTGTCGAAGGTGAGCCGAGGATAGCGCACCGCCGCGGGGTCCTTCATCGGATCGGCGGAGTAGATGCCATTGACCTTGGTCGCCTTGACCAGCAGTTCCGCACCGACTTCGATGGCACGCAGGGAAGCGGCGGTGTCGGTGGTGAAGAACGGGTTGCCGGTGCCGGCGGCGAACAGCACCACCCGCCCCTTCTCAAGGTGGCGGATCGCGCGGCGGCGGATGTAGTCCTCACAAACCTCGTTGATGCGGATCGCGGACATCACCCGGGCGTAGCAGCCGATGCTCTCCAGCGCGTCCTGCATGGCGAGGCAGTTCATGACCGTGGCCAGCATGCCCATGTGATCGCCGGTGACTCGGTCCATGCCGGAGCGGGCGAGCCCCTCGCCGCGGAAGATGTTGCCGCCGCCGATGACCACCGCGACCTGCACGCCGCAACCGACGAGTTCCTGGATCTCAAGGGCGATGCGCTTGAGCACCGCCGGATCGACGCCGTAGTCGGCGCTACCCATCAGGGCCTCGCCGGAGAGTTTCACGAGGATCCGCTTGTACCTGACGCCCGTCGCTGACATCGCACGCCTCCCCCGAGGAAATCGCCACCCAAGAAGCAACCGCCACCCGCACCGGGGAACACCGCCCCCTTGAAGAAAACCCCGCCGCGGCGGGGTTTTCCTTGGTGTCGGGGCAGCGGCCTACTTGCCGCTGCTAGCCTTGACCTGTGCCATGACCTCGCCGACGAAGTCGTCCTGCTTCTTCTCGATGCCGGCGCCGACCTCGAACCGCTGGTAGGCCTTGACCTGCGCCTTGGCGGCCTTCAGCAGCTTCTCGACGGTCTGGTCGGGATCCTTGACGAAGGGCTGTCCGAGCAGCGCCTTTTCGTTGAGGGTCTTGCGCAAACGGCCCTCGACCATCTTGGCGACGATCTCCGCGGGCTTGCCCTCGGCGAGCGCCTTCTCGGTCTCGATCTCGCGCTCCTTGGCCACCACATCGGCGGGGACGTCGGCAGCGGAGAGATACTCGGGGTTGCTGGCGGCGATATGCATCGCGATATCGTGCGCGAGCTCGGCCGAGCCGCCCTCGATGGCCACCAGCACGCCGATGCGCGACCCGTGCCGATACGCGCCGAGGAAGCCGGACGAGGACAGCGTCGCGTGCCGGCGTACCGAGATGTTCTCGCCGATCTTGGCGACCAGCGCGCGTCGACGCTCATCGACGCTCTCGCCGGATGCGAGCTGCAGGGAGTTCAATGCCCCGGCATCCGCGGGGCCGGCTGCCAGAACGAGTCTGGCGACGTCCGCCGAGAAACCCTGGAAGTCAGCTTCGCGAGCGACAAAGTCGGTCTCGCAATTGATTTCCACCATGGCCGCGGATTTGCCGTCGGCCGACTTCTCGAGGGCGATGACCCCTTCGGCGGCGACGCGAGTCGCCTTCTTGTCGGCCTTGGCTAGACCCTGCTTGCGCATGAGTTCGGCCGCGGCGTCGAGATCGCCGTTGGTCTCCACCAGCGCCTTCTTGCACTCCATCATGCCCGCGCCGGTACGTTCGCGGAGCTGTTTGACCGCTTCGGCAGTAATGCTCATTGGCAGATCCCCGCGCTCAACCACGCCGCCGCGGTGCGCCCGCGCCGGTGGTCTTGCGCCGCGGTGCCGAGGCGCTGGTGGCCGGGGCAACCTCACCCTCGGCCGCTTCCGGGATGTCGGTGGCCACCGCCTCTGGAGGCTCGGTCTCTATGACAGGCGCCGCCACCGAGGGCTGCGGACGCCGACGGGGTGGTGCAGCCGGAGCACCGCGGCGGGCGGCGCGCACCGACGCCTCGCGGCGCGGCTTGCCGCCGCGCGCCTGCTTCGGCTTCGGATTACCGCTCTCGTCGAGTTCGACGAACTCGTCTTCGGTGACCGCGAGCATGGGCGATGCCGTGCGTCCCTCGAGGACCGCATCGGCGATGCCGGCCGCGTAGAGCTGGATGGCGCGCATCGCGTCGTCGTTGCCGGGCACGACGTAGTCGACGCCGTCAGGGGAGCAGTTGGTGTCGACGATGGCGACCACCGGGATGCCGAGCTTGTTCGCCTCGTGCACCGCGATCTTCTCGTGGCCGACGTCGACCACGAAGATGGCGTCGGGCAGCGACTCCATGGCCTTGATGCCGCCGAGCGAGCGCTCGAGCTTCTCGAGCTCGCGGCGCAGCATCGTGCCTTCCTTCTTGCCGCGCTTGTCGAGCGAGCCGTTGGACTTCATCTCGGCGAGATCGGCGAGCCGCTTGATCGACTGGCGCACCGTCTTGAAGTTGGTGAGCATGCCACCGAGCCAGCGCTGATTGACGAACGGCATGCCGGCGCGCGCGGCCTCCTTCTCGATCGGCTCGCGGGCCGAGCGCTTGGTGCCGACGAACAGCACGGTGCCGCCGTCCGCGGCAACTCCGTGGATGAACTTTGCAGCCTCGACGAACATAGGCTGCGTCTTCTCGAGATTGATGATGTGGATCTTGTTGCGCTCGCCGAAAATGAATTCAGCCATTTTCGGGTTCCAGAAGCGGGTCTGATGTCCGAAGTGGACACCCGCTTCCAGCATCTGTCGCATGGACACGCTGGGCATAAAGCACTCCTTGTCGGGTTAAGCCTCCGCATATCTCGGTTGCCATCCCGCCGCCCCGAAGGACCTTGGGACACCCAGCAACCGATATCTCGATATGCGTGTGGGGTTGTTTACGTTGCCAAAAAAGGCCGCGCTTTATACCATGCAGTTCCCGTAA
>JBILMF010000126.1:0-8997 GCA_044375655.1 Steroidobacteraceae bacterium | reverse complement strand
CACCAGGGTCTCAACGACTTGGCGCCCGTACAATATGCCCGGAAAATGGCTTCGAGAACGATGGATCAGAGTGTCATCAACGCCGGAAACTAACTCTGAACTTGGTCCAAGAAGCTCAAGCGGTTCACCATCGTGGATCTCGGCTACCGGGGTCGAAACCTCGAGGGCGTAGACATCCTGCACCGCGGCAAACCGAAGAGACTCACCCGAAGACAATGGTCATGGGTGAAGCGTCGTCAGGCCGTTGAGCCTGTCATCGGACATTTGAAAGACGACTGTCGCTTACGCTGAAATCGACTCAAAGGAGCGCTCGGTGATGCTTTGCACGTCCTCTCGTGCGCTGCGGGCTACAACTTGCGCTGGCATCGAGAAATCGGGATGCAGGCCGCGTGAATGTGAAATGCTCAGGAACGACTAATGACTGATCTCTCCGTCAAGCCAGATGACGAAGTCCAGACCACGGCGAGTCAACGCTTCGGGATCGTGGTCTTGGGGATGCACCGTTCCGGCACCTCGGCTCTGTCGCGTGTGCTGGCGCTCGCCGGCTGCGATCTCCCTAGGACACTCATGGGACCCGGCGTCGGTAATGTAACCGGTCATTGGGAGTCCGGGGCGGTTGTCGACTGGAACGATCGGCTGCTCGCTTCGGTTGGTTCGCGCTGGAATGACTGGCTTCCTTTTCACGCCGACTGGTTCCGCTCACCGAAGGCGGCCGAAACCTTTCGGGACGCCGAGCGCTTGCTCGAGTCTGAGTATGGCAACTCCTATCTCTTTGTCCTCAAGGACCCCCGGATCTGTCGGTTCGCGCCGGTCTGGTTAAATGCTCTCAAGTCGAGTCATGTTGCCCCGCGTGTACTGTTGCCGGTCCGAAATCCCATGGAGGTCGCTGCCTCTCTTGCGGCTCGTAACAACATGAGTCCCGCGCTCGGTGCACTCCTCTGGTTGCGTCACGTGCTCGATGCTGAGTATTTTTCCAGAGGAAATGTGCGAGTCACAGTGGCCTATGACGACCTGTTGCGGTGCTGGCCGGAGGTACTTCGCCGTGCGGGTGACGCTCTGGGGCTGACTTGGCCGTCTCTCAGTGCAAGCCGGGCGCGCGAAATCTCGAGTTTCCTTTCCGGTGAATATCGTCATCACACCCTTTCGGATGACAGCACGCTGAACGATCTGACGTTGGCGGACTGGCTGCGTGAGGTCTTTGGAATCTTTCGCAAGTGGGCTGCCGAGGGCGAGAGCACGAGCGACCACGCAAGACTCGACGAGATCCGCCTGGGCTTTAACGGCGCGAGTTCGCTGCTGATGCCGATCAATGACTTCGCGAGCCGCGTGACTGAGCTAGAAGACGCTCTGGCACAGGAGCGCGCGAAGGTTGCGCGCATCGGGAGCGACCCGGCGCAGACCGCGGCCGAGTCTGCTGCGCTGCGTGCTCGACTGACGCAGGCGGAGAGAGCCTACGGGCAGAGTCGTGCGGAGGCGGATCAGATTGCTGAGCGGCTCAGTGTTGCGGAACAGCAGACTATCGAGGCGGGAGCACGAGCCAACGGCTTGGCAACCCGCGTGAGCGAGCTCGAGAATGCGCTTCTCCAGAGGAGCGCCAAGGCGGCCGAAACCGGAGCCAAACTGGCGGAGGTTCAAGCCGAGGCTGAGGCGCTACGCGCTCGCGTGGTGCAGGCGGAGAGCGCCTACGCCCAGACCCGCACAGAGGCGGACCAGATTGCCGACCGGCTCAATGCCGCGGAGAAGCAGACTGCCGAGGAAAGAGCGCGGGCCAACGGCTTGGCGAGTCGGGTGACTGAACTCGAACAGACGATTGCACAGCAAGTCGCCGAGGCGGTGGGTCGCGCGGTAATCCCCCCCGAGGTGAAGACCCCCGAGGTGAAGGATTGAGAAGTGGGATTTTCTCGTTCGAGGAATTTCCACAGGAATCGATCGAGGTTTACGAACAGACAAATCTTGCCACGGCGGCGACCGCATCCCGCCATCACCGGCGTCACCGCACCAGCGGAAATGTTCCGAGCAGCAGTGCGCCGAGCAGCATGAGAAGGCAGATGGTCACAGCCCACTTGACCGTGTAGCGCTGGTGGTCACCGAAGTCGACGCCGGCAAGGCCTACCAGCAGATAGGTCGATGGCACGAGCGGGCTCAGCAGGTGCAGCGGCTGACCGATCAGCGATGCCCGGGCGATCTCGACGGGAGTTATCGCATATGCCTCGGCTGCATCCGCGAGAATCGGCAGTACGCCGAAGTAGAACGCGTCGTTCGAGATGAAGAACGTGAACGGCAAGCTCGCGAGAGCCGTGATGGGTGCCATGTACGGTCCCAACTCAGCCGGCAAAAGGGCGAGGAAGCTGCCTGACATCGACCCGATCATGCCGGTGCCTTCGAGGATTCCGGCGAACACGCCGGCCGCGAAGATGACCGACACGACCGCCAGCACGTTTGGAGCGTGGAAAGCGATGCGCGCCCGCTGGTCCGCGAGCCGCGGATAGTTGACGACCAGAGCAAGCGACAGGGCGATCATGAAAAGCACGGGCAGGGGCAGCGCGCCGGCGACCAGTGCTGCGAGCAGCGCGAAGGTCAGAATGGCGTTGAACACCCGCAGCCGCGGCCGGCGCAGGTCCTGCCCGTCGACGGCAGCATCGACAGGTCTCGCGGTGGCGTCGGTTCCGGACGGCCACACGACGACGCCCAACCGCGCGCGCTCCCGGCGCCCGAGGATCCATGCGAGCGCGAAAACCCCGGCAGCGCCGACACCCATCACGGGGATCATCGGAATGAATACCTCGGCCGGGTCGACTTGAAGCGCAGTGGCGGCTCGGGCAAGCGGTCCAGCCCACGGCGTCAGATTCATGACGCCATTGGCGAGCATGGTGACGCAGGTGAGGCCCAAGGCGTCCATGCCTAGCCGTCGATACAGCGGCAGCATGGCGGCGCAGGTGATCATGTAGGTCGTGGAGCCATCGCCATCGAGGGAGACGATCGAAGCCAGCAGCGCCGTACCGATCAGGACGCGCTGGGGATCGCCGCGCGCTGCAGCGACAACCCGCTGAACGAGGGGGTCGAACAACCCCGCGTCGATCATCACGCCGAAGTACAGGATCGCGAACATCAGCATTACACCGGTCGGCGCGATTTTCCGCAGGCCGTCGATCATCATGCGGCCGAGCTCGTCAGGTCCGAACCCGGCGAGAAAGCCGAACACGATCGGGACGATGATCAGTGCCACGAGCGGCAGCGCACGCCGGGTCATGATCAGCGTCATGAACGCGATCACCATGCCGAATCCGAGCAGCGTGAGCATGGTTCAGGACCGACGCGGCGGCCGACTGGACTGCCGGGTGCTGGGCAAGCGGGTCCGTGCGCGAACCGGTAGCGTCATGCCAGCGAGTATCCGGACGCGGACAGCGGCAATTCGCGCACCCGCACGCCCGACGCGGCGTAGATCGCATTCGTCAGTGCAGGCGCGAGCGGTGGCAGCGCCGGTTCACCCACACCGGTTGGCGGGAAGCCGCTGTCCACCCAGTACACGCGCACCGGCGGGGTCTGGGGAATTCGCAGCAGCGGGTACTGATGAAAGTTCGCCTGTTGCACGGCGCCCTGTTCCATCGTGATCTGCTGGCCGATCGCGGCGCTCAGGCCATCGATGACGGAGCCGACCACCTGATGCTCGGCGTTGAGCGGATTCACGATGAGACCGATGTCGCCCGCAACGGTGATCTGATGGATCCGGATCCGCTTTGCGCGGTCGACGGAAAGCTCCACCGCCTCTGCAAAGTGACCGGCGTGCGAGAAGTAGAACGCAATGCCCAGGCCGCGGCCCCGGGGCAATCTGCGTCCCCAGCCCGCCTTTTCCGCGGCCAGCCGGATCACGCGGATCGCCCGGTCCGGATTCAGACCGGCCTGACCCGGCTCGAGACGCGGCAGCCGCCCGAGCAGAGCGATCAGGAACTCGACATGATCGCGCCCCGCCGCGAGTGCAACCTCGTTGAGGAATCCCTGCTGGGCAAACGCAATGCCGTTTGATCGCGGCGCGCGCCACGGACCGGTGCGCGTAGCGAGCGGCAACAAGGACTGCGTCAGCTCGGCGTTGGCGATCACCGGCATCGGAAACTCGTTGGGATCGATGATCCCGGTGCCAACCGGTACCCTTCCGTTGTAGCTGAACGTCACGAAATGATGGCGCCAGCCAGTGAGGTCGCCGTTCCGGTCGAGCGCTGCCTCGTAGCCGTGAAATCCTGCGGGTCGGTAGTAGTCGTACTGGAAGTCGTCTTCACGCGTCCACACGACTTTGACCGGTCCGGCGACACGCTGCGCGATCAGCACCGACTCGGTCATGAAGTCGAACATCAGCCGACGACCGAAGCCACCGCCGAGCCGCGGCAGGTGCACGGTCACGTTCTCCAGCGGCATTCCGAGCATCCGCGCGATGGCGGGGCGGGAGACGTCGATGCTCTGCGCGGGCGCCCACAGCTCGCAACGGCCGTCGCGGATCCACGCGGTGCAGACCTGCGGTTCGAGCGTCGCATGCGCTAGGAACGGATACGCGTACTCGGCGCGCAGGCTGCGGTATGGTTTGTCGAAGGCCGCATCGACGCTGCCGTTCTGTCGCAGTATCTGGCTGCCGCGTCCCGTCCATAGTCGCTTCGCAGCCGCCCGGGACTCGGTCCAGCTGTCCCGGGATCCGGTGCCCGCATCCCACTCGACCCGCAGTGCCTGCTTCGCCCGAAACGCGTGCCAGGTCGAGTCCGCGATCACGACGACGCAGGCGATGGCTTCGGCGTTGTTCTCGCCGTAGCCCTCCAACGGGAAAACGTCGATCACCCCTGGCAGCCGTCGGACCTCGTCATAGTTGCCGCGGAGCGGCTTCGCCCGCAGCGCGGGAGCGCGCGCGATGGCCGCGTAGCGCATGTTTGGCAGGTGCACGTCCATGGCGTACAGCGGTGCACCCGTCACGATCGCGGGGGCATCCACATTGCGTATGGACTGCCCGATGATCCTGTACTGACCTCGACTCTTCAGAACGAGGGACGTCGGGTCAGGCACGGGCACTGCAGCCGCGCGCGCCGCAAGGTCGCCGTAGGAGAGGCGGCGTCCTGTCTCGCCATGCAGGACAAAACCCGCATCGGTCGAGCACTGTCCCGCCGGTACATTCCACGCCGTTGCCGCAGCGGCAATCAGCATCGCTCGCGCGGTCGCTCCGCATCGACGGAGCATCTCCCAACTGCCCGGCGTGGAGCGCGAGCCCCCGATGTACTGCGAGCCGAATATCGCGGGATCGGCGTGGGCCTGCTCCACCACCACTCGCGACCAGTCTGCGTCGAGTTCCTCGGCAACCAGCATCGGGCCGGAGGTCTTGACACCCTGACCCATGTCGGGACGCGGCGCGAGGATTCTCACGGTGCCATCTGCCTCGATCCGGATCAGCACGGACGGGGCTATCTGCGTCGCGATCGGCTGCGTCGCGATCGGCTGCGCCGTTGTAGGCGTGCTGAGCGCGGTCTGCGTCTGGGCTGCGCCGAGTGGCGTGAAGTGCGCCGCAAGCAGATATCCGCCACCCGCGGACACCATCGCCTGCATGAACTGACGGCGCGTCGACAGCGTCTGTTCCGGGGCATTCATCAGCGCATCAACCTCGCCGCTCCGTCAGCCAATGATCGGCTGACCAGTTCGCGGACGCCCGCATCCCGCACGAAGCTCTGCAGGTGCTCGAGCGCGCGCTGCCGCTCCCGGGGGATGGCTATCGCCTGCGCGATTTCCATGAATCGCCCCGGGATCACTCGAAACCCGGCGTGCCGTGCTGCGTAGGACTCGAGCACCTGCCGCACGCCTGCGGCGGCGTCGAGCCCGGAGTTCGCGAACAAGTCGATGGCGCCGTCGGAGGTCGACGCGCGCACCAGCGTCGCGCGAGTGAGGCTCCGGCTCAGAAACAGGTCGTATGCCGCGCCGTGCCCGACGGCAATCCGGACGTTCGTGCTATCGAGTTCCCCGATGGTCTCGTGCGGGGAGTCGGCGCGAACGAGGAATGTCCCTTCGATCAAGGTGTACGGGTCCGTGAATGCAATCCTCGTGGCGCGAGCCGGGTCGATCGCGAGGAAGGCGATGTCCCACGCACCCTCCGCTGCAGCCTCGCAGACCCGCCGTGCAGACTCGAACGACTCCAGGCGCAGCGGAACCTGGATGCGACGGGCAATCTCGCGGGCCAGTTCGACGGATACGCCCTGCGGCTCGTCGGTCACGGGATGTCTGCTGGCGAGCACAGGGTTGCCGTAGTTGACGGCCACGCGGAGCAGCCCCCCGGGCGCGAGATCCTCGCGAACTGTCAGCAGCGAACTCATTCGTGCGGGGCAGGCACTCTAACCCACCCTTCCATCAGTCGACGGGCGGATCGACTCAGGAGGACGCGCCTGATCGACCATCGGCCATCCATTTGAACCGCGTCTACGCCTACGTGCAGCGTTCCCGACGGGTGCCCGAACCGAACGCGGTCTGCGCCACTCCTGCCGATCAGGCGATTGACGAGCGTGCCGGGGGTACACGCCGCTGCGGCTATTGCTATCGCACCGGTTCCTGTCATCGCGTGATGCAGCTGCCCCATCGAGAAGATCCGCGCGAGCAGGTCGATGGATGCCGCGGAAACGCATGTGCCGTCCGCTGCCACATAGTCGGCGGCGCTCGCGACGAACGCGAGCTTCGGCGTGTGCGGTCGCTGCTCGGTGATCTCGCGGGCCGTGCGCCCGAAGCCCATCGCAACGGCTCCGTGGGCGCGAATGGCCTCGGCCCGCTCGAGGATATCCGGCCGCCGATTCACGTCTTCCTGCAGCTCCGTTCCCTCCAGACCGAGGCTCACCGCATCGACGAATATCGTCGCGTTGCCTGCGTCGATCAGGGTTGCAGGAACGGTGCCCACACCCGGCACTTGCAGCTGATCGATCATTCGGCCGGTCGGAAACATGCCGGTCCCGCCGGCCGTCCCCGCGTCCACGCCGGGGTCGAGAAACTCGAGCTTGATCTCCGCGGCCGGAAATGTCACGCCGTCCAGCTCGAAATCCCCCAGCTCAACGACCTCGCCGTTCCGCATGGGTATGTGGGCGATGATTTTCTTTCCGATGTTGGTCTGCCAGATCCGCACCGTGGCCGCGCCATCGGCGGGCACCTGTACAAGACCCGCACCGATGGCAAACGGGCCGACGGCAGCGCTGAGGTTGCCGCAGTTCCCGGACCAGTCGATCAGCGGAACGTCTATGGCGACGGCCCCGAACAGGTAGTCCACGTCGCAGTCCGCGCGCGTCGATGGCGAGACGATGACCACCTTGCTGGTGCTGGAGGTCGCCCCGCCCATGCCGTCGATCTGCTTGCCGTAGCGGTCGGGGCTGCCGAGGATGCGAAGCAGCAGGCGGTCGCGCTGCTCGGTCGATGCAGGCAGATCATCGGCCACGAAGAAGACACCCTTGCTGGTGCCCCCGCGCATGTATACGGCGGGAATTCGTAGTTGCACACTCGTATCGGTGTCGCGAATCATGCTGCGGCGCCGCCTGAATCGGGCGCGAGAATTTCCTGGCTGATTCGCCGCAGTAGTCCCCCGGCCGCGAAGATGCGCTGCTCCTCTTCGGTGTCGATCCGGCACTTGAGCACCGCACGGGACTCGTGACCGTCCCGCCTGCGGATCGCGAGCGTAGTGTCCGCACCTGGTTCGGCACCTTGCTCCAGACCTTCGAGAGTGAAGGTTTCGCTCCCGTCGAGGCCGAGCGATTCGCGGGAGACTCCGGGCGAAAACTCGAGCGGCAGCACGCCGACGGCGACGAGATTGCTGCGATGAATGCGCTCGAAGCTTTCGCAGATCACCGCGCGCACACCCAGCAGTCGAATCCCCTTTGCCGCCCAGTCGCGCGATGAGCCGCAGCCGTAGTTCTTGCCGGCGATCACCACCAGCTCCTCGTGTCGCCGGGCATAGACCTGAGCCGCCTCGAACAACGGCATGAGGGTGCCATCCGGTTCGAGACGCGTCATGGAACCCTCTTCGGCGGGGCTCATTTCGTTCTTCAGGCGATGGTTTGCGAATGTCGCACGCATCGCCACCTCGTGGTCTCCGCGACGAGTTCCGTAGGAATTGAAATCCTCCGGGCTGACGCCACGGGCGATCAGGTATCGCCCGGCGGCGCTGTCGGGCAGTATCGCGCCCGAGGGCGACAGGTCGTCGGTCGTGACGTTGTCGCCGAGGATCGCGAGCGCACGCATGTTCCGGAAACGTCCGGGCGAGTTCAGCGCAACGTCCCAGTAGGGTGGGCGACGGATGTAGTTGCTGCTGTCGCTCCAGGGGAAGCGCAATGTTCCCGCGCTGGCGTCTTGGCTGTCGCCGCTGCCGGCGTAGAGATCGTCATAGGCGACCTGAAATGCCGTCCTGCCGACGTGGCGCCGAACCTGTTCGTCGATTTCCTCATCGCTCGGCCACAGCTCGTCGACGCGCACTTCCCGACCGTCCCGGTCCAGAGCGATCGGATCGCGCGCGATATCGACCCGCATGGACCCTGCGAGGGCGTAGATCACGGTTAGCGCTGGGGATGCCAGATACGCATCCGTGACGTGCGGGTGGATCCGGCCTTTGAAGTTGCGGTTGCCTGAGAGCACGGCCGCCGTGCGCAGTCGGCGCACGACGATCTGTCTCTCGACGGCCTCGGGCAGCGGACCGGACATGCCGTTGCAGGAGGTGCACCCGAACCCCACGATGCCGAAGCCAAGGCTGCGCAGTGGGGCGAGGAGTGCTGCGTCCTCGAGGTAGCGCTCCACGGCCTTCGACCCGGGCGCGAAGGACGTCTTGACCCACGACCTGCTACGCAGGCCACGCGCCACCGCGTTTCGCGCCACGAGGCCGGCGGCGATGACGCTGCGCGGATTGGACGTGTTCGTGCAGCTGGTGATGGCGGCGATCACCACCGCGCCATCAGCAAGCGAGTCTGCGGCAAGCGATGGGACCGCACCCTGTGGCGATGCCGCGATTCC